>NZ_JBVAYG010000021.1:0-72360 GCF_055413365.1 Pseudaeromonas sp. HNCC25DJ182 | reverse complement strand
CGGTCTTAATATCCATGCAATCGATCAACTCATTTCCACTACAAATCATCATGGCTACCGCCCCTGACTTGCGGCTGTCACAGCGCCGATGGCGGGTTGGCGGCGCGATCTGTAGATGACAACAGGCTCCTTGCGCTTTTTGAGTCCCTAGGCTAGCGCAATCACTGGTCCGGAGAAATGGGGTCGTTTGGCAAAGATGAGCTTTATCTGACTTTTATTTATTAAAACCTCGGGCCAGAAGCCAAAGCCGGAATTGTCGCCGCGCCCTGTGCCGCCCCGAGCGGGAGGCAGGGTGCAGGGAACAAGCCGCAGGGATGCGGCGCGAGTCAGCGCTGGCACAGGGATGTGCCATCGCTGACGCTCCCGGAAGCCAGCCGGTAAGCGAGGGGTCAGGCGGCAGTGGGCGCTAAGGCCGGGGGTTAAGGGGGCATGGCCTTATGCCCCCTTACCGCCCCCGCCAAGCGGCAGGTTGGCAAATCGCCATTGCCGACAAAGGGCGGCACGGAACAACCGCTCCTCATTGAGTCGCTCGTTCGAATTCATTCAAACCGCCAGCGTCTACCAGGCGGAACCGGGTCAACCCAGACCCGAGGGTGGCTGGGGCAGGCACCGCGCCTCCGGTGCCGACCCGGTCGGCAAAAAGCTGGCGCCCCCCGCCCCCTCAAGGCTACAATTCGCCGCCGACCCCATCAGGTGGGGTCCTCCTGACCTGAAATCAGACCTTAAGAGAGACACTATGTTCAGACCCGAGTTGCTTTCTCCAGCGGGAACGCTGAAGAACATGCGCTATGCGTTCGCCTATGGCGCCGATGCCGTCTACGCTGGCCAACCCCGTTACAGCCTGCGGGTGCGTAACAACGAATTCGACCACGACAATCTGCAACTGGGCATCAATGAAGCCCATGCCCTCGGCAAGAAGTTGTATGTGGTGGCCAACATCCAGCCCCATAACTCCAAGCTCAAAACCTTCGTCCGCGATATGAAGCCGGTGATCGACATGGGCCCTGACGCCCTCATCATGTCCGATCCGGGCCTGATTATGATGGTGCGCGAGCACTTCCCGGAGATGCCGGTGCATCTGTCGGTGCAGGCCAACGCGGTGAACTGGGCCACGGTCAAGTTCTGGGAACAGCAGGGGCTGGAGCGGGTGATCCTGTCGCGCGAACTCTCCCTGGACGAGATCGAAGAGATCCGTCAGCACTGCCCGACCATCCAGTTGGAAGTCTTTGTCCACGGCGCCCTGTGCATGGCCTACTCCGGCCGCTGCCTGCTCTCCGGCTACCTGAACAAGCGCGACCCGAACCAGGGCACCTGCACCAACGCCTGCCGGTGGGAGTACAAGGTCCACGAAGGCAAGTTGGACGACGTCGGCCAGATCGTCCATCGCCAGGAGCCAATTCCGGTGCAAGTCGCCCCGACTCTGGGTCTGGGCCAACCCTCGGATCAGCTGGTGCTGATCGAGGAGAAGAATCGCCCGGGTGAGTTCATGACCGCGTTCGAAGATGAACACGGCACCTACATCATGAACTCCAAGGACTTGCGCGCCATCCAGCATGTCGAGCGCCTGACCAAGCTGGGTGTGCATTCGCTCAAGATCGAAGGTCGCACCAAATCCTTCTACTACTGTGCCCGTACCGCGCAAATCTACCGTCAGGCCATCGATGATGCGGTCGCCGGTCGCCCCTTCAATCCGGATCTGTTCAAGACGCTGGAGAATCTGGCGCACCGTGGCTACACCGAGGGCTTCCTGCGCCGTCATGCCCACAACGAATACCAGAACTACGATTATGGCTATTCGGTCTCCGACAGCCAGCAGTTCGTCGGCGAGATCACCGGCCGCAACGCCGAAGGGCTGGTCGAGGTCGAGGTGAAGAACAAGTTCATGCTCGGCAACAGCCTGGAGCTGATGACGCCCCAGGGCAATCTCAGCTTCCAACTGGAGCAGCTGCAAAATCGCAAGGGCGAGCAGATCGACGTGGCCCCGGGCAATGGCCATACCGTCTACCTGCCGGTTCCGGCCGAGGTGGATGTGAACTACGGCATCCTGCTGCGCAACTTTGACGGCGGCGAGAGCACCCGTCAGCCCCATGCCCAAGCCGCAGGTTAAGCATGGCGCTGCTGATTACCGCCAAGTGCATCAACTGTGACATGTGTGAGCCCGAGTGTCCGAACCAGGCCATCACCATGGGCGCCAAGGTGTACGAGATCAATCCCGATCTCTGCACCGAGTGTGTCGGTTTTTACGACCATCAGACCTGTATCAGCGTTTGCCCGATTGACTGCATCATTTGGGACCCTGATCATGTGGAAACCGAAACCCAGTTGCTGGACAAGTTCGTCGCCCTGCATGGCGGTTAATTTTTCAGGATGAGCCAGCCGGGTGCTGGCTCTTAGGAGCAGATCATGGAAAAAGTAACGATTTACGGCAAACCCCAGTGTCCCTACTGCGAGATGGCGGTCACCCTGTGCGAGCAACGGGGTTTTGACTTCGAGTACATCGATATCCAGGCCCGCGGCATGGGCATCGCCGAGCTGCACGAGATCGTCGGCAAGCCGGTGCGCACCGTACCGCAGATCTTCATCGGCAGCGCCCATGTCGGTGGCTATACCGATTTCTACGCCCATGTGAATAATCAGGACAAGTAACCCGTGCGCCGCAGCAGCGGCCATGCCGTTACCAGGAGATCCCATGCAAAACATCCTCATCGTCTGTACTGGCGCGCCCTATGGCAGCGAGAGCCTGTACAACGCCCTGCGTCTGGCCATTGCGCTCAAGGAGCAGGAGGAGTGCACCGTCGATTTGCGTCTGTTTCTGCTCTCCGATGCCGTGACCGTGGCCCTCAATGGTCAGGCCCCCACCGAAGGCTACAACCTGCGGCAGATGCTGGAGATCCTCAGCGCCCAGCATGTCCCCATGCGCCTGTGCAAGACCTGCACCGACAGCCGGGGGATCAGCGGCTTGCCGCTGGTCGAAGGCATCGAGATCGGCACCATGCCGCTGCTGGCCCGCTGGACCGTTGAAGCCGACAAGGTGATCAACTTTTAACCACAACTCCGGCCACACCATGCGCTGGATCACGAAAGTTGTTTGCCTGCGTCCGAGGCGGCGGGTATAATCCCGCCGCGCATTTTCCCCATCCCGTTCTTTAACATCTGGTGAGTCAATTTATGCATCCAATGCTGAACATTGCCGTTCGTGCGGCCCGTAATGCTGGTCAAGTCATTGCCAAAAACTTTGGCGACAACGTCAGCGTCCAAACCGCCGAAAAAGCAAAAAACGATCTGGTAACCAATGTCGATCGTGAAGCGGAACAAACCATAGTTCGCACCCTGCTCAAGGCATATCCCGATCATTGCGTGGTCGGCGAAGAGTTCGGCATTCAAGGTAAGGAAGATTCCGATTACCAATGGATCATTGACCCGCTGGATGGCACCACCAATTTCGTCAAGGGCATCCCCCACATCGCCGTTTCTATCGCCCTGCGCATCAAGGGCCGCACCGAAGTGGGCGTCGTCTATGACCCGATCCGGGATGAACTCTTCACCTCCAGCCGTGGTAACGGCGCCCAGCTGAATGGCTACCGTATCCGCGTTGGCCAATCCCGCGATCTGGATGGCTGCATCCTGGCTACCTCTTTCCCCCATCGTCATCGCCACCATCTGGATGCCTACAAGAAGATGTTCAACGGCATTTTCGATGCCTGCGCCGACATCCGTCGCGCCGGTACCGCCAGCCTGGATCTGGTCTATGTCGCCGCAGGTCGCGTCGATGGTTACTGGGAGCTGGGCCTCAAGCCGTGGGATCTGGCCGCAGGCGAACTGATCGCCCGTGAAGCCGGTGCCATCACCACCGACTTTGCCGGTGGCCACAACTTCTACTCCAGCGGCAACATCGTCTGCGGCAACCCGCGCGTGGTGAAGTGCCTGTTGGAAAAGATCCGCGAAGAACTGCCGGAGTCGCTGGCGCGCTAATCCCAACGCCGCCATGACCCGTCGAGAGCCCGTCCTGGTGACGGGCTTTTTTGTTCAGCCCCATGTCACTGTACTGGCATCGGGCCCTGGGCAGATGAACCGTCCGCGACACCCGAGCAGCATGCTCCCCGCGTGTCGCCGAGCCCATCTGTACCTCACTATGTCTATCGCCATCCTGGGCTCGCACCCCATGTGGCTCAATCGACCAATAGCTGGAGTTGATTTTATCCATGCAGACCCATGACACCACCGCCGACGGCCAGTTACGTCGCACCCTGAAGTCCCGTCACCTCTCCATGATCGCCATCGGTGGCTCTATCGGTACCGGCCTGTTCGTCGCCTCCGGTGCCACGGTCGCCCAAGCCGGCCCGGGCGGCGCCCTGCTGGCCTATGCGCTGATTGGCCTGATGGTCTATTTCCTGATGACCAGCCTGGGCGAACTTGCCGCCTTTATGCCGGTCTCCGGCTCGTTTGCCACCTATGGCAGCCACTTTGTCGATCCGGCCTTCGGCTTTGCCCAGGGTTGGAACTACTGGTACAACTGGGCCATTACCGTGGCCGTCGAGCTGGCCGCCGCCAGTATCATCATGAAGTTCTGGTTTCCCGACACGCCCGGCTTTTTGTGGAGTGCGCTGTTTCTCGGCATCATCTTCGGCCTGAACTACTTCTCGGTGAAAGGGTTTGGGGAAGCCGAATTCTGGTGCTCGCTCATCAAGGTCATTACGGTGCTGATCTTTATCGCCATCGGTGTACTGATGGTGTTTGGCATCATGAATGGCAGCATGCAGCCGGATTTCGCCAATTTCAGCACCGGTGAAGCGCCGTTTGTCGGCGGTCTGCCGGCCGTGATCAGCGTGGCGATGATCGCCGGATTCTCGTTTCAGGGCACCGAGCTCATCGGCGTGGCCGCCGGTGAATCTGCCGAGCCGGGCAAGAACATTCCCCGGGCCATTCGTCAGGTGTTCTGGCGCATCCTGCTGTTTTATGTGTTCGCCATCCTGATCATCGGCATCCTGATCCCCTATACCGATCCCCTGCTGCTGCGCAACGATGTCACCGATGTCGGTGCCAGCCCCTTCACCCTGGTCTTTGAGCGGGCCGGTCTGGCCTTTGCGGCGGCGGTGATGAATGCGGTGATCCTCTCGGCAATCCTGTCGGCGGGTAACTCCGGTATGTATGCCTCGACCCGCATGCTCTACACCATGGCCCGCAGCGGCATGGCGCCCAAGTTCTTTGGCAAGCTCTCCCGTAACGGTGTGCCGCGCAATGCCCTGTATGCCACCACCGTTATCGCCATGTCGTGCTTTTTGACCTCGCTGTTTGGCGATCAAACCGTGTATCTGTGGCTGATGAGCGCCTCGGGGATGAGCGGCTTCATTGCCTGGCTGGGCATCGCCGTCAGCCATTACCGCTTCCGCCGCGGCTTTTTGCGCCAGGGTGGCACGCTCAAAGAGCTGCCGTATGTCGCCCTGTTCTTTCCGATTGGACCGCTGCTGGCCTTTGCCCTGTGTCTGGTGATTGCGCTGGGCCAGGGTTATCAGGGTTTCGACAGTGACAGTATCGACTGGAACGGGGTCATAGCCGCGTATCTGGGCATACCGCTATTCTTCCTGTTGTGGCTGGGCTACAAGCTCAAACACAAGACCCGGGTGGTGCGCCTGGAAGAGATGACCTTCCCGCAGCGGGATTAAGAGCAGCAACAACCCATAAAAAAACCGAAGCCCAGGCTTCGGTTTTTTTTGCGTCATGCACCATCAACGACGGCGGATCCAATACAGACCGAGCAACACCAGGCTCCAGAGTCCGCCGATACTGCCACCGCCCGAGGAGCTGGAGTTGTTGGGGCTATCACCACCGGTGGAATCATCCGTATCATCGGTGGCGGTCGAGGTCACGGTCAGTGTCGCCAGCCGCGCTTCCGCGTTCGAGGGGGCGCTCGCGCTCTTGGTCAAACGCCACTCCAGCAGATGGGTGCCAGTGCCGACACTCACAGACGCGCTCCGCCAGCTGCTACTGGAGGTGGTCGCCTGTTCGACTCCATCCAGGTAATGGGTCAACACAGAATCAGCATTACCGCTGGCCACACTCCATTCGAAACTGACAGTCGCAGGCCCGGTCACCGTGGTTTGCAGCACCGACACCGAGTTGTTGCCGCCTTTCCCCGCCACGAGCGGCAGTCGGTTATTGACGCTGGCGCCATCCTGCCAGGCGCTATCACCACCGCTGTACCAGACGAGCTTGCTGCTGGTGATAGCATTGTTGAAGTTCACCACCGGCAGCACGGTTGCGCTGAGTTTGTTCTCCATCACGGTACCGGAATTGGAGTCGGTTGCACTCAGAAGCTCCGAATAATCACCTGCGGTCTGATTGGCAAAACTCACCGCAACGCTGCACTCCCCAGCCACGGCCACCTCGGTACAGCTCTGGGAGCCCAGATTAAAACCACTGCCGGTATCCAGCAGCAAAGAGGTCAAGGATGCCGGACTCTCGCCATTATTCTGCACGGGAATAGAACCGGTGACGGTATAGCCGACCGGCACATAGCCCAAGTCGGTATAGGTATCCATGGAGAGATGGGACTGATGCTGACTGAGCCAGGCGCTGTAATTGGCCAAGCGGGTGTACACCCCCGGGAAATTAGCCAGGCCGCAGCCATTGCCCCAGCTGACAATTCCGACTTGCACGGCTGTGCTGCTGGAGTTGCCGAGGATCAAGGGCCCCCCCGAGTCGCCATAACAGCTATCCTTGCCACCACTCATCTCGCCTGCACAGAGCATGTTCTCGGTGATGTCGCCACTATAGGCGGCACTGCAGGTGGCATCGGAGAGCAGAGGTATCGCGACTTGCTGTAAAACGGTGGGATAGTCATAGGGAATAGTATCCCGGGTCGCGCCCCAGCCCATCACCGTCAAGGAGCTACCGGCCGCCAAACTGGCCATGGCGCTATAACCAATGGGGGCCAGAGGATCGATAGCGACCGCACTGCTCAGATGCAGCAGCGCCAGATCCTGATCGTAGCTCTCACCGTTGTATTCCGGATGCATGAGGATGCGATCCACCGACGCCGCCGTACCCGCCGTGCTGGTACGACTCAGATCATAACCACCGACGCGCACCAGCAGATCCGCAGGGCTGGCCCCGTCGACACAATGGGCCGCAGTCAATACCCACTGGCTGGCAATCAGGCTGCCACCGCAAAAGTGGGCATCATAGGGTGTACCGGTCGAAGCTGCATATTCCAGGCTTACAATCCAGGGCCACGCGCCCTGGGTGGCATCATCGCCACCAATGATCCGGGTTTCCGCCGCCTGAGCGCTGGTCATTCCGAGCAGGGCCAGCCCTACCCACATCCACTGTTTCATCACGATCAGATCCTTGCTCTCAATCATCTGGGAAATACCGGTCCCGGGAGCGGTCCGGCTCACTCGGGTTACTCTACTCGGAATCGACCGGTAAATTCAGGTAGCCCTCGTGTAAATAATTATAAAAAAACCCGCCAGTTGGCGGGTTTTTGTACCAGAACAAGCAGTGCTTATTCCTGGGTTGGTTCAACGGCAGCGTCAGCAGCCGGAGCTTCTACGTCGGCAACCGGTGCGGCTTCGCCCTGCTCATCACGGATCGCTTCCTTGATGGACAGACGGACACGGCCTTGACGATCCACTTCCAGAACCTTGGCACGGACGATATCGCCCAGCTTCAGGTGGTCAGACACATCCTTGACGCGCTCGTCAGTGATCTGGGAGATGTGAACCAGACCATCCTTACCCGGCAGAATGTTGACGAAGGCACCAAAGTCCGCCAGACGGGCGACCTTGCCTTCGTAGATGCGACCCACTTCCACTTCCGCGGTCAGGGCTTCGATGCGACGGATCGCTTCCTTGGCGGCCTCGCCATCCACGGCGGCGATCTTGACGGTACCATCATCATCCAGCTCGATAGTGGTGCCGGTCTCTTCGGTCAGAGCGCGGATCACAGAACCGCCCTTACCGATCACATCCTTGATCTTCTCAGGGTTGATCTTGATGACGTGGATGCGCGGTGCGAAATCGGAGATCTCGGCACGCGGTGCGGCAATCGCTTGATCCATCACCTTCAGGATGTGCAGGCGGGCATCGCGGGCTTGCTTCAGGGCGATCTGCATGATCTCCTTGGTGATGCCTTCGATCTTGATGTCCATTTGCAGCGCAGTCACACCTTCGGTGGTCCCTGCTACCTTGAAGTCCATGTCGCCCAGGTGATCTTCATCACCCAGAATGTCGGACAGAACCACGAAGCTGTCGCCTTCCTTGACCAGACCCATAGCGATACCGGCAACAGAGGCCTTGATCGGTACGCCCGCATCCATCAGCGCCAGTGAGGAGCCGCAGACGGAAGCCATGGAAGAAGAACCGTTCGACTCGGTGATTTCAGAGACGATGCGGACGGTATACGGGAACTCATCGGCGCTTGGCATAACAGCCAGAACACCGCGTTTGGCCAGACGACCGTGGCCGATTTCACGACGCTTCGGTGAACCGACCATACCGGTTTCACCCACGCAGTACGGCGGGAAGTTGTAGTGCAGCATGAAGCGGTCGGTGCGCTCGCCGGCCAGCTCGTCCAGGTTCTGCGCGTCACGCTCGGTGCCCAGAGTACAGGCAACCAGAGCCTGGGTTTCACCACGGGTGAACAGGGAAGAACCGTGAACGCGCGGCAGCAGGCCGGTACCCATGGACAGGGCACGGACCATTTGCGGGTCACGGCCATCGATACGCGGTTCGCCACGCAGGACGCGGCCACGCACGATCTCGCTTTCCAGGGCATGGAACATTTCACCGGCCAGCTTGGCATCCTGAGTGGCATCTTCTGCAACGATCTGCTCAACCACTTTTTGCTTCAGGGCAGCGATGGTTTCATAACGCACCGCCTTTTCGGTGATGCGGTAGGCTTCGCCCAGCTCGGCAGTGGCCAGAGCGGCGATCTTGTCCTTGAGCACTGTGTTGACAGCCGGAGCTTGCCAATCCCATGCCTTGGTGCCGACTTCAGCGGCGAATTCGTTGATCGCCTGGATCGCGGTCTGCATCTGCTCGTGACCATAGACCACAGCACCCAGCATGGTTTCTTCAGACAGGATCTTGGCTTCGGACTCCACCATCAGCACGGCAGCTTCGGTACCGGCAACGACCAGATCCAGATCGCTGTGCTTGGTTTCGCTGTTGGTCGGGTTCAGTACATATTGGCCGTTGATGTAACCAACACGCGCGGCACCGATCGGGCCGTTGAACGGAATACCGGAGATAGCCAGCGCCGCTGAGGCGCCCAGGATAGCGATGATGTCGGTTGGAACCTGCGGATTGGCAGAGACCACAGTGGCAATCACCTGAACTTCATTGAGGAAACCTTCCGGGAACAGCGGGCGGATCGGGCGGTCGATCAGACGGGAAATCAGGGTTTCTGATTCGCTCGGACGGCCTTCACGCTTGAAGAAGCCACCGGGGATACGGCCAGCTGCGTAAGTCCGCTCTTGATAGTTGACGGTCAGCGGGAAGAAATCACGGCCAGGAACGGCCTCTTTCTTACCAACAACAGTAACGAACACGGCGGTGTCGTCCATGCTGGCCATGACGGCGCCGGTCGCTTGACGTGCCATGACACCAGTTTCGAGAGTTACGGTGTGTTGACCGTATTGGAAGGTCTTTACAATAGGATTCACGTGAATTTCCTTTATCTGTTTTGGGTCGCTAATTTCGCGCATGAGTATATCCGATCAGCCACTAAAGGTAAGCAAGAGCAACCGCTTCTTTTTTGTGACCGCGACCAAGATCCCGAACTGGAGTCACACGACAACATTGGAAGGCCCGGGATCGGGAACTTGGCGAGCAAAATCGAGAAAAACAAAAAGGAGGCCGAGGCCTCCTTCTTTAAAACTGTCCGGCAATCAACACCGCGCAGTTGCTTACGACGTTGCGACGAATTAACGACGCAGACCCAGCTTCTGGATCAGAGCTTGATAACGAGCAGCGTCTTTACGCTTCAGGTAGTCCAGCAACTTACGACGTTGGGAAACCATACGCAGCAGGCCACGGCGACCGTGGTGATCCTTGCTGTGCACTTCGAAGTGACCTTGCAGGTGGTTGATAGAAGCGGTCAACAGAGCCACTTGGACTTCTGGTGAGCCAGTGTCATTGGTACCACGAGCGTTGTCGGCAACGATTTGTGCTTTGATTTCTGCATTTAGTGACATAGTGATTCTCCAGCTTGATGTGATTTCCCGCCGATCACTAATTCAGCGGGAAAATGGGACGCGGCATTCTGTCATAGCCGCCCCCGGGTCGCAAGTTTTGCGTGCCTATTCGTCGTCACTTTCATCGCTGCCGATGCGCACCAGGCGGCGAGGAGCCACCTTGCCATCGTCATCGATTTCACCAACGCCGATAAATTCCCGCTCATCCCCCACCGTCATCCGGACAAAGCCGGTAGTCGGAACCTGGGCCACCTGAACGGCTTGCCCCTGGGTCACATAGCTGGCCACCACGGCCGACATATTGACTTCCGGCAGGCTATCGACGGCGGTATCCATAGGCAGCAGCAAGGGATCCAGCTCTTCGCGCGGCGGACGGCCTTCGGCCTTGCAGCGCTCGAAAATCGCCTGCAACTGCTCGATGGTCAGCATGCGCTCGGCCGGATAGTTCGCCACCTGGCTGCGGTGCAGCTGGGTGACGTGGGCGCCACAGCCTAGCATCTCACCGAGATCATCGATGATGGTGCGGATGTAAGTTCCCTTGGAGCAATGGATGTCCAGCACCAGCTTGTCACCGCTAAACTCCAGTACGTTCAGCTCGTAGACGGTGATAGGACGCGCTTCACGCTCCACTTCGATCCCTTCACGCGCATATTCATAGAGGGGTTTGCCCTGATGCTTGAGCGCCGAGAACATGGATGGAACCTGCAGACTGCCACCCCGGAAACTCATCAGTGCCTGCTGCAATTGCGGCTCGGTGAAGGTCAGTGGCCGGGTGCTGATGATAGTGCCATCGGCATCGCTGGTATTGGTCCGTTCACCCAGTTTGGCCGTCACTTGATACCGCTTATCGGCATCCAGCAGGAACTGGGAAAACTTGGTCGCTTCGCCCAGACAGATCGGTAGCATACCGGTGGCCAAGGGGTCGAGTGCCCCCGTATGGCCCGCCTTGGCGGCGTTATAGATACGCTTGACCTGCTGAAGTGCGTCGTTGGACGTAATGCCGCTGGGCTTGGCCAGCAACAGGATGCCGTGAACATCACGGCCTTTAAAGCGACGTCGTCGAGACATCTTTAGTCTTTTGCCTCCTCGTCCTGACCTTCAGCGTGCATGCGCTGTTCGTCTTCACGAATCGTGTTACTGACCAGGTTGGAGATCCGCATGCCTTCAACCAATGTTCTATCGTAAGCAAACCGCAATTCCGGAACCACCCGCAACTGCATGGCTTTACCCAGCAGAATACGAATATAGCCCGAGGCTTCCGTCAAGCCCTTCAAGCCGGTTTCAATACGTTCGGCTTCACTCAGTTCTTCATTCTGCCCGGCATAGTTGAGGAACGTCACGAAAACCTTGGCATGCTGCAAATCACCGGACACTTCCACATCCGAAACCGTCACCATACCGATACGCGGGTCTTTGACCTCACGTTGTAAAATCATCGCCACTTCCCGTTGCAACTGTTGGGCAACACGGCTGGCACGACTGAATTCTTTTGCCATTCAAGGCTCCTGAACTAAAAAGGGGGCGTAACGCCCCCCTCATGGAGATTACAGCGTACGCTGGATCTCGACAACTTCGTACACTTCAATCTGGTCACCGGTACGCACGTCATTGTAGTTCTTGACCGCAATACCACACTCGTAACCATTCTTGACTTCGGCAACGTCATCCTTGAAGCGGCGCAGGGATTCCAGCTCACCTTCATAGATAACCACGTTGTCACGCAACACCCGGATCGGGCTATTACGCTTGACGGTACCTTCGGTGACCATACAACCTGCGACAGCACCAAACTTCGGTGACTTGAAGACATCACGGACTTCAGCCAGACCAATGATCTGTTGCTTGAATTCCGGAGCCAACATACCGCTCATCGCCTGCTTCACTTCGTCAATCAAATCATAGATGACGGAGTAGTAACGCAGATCAATGCTCTCGGAATCGATGACGCGACGAGCAGATGCATCGGCACGTACGTTGAAACCGAGGATGATGGCGTTGGAAGCCGCAGCCAGGCTGGCGTCCGTTTCGGTGATACCACCGACCCCGGAGCCGATAATCTTGACCTTGACTTCATCGGTCGACAACTTCAGCAAGGAGTCACAGATAGCTTCGGTCGAACCCTGTACGTCGGCCTTGAGGACCACGTTGAGTTCGGAGACTTCGCCTTCGCCCAAGCTGGAGAACATGTTTTCCAGTTTGGCCTTCTGCTGACGGGCCAGTTTGACGTCACGGAACTTGCCTTGACGATACAGCGCCACTTCACGAGCCTTCTTCTCGTCACGGACGACAGTCGCTTCATCACCGGCAGCCGGTACGCCTGACAGACCGAGGATCTCGACCGGGATAGAGGGACCCGCTTCCTTGACGTCACGCCCCATTTCGTCACGCATGGCACGAACACGACCGTATTCGAAACCACACAGCACTATGTCGCCCTGACGCAGAGTACCTTCCTGAACCAGGACGGTGGCAACCGGACCACGCCCCTTATCCAGACGGGATTCGATCACTACGCCACTGGCCATGGCATCACGGACTGCAGTCAGTTCGAGAACTTCAGATTGCAACAGGATGGCATTCAGCAGATCGTCGATCCCTTCGCCGGTCTTGGCCGATACCTTGACGAACTGGTGTTCGCCACCCAGGTCTTCGGCAACCACACCGTAACGGGTCAGTTCGGTCATGACACGCATCGGCTCGGCCGTCGGCTTGTCAACCTTGGTTACAGCAACCACCAGCGGCACGTTACCGGCCGTGGCATGCTGAATGGCTTCGATGGTTTGCGGCATGACGCCGTCGTCGGCAGCAACCACCAGTACCACGATATCGGTCGCCTTGGCACCCCGAGCACGCATGGCGGTAAACGCGGCGTGGCCTGGAGTATCCAGGAAGGTGATCATGCCATTGTCGGTTTCGACATGGTAAGCACCGATATGCTGGGTAATACCACCGGCTTCACCCGCAGCCACCTTGGCCTTACGGATGTAGTCAAGCAGAGAGGTCTTACCGTGGTCGACGTGACCCATGATGGTTACAACCGGGGCACGACCTTCCGCCGTGGCGGTGGAGTCACGGTCTTGCATTACGGCTTCTTCCAGCTCGTTTTCACGACGCAGGATAACCTTGTGCCCCATCTCTTCGGCAACCAGTTGCGCGGTTTCCTGATCGATCACCTGGTTGATGGTTGCCATGGCGCCCATCTTCATCATCACCTTGATGACTTCGACCCCCTTGACCGCCATCTTGGCCGCCAATTCACCGACGGTGACGGTTTCACCGATCACCACATCACGGGTCACAGGCTGCACCGGCTTGTTGAAGCCATGCTGGATAGAGCTCTTGCTACGTTTGCCTTTGCGCTGACGGGAGTTCCGCTCTTCGCGAGCATCGTCTTCACGGCTCTTGGTCTTCTTAACCACGCCACGGCGACGATTACGGGCCTCCTCCTCGCGCTCACGCTGAGCTTCGGCTTCTTTGACAAAGCTGGAGGTTGTCGCGGCATCATCATCCTGCTCTTCAGCCTTACGACGCGCAGCTTCCTCTTCGGCCCAGCGGGCACTGTTTTCTTCGGCCAGGCGCTTGGCCTCTTCAGCAATACGAGCGGCTTCTTCTTCAACCTTGCGGCGAGCTTCTTGCTCTTGCTGACGTTTCAATGCCTCTGCTTCACGCTTGGCCATCTCTTCTGCCTCTTGGCGAGCCTTTCTCTCGGCGTCAGTTTCATTACTGTGCGCCGCCTTGCGTGCCTTGTCCTTGGCATCCGCGTCAGCTTTGGCTTTCGCCTCGGCTTTAGCCTTCGCTTCTGCTTCGGCTTTGGCTTTGGCCTCTGCCAAAGCGCTGGCTTCAGCGGCCTTGCGAGCGGCTTCAGCTTCGCGCTGAGCTAGCTCTTCGGCTGCTTTGAGTTCTTCATCGGCAGCAGAACGACGGACATAGGTACGCGATTTGCGTACTTCTACTTGTACGGACTTGTTCTTACCACCAGCACCTTGAACACTCAAGGTACTTTTCGTCTTGCGTTGCAACGTCATGCGTTTGGGTTCAGCGTCATCGCTGCCGCCATGTTGCTTCTTCAGATGAGCAAGCAGGGCTTGCTTTTCATCTTCGCTGACCATTTCATCGACAGACTTGCGGATCCCTGCATCAGTAAACTGCTGAAGAAGACGCTCAACCGATGTGTCAATGTCGGTGGCCAGTTGTGTTACGGATACTTCTGACATTCATTACCTCCGCAGCTTTATTCGGCCTGCTCACCGAACCAGCAGATATTGCGAGCAGCCATGATGAGTTGGCCCGCTTTCTCTTCGGTCATACCGTCGATCCCCATCAGATCGTCAATTCCTTGCTCAGCCAGGTCTTCCAGAGTCCCGATCCCGCGAGCCGCCAGCATATAGGCCATTTCACGACCGATACCTTTCAGCCCCAGCAGGTCTTCTGCCGGTTCAACGCCTTCGAAAGACTCTTCTTTGGCCAGAGCGCGAGTACTGAGTGCCTGCTTGGCACGGCCCCGTAGCTCTTCGACTGTGTCTTCATCGAAACCATCGATGGAGAGCAGCTCATTCAGAGGTACATAAGCAATTTCTTCGATGGTCGAGAAACCTTCGTCGATCAGCACTTCAGCAAACTCATCATCAATGTCCAGCGCCTGGGTAAACAGGTTCAGGATGCGATCCTTTTCCGCTTGATGCTTGGCTTGCATATCTTCCACGGTCATGACGTTCAGTTCCCAACCGGTGAGTTGGGAAGCCAGGCGGACGTTTTGACCATTGCGACCAATGGCTTGCGCCAGGTTGCTGGAGATGACGGCAATATCCATGGTGTGGTTATCTTCATCCACGATGATGGATGCCACATCGGCTGGCGCCATGGCATTGATCACGTACTGGGCAGGATTATCATCCCACAGCACGATATCGATGCGCTCGCCACCCAATTCACTGGATATCGCCTGAACACGAGCGCCACGCATCCCCACGCAAGCACCAATCGGATCAATCCGGCGATCATTGGTTTTGACCGCAATCTTGGCTCGGGAACCCGGGTCACGGGCAGCGCCCTTGACATCGATGACTTCTTCACCAATTTCAGGTACTTCGATGCGGAACAGCTCGATGAGGAAGTCTGGATGGGCGCGGCTGATGAACAGCTGGGAACCACGAGCTTCCGGACGTACCGCCGCCAGCAAACCACGCACTCGATCCCCCGGACGGAAGGATTCGCGGGGCAGCATATCTTCACGATACAAGACACCCTCGGCGTTGTTGCCCAGATCCAGAATCACGTTGTCACGATTCTGCTTCTTCACCACGGCGGTGATGATGGTGCCTTCCTGATCCTTGAACTGTTCGACCACTTGCGCACGTTCAGCTTCACGGACCTTTTGCACAATGACTTGCTTGGCAGTCTGGGTGGTAATACGGTCGAAAGTGACAGAATCGATCTCGTCTTCGATGTACTCACCCAACTGGATTTCCGGCTCTTCGACACGCGCGGCATCGAAGGTAATCTCGCGGAACGGATTTTCCAGTTGGCCTTGGGCATCAACTACCTGCCAACGGCGATAGGTTACGTAGTCACCGGTCTTGCGATCGATGCTGACTCGAACCTCGATATCGCCTTCATATTTTTTCTTCGTTGCAGTTGCCAGTGCCGTTTCCAAAGCCTGGAAGATCTTCTCACGGGGCACGGCTTTTTCGTTAGAAACCGCTTCTACAACTGCCAAAATCTCTTTATTCATCTCCGACAGCCTCGTTAATCAAAGTTCGGAACCAGATTTGCCTGCTGAATATTGGCAAAGGCAACCGTTTCTTCATTACCATCCACAACCAGGACAAGCATTTCGCCCTCGATACGTGTGATAACACCCTTGTATTTACGGCGATTATTCACCGCCATGCGTAGCGTCAGGCTAACCTGTTCGCCTAAATATTTTTCGTACTGACTGGGCTTAAACAGAAGACGATCCATCCCGGGAGAAGAAACCTCCAGGTTATATTCCGTCGTGATGGGATCTTCAACGTCCAGAATACTGCTGACCTGGTGACTAACCTCGGCACAGTTCTCGACGGTGATGCCATTTTCATGGTCAATAAATACACGCAGGGTCGAATGCTTGCCAGCACGGACAAATTCAATACCCCAGAGTTCGAAGCCAAGTGACTCGACAGGACTCTCCAACATCTGGATTAGCCGTTGTTCCAACGTAGCCAATGCGACCCTCCAAAAATGAAAAAAGGGCATGAAGCCCAAGACAATGATCCACGCCAAGACCCCGGCGCAAATCGCAAATAACAAAAAGCCCCGATTATTCAAATCGGGGCTTCACAACAGGACCCTGATTGTCGTCTCGCGGCGACCGTCCTTGATGATTCAGTAAGGACGTGACTGAAATTGGTTGCGGGGGCCGGATTTGAACCGACGACCTTCGGGTTATGAGCCCGACGAGCTACCAGGCTGCTCCACCCCGCGTCCGAAATCGTGCGAGATTATAGTCGCTTGCGAATCAGGCTTCAAGCAACGCGACTCACTTCTAAACATTGGTGCCCAGCGCGGGACTTGAACCCGCACGCCCGAAAGCACTACCCCCTCAAGATAGCGTGTCTACCAATTCCACCAGCTGGGCATTAAATCTTCTTTAGTTTGGTACGTCAGCGTCTTTCTTGGCCGGCGTTTCTGCAACCTTTTCCTTCACCTGTTCAACAGCAGCAGGAGTGGATAAATCGGTCCAGTTTTCAGCTGGCTTGGTACGATTGTGACTCATAGCACCCAACACCAGGCTCAGCACAAAAAACACAGTTGCCAGGATGCCGGTAGCGCGGGTCATAAAGTTACCAGAACCAGATGAACCAAACACGGTGTTGGATGCTCCGGCGCCGAAAGAGGCTCCCATGCTTGCACCCTTACCTTGCTGGACCAACACCAAGCCGATAACAGCCAGAGCGACCAACAGATAAACCACCAATAAAATTTCGTACATAATCACACCTTAAGCTGACTTGCAGATGTATATCGACATCTAGATGTCGGGCTGTGCCAGCAAGGCACCGACCAAGCGCTTGTCTTGACCGCGAGCAATGACGAGGATCACCACTCTAAAAACCTGGATTGCACGAAGCAGTACTTCGATGCATCAGCCCCGCCAGGACATAAAAGCCGTAAACAACGACCTCCTGTTCGGGAGCGGGGCTAATACTATCCAGCTCGATCATCACTGACAAGCAGTTTTTTCCAATTCAGGTTCGTTTGCGCATTTTGTCGGCAAAACAGATACCTAGATTATTTCCCGCGTTAAGGAACCAGCTTGACACGATCCGCAATCCGCTGCGCCAGGCCATTAACCAGCACCGCATCCTCCCCTTCCACCATCACCCGGATCAGGGGTTCAGTGCCGGATTTACGCAACAGCACACGGCCACGGCCGGCCAGCTCCGCCTCGGCCGCAGCGACTTCGGCCAACACGTCGGCATCCTGAGTCGGATCCTGGCTGGCAGTAAAGCGAACATTCACCAGCACCTGCGGAAACTTGCGCATTCCCGAACGCAGGGTTTGCAAGTCACAACCTTGATGCATCATTGCCTGCAACACCTGCAACGCCGCAACAATACCGTCACCAGTCGTCGCGTGATCCAGGTGGATGACATGGCCGGAATTTTCACCGCCCAAGCGCCATCCCCTCTCTTTGAGCATCTCCATCACATAGCGATCGCCCACCTTGGCACGACAGAAGGGAACATCCAGCTCTTGCAGTGCCAATTCCAAGCCCAGATTGGACATCAGGGTCCCGACGACGCCCCCCGTGAGCTTTCCTTGAGCCCGTTGATCACGAGCAATCATATAGATGATTTCATCACCATCGATGAGGTAACCGGTTTGATCCACCATCATCACCCGATCGCCGTCACCATCAAAGGCAATCCCCAGATCCGCCTGTTCGGACAGCACCCGGGCCACCAAGGCCTCTGGCTCGGTAGAGCCGACCCCGGCATTGATATTCAAACCGTCTGGAGAGCAACCGATGACGACAACATCGGCGCCCAGCTCGCGAAATACCGAAGGAGCTATGTGGTAGGTGGCGCCATGGGCGCAATCCAGCACAATCTTCAGACCATCCAGACTCAGCTCTCCAGGAAAGGAGCTCTTGCAGTATTCGATGTAACGCCCGGGGGCATCATCAATCCGGCTGGCTTTACCCAGTTTGGCCGATTCGACACAGCTCATGGGTTGATCCAGTTCGGCTTCGATTTCGAGCTCCACCTCATCGGGTAACTTGGTGCCATCCTGGGAGAAAAACTTGATGCCGTTGTCGTAATACGGATTATGGGAGGCACTGATCACCACACCCGCTTCAGCACGAAATGCCCGGGTCAGATAAGCCACAGCGGGAGTCGGCATCGGGCCCAAGAGTACCGCCTTGATTCCGGCAGCCGAGAGCCCAGCCTCCAGAGCAGATTCCAGCATGTATCCCGAGATCCGAGTATCTTTGCCGATCAACACCTTACGGGTGCCTTGCTTGGCCAACACCTTACCGGCCGCCCAACCCAGCTTCATGACAAAATCGGGGGTAATAGGAAACTCGCCGACCAAACCTCGAATGCCGTCGGTACCAAAATACTTTCTACTCATAACTTCATGTTCTCTTGTTGCTGAACTGCGTCGCGTAGGAGAATACCCGCAAGGCATCTACCGTTTCTTTGACATCATGCACGCGGATAATATGCGCACCTTGTGTAAATGCAAAGAGTGCGGCCGCCAGACTGCCCGCCAGTCGCTCATCGACCGGACGCTGCAGTAGGTTACCAATCATCGATTTGCGTGACATACCGGCCAGCAGTGGCAAACCGAATCCGGCAAACTCATTCATTCGCCCCAGCAATTCATAATTCTGCTCCAGCGTTTTGCCAAATCCGAATCCGGGATCCAGGATCAGCGAGTCGCGGGCTACCCCGGCTGCCAGACAGGCGGCAATCCGTTCTTCGAAGAATGTCTGAATATCACCGATCAGCTCGTCATAGTGAGGTGACACTTGCATGGTTCGTGGTGCGCCTTGCATATGCATCAGGCATACAGGCACTTGCGCCTGAGCGGCAATCGCCAAGGCTCCCGGCTCAGCCAGTGCCCGAATGTCATTGATCAAATGAGCACCGGCAGCCGTGGTTTCACGCATCACTTCGGGCTTGTAAGTATCCACTGAGATCCAGACATCCAGCTCGACTGCTAGCCGCTCGACTACCGGCACCACACGAGACAACTCCTCATCCAGCCCGACTTCATCGGCACCGGGCCGAGTTGACTCACCACCGATGTCGATGAGGGTAGCCCCCTCCTCAACCATGGATTGTGCGCGGCGTAGTGCCCTATCGAGTTGCAGGTAACTGGCTCCATCCGAAAAGGAGTCTGGAGTAACGTTCAGGATCCCCATCACCTGGGGTCGGGACAAATCGAGCTCTCGCCCCTTACTACGCAACAACATGAAAATTCTCCAAAGAAAAACCCCGAGCCAGGCTCGGGGTCAGAGTATCAACAAGATGTCAGCTCTGAGGATGCTCATCCTTCTTTGCCTCATCGGACAAAGCAGATTCAGCTGAAACGACCTCATCCACGACCGCGGCATCAGGAGTCGCACTGTCATCCACAGGCGGCTTCTGATCCTTGTCGTAGCCAGCAGGCAGACGCACTTCGCGACGCATCATCAGATCATCGATCTGTTTGGCATCAATGGTCTCGTACTTCATCAAGGCATCTTTCATGGCATGCAGGATATCCAGATTATCCATCAGGATATGCTTGGCCCGATCATAGTTGCGATTGATGACATGCTTGATCTCGGCATCGATGGCCCGCGCCGTGTCATCCGACATATGTTTAGCCTTGGCCATGGAGCGCCCAAGGAACACTTCGCCATCTTCTTCGGCATAGAGCATGGGTCCCATTTCTTCGGACATGCCCCACTGAGTCACCATCTTGCGCGCGATATCCGTCGCCCGTTCGATATCATTCGAGGCACCTGTGGTCATTTTCTCGCGACCATAGATGATCTCTTCTGCAATCCGGCCACCATAGAGACTGGAAATCATGGACTCCAGATACTGTTTGGAATGACTCCAGCGATCCTGCTCTGGCAGATACATGGTGACCCCCAACGCTCGGCCACGCGGAATAATCGAGACCTTATACACAGGATCATGATCCGGAACCATACGGCCCACGATGGCATGACCGGCCTCATGATAGGCAGTCATCTCTTTTTCGCTTTCATTCATGACCATGGATTTGCGCTCGGCGCCCATCATGATCTTGTCTTTAGCGCGTTCAAACTCGGTCATGCCAACCAGTCGCTTGTTGCCTCGAGCAGCAAACAACGCAGCTTCGTTCACCAGGTTAGCCAAATCCGCACCGGAGAAACCCGGGGTACCACGAGCAATCACAGATGCATCCACATCATCGCCCAAGGGAACCTTGCGCATATGCACCTTGAGGATCTGCTCCCGACCACGAACATCGGGTAAACCGACTACAACCTGACGGTCGAAACGGCCTGGACGCAGCAACGCCGGATCCAGAACATCAGGCCGGTTCGTCGCTGCGATAACGATGACAGCTTCATGGCCTTCAAAACCATCCATCTCGACCAGCATCTGGTTCAGGGTCTGTTCGCGCTCATCATGCCCGCCCCCCAGACCTGCCCCCCGTTGCCGTCCCACGGCATCGATTTCGTCGATAAAGATGATGCAAGGTGCCGATTTCTTGGCTTGCTCGAACATGTCACGAACCCGTGAGGCACCGACACCGACGAACATTTCCACAAAATCAGAGCCTGAAATCGAGAAGAACGGCACCTTGGCTTCGCCAGCAATCGCCTTGGCCAGCAAGGTCTTACCGGTACCTGGCTGACCGACCATCAGAATACCCTTAGGAATTTTGCCACCCAGCTTCTGGAAGCGGGACGGATCCTTGAGGTAATCAACTAACTCTTTGACCTCTTCTTTGGCTTCATCACAACCGGCAACATCCGCGAATGTTGTCTTGATCTGGTCCTCACCCATCAGGCGAGCACGACTCTTGCCAAAAGACATGGCCCCCTTACCGCCACCACCCTGCATCTGGCGCATGAAGAAGACCCAAACCCCGATCAGCAACAGCATCGGGAACCAGGAAATGAAGATAGAACCCAACAGGCTAGGTTCTTCCGGTTTTTCGCCCAGAACCTTGACGTTGTACTTCAGAAGGTCGTTGATGAGATTATTGTCCGGCATCGGAATGACAGTCAGGAACTTGTCTCCGTTGCGCTTGATTCCATTGATGACCTTGCCATCGATGCGGACTTCCCGGATCTGCTCTTGGGAGACTTCACGTACAAACGTGGTGTAATCCAGTTGTCGACCCGAGCTGTCGCCAGGGCTGAAGCTTTGGAACAGGGACATCAGCACCACGGCGATGACCAGCCAAAGGATCAGATTTTTCGCCATATCACTCAAATCATTAACCTCGCAATTTGATGGCCAGGAGAGTTAGGGTCAGGTTACTACAGTTTAAAACCTGTAGCCACAATGTAGACTTCTCGTGATCGGGCCCGGGATGAATCAGGTTTACGAACCTTCACGACCTTGAATAATTCACGTACTGCCTTCAGGTACTCTTCAGAACCCACGCCCTGAAAAACCTTAACCACAAAGCTACCATTCGGGGCCAGAACTTGACGACACATATCCAGCGCCAACTCGACCAGATAGATGGATCGGGGCTGGTCTACTGCCGGGGTCCCCGACATATTGGGAGCCATATCAGACAAGACGACGTCGACCTTGGCATCCCCGACCCTTTCCAGCAGAGCGGCCAATACCGACTCCTCGCGGAAGTCACCTTGCAAAAAATCGACCCCGGCAATCGGATCCATCGGCAGAATGTCACAAGCAATCACCCGCCCCTTATCGCCGACCTGTTCAACACAGAACTGCGACCAGCCGCCTGGTGCCGCACCGAGATCGACAACCGTCATTCCCGGTTTGATCAACTTATCCTTCAACTGGATCTCATCGATCTTGAATACGGCTCGCGAGCGCAAACCAAGCTTTTGCGCCTTCTGCACATATTTGTCATCGAAATGTTCTTTTAGCCAGCGCGTGGAGCTGGGTGTACGCTTCTTTTTACTCATGATGAATTACAACTCTAAGCCTAAAGGCTATTAGTATTAGACTGGATATGGGGGTAGAATACGCCCCTTTCAACCCGACCAATGAAGAAATAGCCATGAATCTGACGACCAAACAGAAGCAATACCTCAAGGGTATGGCTCACAGCCTCAAGCCGGTGGTAATGCTGGGCCAGCATGGTCTGACTGAAGGTGTGTTGGCCGAAATCGATGCTGCCCTGGCTCACCATGAGTTGATCAAGGTGAAGGTAGCAGGAGAAGATCGCGAAACCAAACAACTGATTGCTCAGGCCATACTGCGCGAAACCCGCGCCGTAGAAGTGCAAATGATGGGGAACATGCTGTCGCTGTTCCGCCAGGCAGAAGAAAGCAAATTCAACCTGCCACGTAAATAAGCACGACCACTTGTTTTAAAAGGGGGCCTAGGCCCCCTTTTACTTTTTGGATCTGTAGTTAGAGATATTGCACTTCCAGGATCTCGTACTCGACATCCCCGGCTGGCGTCTTGATCAACGCCACATCATCGACTTCCTTGCCAATCAGCCCACGAGCAATCGGCGAATTGACCGAGATCATACCCACTTTGATGTCGGCTTCATCGTCTCCGACGATCCGATAGGTGATCTCTTCTTCGGTATCACTTTTCAACACAGTGACAGTGGCGCCAAATACCACGCGCCCCGTCTGCGGCAACTTGGTCACATCAATGATGTGAGCCTTGGACAGCTTGCCTTCGATATCCTGGATCCGGCCTTCACAGAAACCCTGCTGTTCACGGGCTGCGTGATATTCCGCATTCTCTTTCAAATCGCCGTGCGCTCGCGCCTCGGCAATCGCTTCAATAATCTTCGGACGCAGATCGCTCTTTAGATATTCCAATTCTTCACGCAGCTTTTCTGCGCCACGAACCGTCATTGGGGTTTGATTCATACGCTAACCCTATTTCTCAATGGCTTGATCCGAAAAAACAAATGTCTGCCCGACACCAGTCCGGACAGACATTCATTAACCCTTGTTGCGCATTCTAATATGAATGCGCCAGGAGATCATCCCCTGTGCCTGCACCGACTAGCTGGTCAGGTCGTCAAAAAAACGCTTCACGCCATCAAAGAAGCCCTGAGCCTTCGGCTTGTGCAGCTTGGTTTCGGCCCCGTTAAAGGAGTCTTCCAACTGCTTGAGCAGATCTTTTTGCTCGTCGCTCAAATTAACAGGAGTTTCTACCACCGCCTTGCACAGCAGGTCACCCTCGGCGCCGGAGCGCAGCGAGCGGACGCCTTTGCCCCGCATGCGGAACATACATCCGGTTTGTGTCTCGGCCGGGATCTTCAGCATGACGCGACCTTCGAGAGTCGGCACTTCGACTTCGCCACCCAGTGCGGCCGAGGTGAAACTAATCGGCACTTCGCAATACAGATTATTGCCGTCACGCACGAAAATCGGGTGTTCCTTGACATGAACCTGTACATACAAATCTCCGGCCGGAGCCCCAGACTCACCCGCTTCACCCTCGCCAGCCAGACGGATCCGATCGCCGGTATCCACACCCGCCGGGATTTTCACATTGAGGGTCTTAGTCTTCTGGTAGCGACCTTCACCATGGCACTTGCGGCATGGATCCTTGATGATCTTGCCCTTGCCTCGGCAATGGGGACAGGCCTGGCTCACAGCAAAGAATCCCTGCCGCATCTGCACTTGACCACTGCCATGACAGGTCGGACAGGTTTGCGGCTGAGAACCAGCTTTGGCACCGGAGCCATGGCACTCGTCGCAGCCAACCAAGGTCGGAACCTTGATCTCCTTGTTGACGCCGCGGACCGCCTCTTCCAGAGTCAGCTCCATGTTGTAGCGCAGATCGGCACCCCGGGTCGCACGCTGTTGGCGACGACCACCACCAAAAATATCGCCAAACACATCACCGAAGATATCGCCGAAATCGGCATTCCCTGCGCCGAAACCACCGCCACCGGCGCCCATGCTGGGGTCAACACCGGCATGGCCATATTTATCATAGGCCGCACGTTTTTGCGGATCGGTCAGGATCTCGTAAGCCTCCTTGACCTCTTTAAATTTCTCTTCCGCCTGCGGATCTTCGCGGTTGCGATCGGGGTGGAACTTCATCGCCAAGCGCTTATATGCCTTCTTGATCTCGCGATCTTCGGCATTACGCTCCACACCCAGTACTTCATAAAAGTCGCGTTTTGACATGTTCTCTCAAGTCCGTGCTGATGGATACACAGACGGGCGTTGGTTGCCCAACGCCCGTTTCAACTACCGAACAACCCGGCAACTATTACTTTTTGTCGTCTTTAACTTCTTCAAATTCAGCATCAACGACATCATCTTGTGGCTTGGACTGCTGCTGACCGGCATCACCGCCCTGAGCATGGGCTTGTTGCTGAGCTTGCTGCTGGGCAATCTCCATCAACTTCTGGGTTGCGGTCATCAACTCTTGCTGCTTGGTTTCGATGACTGACTTGTCATCGCCCTTGGCTGCATCTTCCAGTGCCTTGATGGCATCTTCAATCTTCTGCTTTTCGTCGCTCGGCAACGCGTCACCGGCTTCGGTGATTTGCTTGCGCGTGGCGTGGATCAGAGCATCGGCCTGGTTGCGAGCATGCACCATCTCTTCAAACTTCTTATCTTCGGCGGCGTTGGCTTCTGCTTCACGAACCATGCGCTCGATTTCAGCATCAGTCAGACCGGAAGAAGCCTGAATGGTGATCTTCTGTTCCTTACCGGTGTCCTTGTCTTTGGCGGACACATGCAAGATACCGTCGGCATCGATGTCGAAGGTGACTTCGATCTGCGGCAAACCGCGTGGTGCTGGACGAATACCTTCCAGATTGAACTGGCCCAGAGACTTGTTGTCGCTGGCGCGCTTACGCTCACCCTGCAGAACGTGAATGGTCACCGCAGACTGGTTGTCATCAGCCGTCGAGAACACCTGTGACTTCTTGGTCGGAATCGTGGTGTTTTTCTCAATCAGAGCGGTCATGACGCTGCCCATGGTTTCGATACCCAGCGACAGCGGGGTCACATCCAGCAGCAACACGTCATGCTTTTCACCAGCCAGTACGCCACCCTGGATCGCGGCACCCATAGCAACCGCTTCATCCGGGTTCACGTCTTTACGTGGCTCTTTGCCGAAGAAGTCGGTCACTGCCTTCTGCACCATCGGCATACGAGTCTGACCACCGACCAGGATCACGTCATCGATCTCGGATACCGACAGGCCGGAATCCTTGAGTGCGGTGCGTACAGGATCCAGTGACGCCTTGACCATGTCTTCAACCAGCGATTCCAACTTGGAACGAGTCACCTTGATGTTCATGTGCTTAGGACCAGTCTGATCGGCCGTGATGTACGGCAGGTTGACGTCGGTCTGTTGGGCAGAAGAGAGTTCAATCTTGGCCTTTTCTGCCGCTTCTTTCAGGCGTTGCAGTGCCAGCATGTCGTTACGCAGATCCATGCCCTGCTCACGCTTGAACTCGTCCACCAGATAGTTGATCAGACGGTTGTCGAAGTCTTCACCACCCAGATGGGTATTACCATTGGTCGCCAGTACTTCGAAGGTCGTTTCGCCGTCCATTTCATCAATTTCGATGATGGAGATATCGAAGGTACCACCACCCAAGTCATAGACAGCAACCTTACGTTCGCCCTTGATCTTGTTGACGCCATAGGCGAATGCAGCGGCAGTCGGTTCGTTGATGATGCGCTTGACTTCCAGACCCGCGATACGGCCGGCATCCTTAGTCGCTTGACGCTGAGCATCGGTGAAATAGGCCGGTACGGTAATGACCGCTTCAGTCACCGCCTCGCCCAGGAAGTCCTCGGCAGTCTTCTTCATCTTCTTCAGCACTTCGGCTGAAATTTGCGGCGGCGCCATGCGCTTGCCTTTGACTTCAACCCAGGCATCGCCATTGTCAGCACGGGTGATGCCATACGGCATGATCTTCAGATCGCGCTGTACTTCTTCATCTTCAAAGCGACGGCCGATCAGACGCTTGATCGCAAACAGAGTGTTCTTGGGGTTGGTGACCGCCTGACGCTTAGCTGGTTGACCAACCAGAATTTCGCCGTCATCCGCATACGCAATGATGGACGGAGTCGTACGATCGCCTTCGGCGTTTTCGATGACACGAGCATGGTCACCATCCAGAATGGCCACGCAAGAGTTGGTCGTACCCAGGTCAATACCAATGATTCTACCCATTTCTAATCTCCGTAAATCTGCAAAAATGCGTTCAACTTGTCTCTTGTGTTGCTAAGTGGGGATATGAGTGCGGAATTTCAATCGCCGCAGCTCATTTTTTTCGTCCCGGACTTTGCCGTTGTCCTAGATATGGGGGTACCCATTCCCGCCTTCAAGAGCCCGGCGATAAAAAAACCCACCAGACGGTGGGTTCTTCAAACACTAGACCCTGATCAGGCCTGTACATCCACGCTGGGCGCACGGGCGACCATCACCATCGCTGGACGAATGATACGGCCATTGAGTTCATAACCCTTTTGCATCACGGCGATCACCGAGTTGGGCGCCACCTGTCCATTCTCGACCATGCTGATCGCCTGATGGCGATTGGGATCAAATGGCTCACCCAGCGGATTGATCGCCTCGACACCAAATTTGGCCACAGTGCTCAGCATGGAGCGCAGGGTCAGATCAACACCTTCCAAGGTCGGCTTCAGCGCCTCATTTTCCCGATCCGATAACTCCAGTGCGCGCTCCAGGCTATCGATGACCGGCAACAACTCACCGGAGAACTTCTCGAGCGCGAACTTGTGTGCCTTCTCAACATCCAGCGCCGAACGACGGCGCAGATTTTCCATCTCAGCAGCAATGCGTAACGCGCGGTCTTTTTCTTCCTGCGCAGCGGCTTCGGCTTGCGCCAGCTTCTCCAACAGGGCTGTCAGCTCGTCGCTAGCTGTGGATCCGGTGCCTGCATCGGCTAGCTCTGCATCGAGCAGCGCCTCGGTATTTTGCTCTGCACTTTGTTCCATCGCTTGTTCCTGGTTACTCATCACGTCTCCAACACATCAGTTTCTTACACTTGCAGCCTATTATGGGGACTAAGCGCTGCCTTTCAAGGTTTGATGCCGTCTTGCACCAGACAAGAGTGGACGGAAACTGAAAAAACGAGTCTGATTAGACGCTTGAATGAATCAGGATATACTTCAACATCCGCTCGCTACGCAGGATCCCACATGCCAGCACAGTTCGACACCATAGCCCTGATCGGCAAACCCAATCACATCGCTACCAATCAGACGCTTCGTTGCCTATACGACTTTCTCACCGCGTGTGGCCGTAATGTTCTGGTAGAGAGCCGGGTTGCCGAGCAGTTATCCGTACCGGTTGCGCAGGCCCTCGAGCTGCAGCATCTGGGCAAGGTGGCTGATTTGGCCATCGTCGTCGGTGGCGACGGTAATATGCTTGGTGCGGCACGGGTTCTGGCGCGCTATAACGTTCCTGTTCTAGGTGTGAACCGGGGCAATCTGGGCTTTTTAACCGATCTCTCCCCGCAGGACTTCGAGGCACCGTTACGCGCTGTACTGGATGGTCACTACCAGACCGAATCCCGCTTTTTGCTCAACGCCAGCGTCTACCGCTATGGTGAGCTGAAGGCAAGCAGCACGGCCCTCAACGAAGCGGTGCTGCATCCGGGTAAGATTGCCCATATGATTGACTTTGCTGTACATATCGACGACGTCTTCATGTACAGCCAACGCGCCGATGGCATCATAGTCGCTACGCCCACCGGCTCTACCGCCTATGCGCTCTCGGCCGGCGGCCCGATCCTGACTCCCCAGCTCAATGCCATCGCCCTGGTCCCCATGTTCCCCCATACCCTGAGCTGTCGTCCGATTGTCATTGACGCGGACAGCGAAGTGAAACTGGTGGTCTCGCCCGACAATATCGATGATCAGTTGCAAGTCAGCTGTGACGGCCACATCTCGCTAGATGTCCATCCGGGTGACGAAATCATCATCCGCAAATGCCAGCATACCCTGCAGCTCATACATCCGCTGGGTCACAGCTACTTCAATGTGTTACGCAACAAGCTCGGCTGGGGCAGCAAGCTGTTCTGACGGCTGACACTCGACTGCGCTCAAAAAAAACGCATCGCGTCCATTCATCCCTGTTTACTGTATTGATAACCAGTATATACTGTTTATCAATACAGTGATTTGAACAGGTGCTGTCATGCTGACTCAATTAACAATTCAGAATTTTGCCATCGTTAAATTTCTCGAGCTGGAGCTTCAAGGCGGCATGACCTGCATCACCGGCGAAACCGGAGCCGGTAAGTCCATCGCCATCGATGCCTTGGGGCTCTGTCTGGGAGAGCGCGCGGAAATCAGCATGATCCGTCCAGGCGCCGAACGGACCGAACTGACGGCACGTTTTAATCTGGGCAACAATCCGCTCGCCCGAAGCTGGCTGCATGAGCAGGAGCTGCAAGACGAAGAAGAGTGTCTCTTGCGCCGGGTGATCACCGCCGAAGGCCGCTCCCGGGCTTATATCAACGGCACACCAGTCCCCTTGACCCAACTCAAAGCCCTCGGACAGTTGCTGATCAACATCCACGGCCAGCATGCCCACCAGTTGCTGCTCAAACCCGAGCACCAGCTGACCATCCTGGATGGCTATGCCGGCCATCACGATCTCCTGCACGCCACCCGCCAGCATTATCAGAACTGGCGCCAGCTCCAGCATGAACTCAACCGCCTGCAGCAAGATAAAAGCCAGCGGGAATCCCGTCGCCAATTGCTGGAATATCAGGTAGAGGAGCTGGACGAATTTGCCTTACAGGCCGATGAATATGAAGCCATTGAGGCGGAACATACCCGTCTGGCCAACAGTGGCGAGATCATCAGTGACTGCCAAGCATGTCTCGATCTACTCTACGATAACGAAGACGTGACCGCCGCCAGCCTGCTCAAGAGTGCCGTATCCCGTCTGGAGGAGCTCTGCAGCCTGGATGAAAAGCTGCAACCTGTGATGACCATGCTCAATGATGCCCTCATCCAGGTCCAGGAGAGCCAGCAGGAACTGCGCCACTATCTCGATCGCATGGAGCTGGATCCTGAGCGCTTCGCCACCCTGGAGTCACGCCTCACCCGAGCCCTGGAGCTGGCACGCAAGCACCATGTCAAACCTCAGTCGTTGGCCGCCACCCACAGTGAACTCCGCGCCGAGTTGGATAGCATCAGTCATGATGATGCGCGGCTCGATGCTCTAGCTGCAGAGCAACAACAAGCTAGAAACGACTATCAGGATGCCGCCAGTCGGCTGAGCGCCAGCCGCCAGCGCTACGCCGCCGAGCTAGCAGAGCTCATCAGTCAGCGCATCCGCTCCCTTTCCATGCCCGATGGTCAGTTGCAGATCCTGGTCAGTAACCCGACAGCTGCGACCCCTTCCCCACTGGGGATGGATCATGTCGATTTCCTGGTTTCCACCAATCCGGGTCAGCCTCTGCAGCCGTTAGCCAAAGTCGCCTCGGGCGGCGAGTTATCCCGGATCAGTCTGGCGATCCAGGTGATCACCGCCGAGCGCGTCGCCACTCCAAGCCTTATTTTTGACGAAGTGGATGTCGGCATCAGCGGACCAACCGCGGCGATTGTCGGCAAATTGTTGCGCGAGCTGGGTGCCTCGACCCAGGTCCTGGTGGTCACCCATTTACCGCAAGTTGCGGGCCATGGCCACCAGCACCTGTTTGTCAGCAAGCAAAGCGATGGCGCATCCACGGAAACCCGGATGCATGCCCTATCCCATCAAGGGCGTCTTGATGAACTGGCGCGCCTGCTGGGCGGTGATCAGATCACCAACAATACCCTCGCCAATGCCCGAGAACTGCTGGTTGCAGCGCCATAACGCCGCCGGAGCAGCAACTAGCCGGTGAAGTAAATATGCGTCAGCTCTTCAGACGCACTTTTACTTCGCTGGCGTTCCCCGCTATCATCTGGCCTGCTTATTGAATTGAATGAAGAATTTGCTGATGCGGAACAACAAACTGGTTATTGCAACACTGACCGCCGCTATGCTGCTGAGCACCGGCTGTGTCTACCGAATCGATGTACCGCAAGGTAACTTCGTGGAGCAAAAGCAGATCGAACAATTGCGTGCTGGCATGAGCCGGGCTCAGGTCGAGTTTGTGCTGGGCAGCCCCATGGTTGAAGATGCCTTCGACAGCAGCACCTGGCACTATGTGTACTATCTGCGTGAAGGCTGGAATGAACCCAAGCAGAAGAATCTCACCATCCGTTTTATGAACGACAAACTGTCCAGCGTCAGTGGTGATTTCCCGCCGCCAGCCAGCTTCAACCTGCCGTTATAGCGTCCGAAGATTTACCTCTTTCAGCGCCAATATCCGTACCTCGATCCGGATATTGGCGATATGAACCACAGCGTCCCCCCCCCGTTTACCACTGTCAGCAACCCGAGTGCTGCATCAATGCTTGCGCTGCGGATTTACAATCCCGCCGGTGACCTTATCGGCACGGCCTTCGTCTTTTGCCTTTTCGGCCCGCTTGCGGCGCATCTCCCGTGGATCGGCGGTCAACGGGCGATAAATTTCGATGCGTTCTCCCCCAGCCAAAGCGGTCGTCAGCGGAACAATACGGCTGTAAATTCCGACTTTCATCGTTGCCAAATCCAGCTCGGGAAACCGCCGCAGCACGCCACTTTGCTGCAGTGCCTGCTCGATGCTGGAGCCAGAAGCGACCTTAAGCGCCAGCAACACCTGTTTTTCCGGCAAGGCATAGACCACTTCGATATTCACCAACTCAGCCACCATGAACCTCCTTCGCCCGCTGCGTAAACGCATGCACCATAGAGCCAACCAACTCGTTGAAAATACGCCCGAATGCCAACTCGACCAGACGGGAACTGAATTCAAACTCCAGTGCCAGCTCTACTTTACTGGCCTGTTCATCCAGAGGTGTAAAACTCCAGACGCCGCTCAAGCGTCGGAAGGGACCATCGACCAAATCCATCTGGATCGAACGACCTGCTAGCAGCAGATTCCGAGTGGTAAAGGATTTATGGATCCCGGCTTTGGCGACCTCCACTCGGGCCACTATGGAGTCCGCTTGGGATTCCAGGACTTCGCTGGCGACGCAACCAGGCAAAAATTGCGGGTAAGCATGAACATCATTTACCAACTGATACATCTGTTCAGCGCTATACATCACCAACGCACTGCGGTTGATTCGGGCCATACACTCTCCTCGTTCACTCGCCGGCGATTCTAGCATTCGACGCAAAAATCGCACCATATCACGGCTCCAATTGATCGCATGGTTTTACAGCGCCCCGTCGCCACGTATAATGCCCGACCTGATGTAGAGGAAAGGTTTAGCCCCATGAGCAAAAACAAAAGTAAAAACGCCGGGTCCTCGACCATAGCGCTGAATAAAAAGGCTCGTCACGAATACTTCATTGAAGATAAGTATGAGGCTGGCCTCGAATTGCAAGGCTGGGAAGTCAAATCACTGCGCGCCGGCAAGGCCAACATCGGCGATGGCTACGTCATCATTCGTGATGGTCAGGTCTACCTGTTTGGCGCCAACTTTACGCCCCTGAGCCTGGCCTCTACCCACGTGATCTGCGATCCCACCCGCACCCGTAAACTATTGCTGCAGAAGAGCCAGATCGAACGGCTGATCGGTCTGGTCGAACGCCAGGGTTACACCCTGATCCCGTTGGCGCTGTATTGGAAGAATGCCTGGGTCAAGATCGAGATCGGTCTGGCCAAGGGTAAAAAAGAGCACGACAAGCGCGATGACCTCAAAGAAAGAGAGTGGCAACGAGATAAAGAACGGATGATGAAGAACAAAGGCCGCTAAGCCTTGGAGTTATCAACTCTTTACGGTAAGATGGCGTCAACACATTGGGGCTGATTCTGGATTCGACGGGACACTCGAAACCCAAGGTGCATGCCGAGGTGCGGTAGGCCTCGTTAATAAACCGCAAAAAATAGTCGCAAACGACGAAACCTACGCTTTAGCAGCTTAATACCCTGCTCGAAGCCCTTCTACCCTAGCTTGCCTATGTCCTAGGGGATTGGAAGGTCATCTTTCATAGGATCGCGTGGAAGTCCTGCCTGGGGCGGAAGCGTTAAAACCAATCAGGCTAGTTATTCGGTGGCGTGTCGGTCCGCAGCTGGATGGCGAATGTAAAGACTCGACTAAGCATGTAGTACTGAGGATGTAGGTTTTTCGGACGCGGGTTCAAATCCCGCCAGCTCCACCAATACTTAAGGCCCTGAGAAATCAGGGCCTTTTTCTTTGGCTCGGCGGGAAAGTGTCACACTGAGGTGTCACACTGAGGTGTCACACTATGCGCTAACCCATCCGGCTTATACCTCTAAGGCCACCACGCACATTTCCATTTAGGTGCTTCACTTTCTTCCACAGCCAAACAATTGGCTTACAGAATCAACTCAACCCAAGCTCTTTGATATACTGCCCTATCAAAAAATATAGGACGAACATTATGGCGTTGAATGTCGAACATCTGATGCGCACGGCAGCCACATTAGAACAGGCTTTGCTGGCACTGAAGAACACAGATCCCACTGATGAGATCATGTTCGATCTTTATCGAAATGCCGCCATCAAGAGTTTTGAACTGTCGCTGGAAACATCTGGCAAGCTGCTGCGCAAGGCGCTCAAAGCGTACGGCGGCGCACCACGCAGTGTTGATGCACTGGTGTTCAACGATATTCTGCGTCATGCCGGTAAGCATTCCATTTTCGATGAGGCTGCGGTCACTCGTTGGCTAGCGTATCGTGCCAACCGTAACAGCACCGCCCATGACTACGGCGAGGGTTTTGCTAACGACACGCTGAAATTGCTACCCGGCTATTTGCAGGATGTCCGGGCGCTGGCAACCAAGTTACAAGAGGTGTTTGATGCCGCAAGTTGAGCTCTCTGAGCTACAAATATCAGCCACCCAACTAGCCGAATTACAGGCCCTGCTGCAACGTCATGTCCCCCATGCCGAAGTCTGGGCTTATGGCAGCCGGATCACCGGCTCGGCCCATGAAGGTAGCGATCTGGATCTGGTGCTTCGCCAGCCAACCGATTTGACGAAGGATGTCGAAGGTTGGGGCGCCCTTAAAGATGCCGTTCAAGAGAGTAGCCTGCCCATGCTGGTCGATATTCATCTCTGGTCTCACCTCCCCACCGCCTTTCATACAGAGATTGAAAAGGCCTATGTGGTTCTTCAATAAAGAGTATCCCATCACCATAACGTTTATTTCTTAAGCCAAAATGCTCAACTGCCCTAGCGTTGAACCAGCACATTGGTTCAGATATGCCAAGTTCTGCTCCGATTTGAGCCCTTTATTGTGTTGATTGAATGAGCCGCGCCCTGTAGCAGAGTGATGAGGGACTGAGCCGATTTGTGCAAGCCGTCCCTTCGGCACTCAAAATCCCGGATGACGGATGGAATGTGATCGCGTTGGGCCAACAAGCTTTTCGCGTCTCGGACTCACCCCGCTTTTTTGGTAAAGTACCTGTCATTGCTGTCACTGTGGAAAGCCTTGATGTCCATCGATTACTACAACCAGAACGCCCGTAACTTTTTCGACGGCACAGTAACTGTGGATATGGCTCCGCTCTATCAACGCTTTCTCCCCCTTCTGCCGCCGCATGCCCATATTCTCGATGCCGGTTGTGGCTCGGGACGTGACAGTCGCTATTTTCTCGATCAGGGGTTTTGCGTCACGGCTATGGATGCCAGCCAGGAGCTGGCTCAACTCGCCCAGAGCCTGTTGCAACAGGCGGTGACGGTTTGCCGTTTCGATGAGTTCCAGGCCAGCAAACCGATGGATGCCATCTGGGCCTGCGCCTCACTGCTGCATGTGCCGCTTGCCGAACTACCGGCTGTTATGGCGCACCTAACGGCCCAGTTAACAGCGCGGGGGATCTTCTACTGTTCGTTCAAATACGGCAGTGGTCAGGTCAGCCGTGATGGCCGCACCTTTACCAATCTGGACGAAGCCGGGCTCGATGCACTGCTGCACTCTTTGCCGCTGCAAGCAGTACCGCTGCGCATCTACGACATCTGGCAGACCGGCGATCTGCGTCCCGGACGCGAGAGTGAACGTTGGCTCAATGTAGTGCTGCAAAAGGAGTCCCGATGAGCCAGCTCTCTCTTTTTTGCGGTGGCTCAACCCAGGATCGCTCCTTCACCACGCCCCTGCTTGCCCCTTTGATTACCGCCATCAATCAGGCCAGCCAGATAGATATCACCGTCTCCTTCATTCGCCAGAGCGGGTTAAGGCTCCTCATCCCGGCGCTGGAAGATGCCCAGCAACGTGGTGCCATCATCCGCATCATCACCTCTGATTATCTGGATGTGACCGAGCCCGTCGCCTTGCGTGAGCTGATGCAGTTTGCCGAACGCGGCGCAGATGTGCGGATCTATGAGAGCGCCAGCAATCCTGGCTTTCATATGAAGTCCTACCTCTTTATCCACACGGCAACAGCGGATCAGCTGCACGGCTGTGCATTTGTCGGCTCCAGCAATATCTCGCGGGCCGCCCTGACCGAATCGCTGGAGTGGAACTGGTGCCATCAGGTCAATGATCGGCCCGATAGCCCTGCGGCCATCACTCTGCTGCAGGTTCGTCGGGAATTTGAGCGCCTGCTGGATGATCCCCGCGTCGTGGCATTGAGCCATCCCTGGATAGACAGCTACCTGCAGCGTTACCGGATAAGCCCGCTAACCGGCTTGCGTGTGCTGACCGGCGATAATCTCAGTAATGCCGAACAGCTCAGGGAAACGCCCTTACCCAACGAGGTGCAAGTTGAAGCCCTGGCGGCGTTAGCCCAAAGCCGCCAGCAAGGCTTCGTGCGTGGGCTGGTCGTGATGGCGACGGGGCTGGGCAAAACCTGGCTTGCCGCCTTCGATGCCAGACAGATGGACGCCCGCCGCTTGCTGTTCGTCGCCCATCGCGATGAAATCATACTGCAGGCGCAACGCACCTTTATTCGCATGAGACCGGATGCCCATACCGGCCTCTATAACGGTAGCCGCCAGGATCAGGCCGACTGGCTCTTTGCCTCGGTACAAACCCTGGGTCGCGACAGCCACCTGCGCCAGTTCAGCCCGGACCATTTCGACTACATAGTGGTGGATGAGTTTCATCACGCCTCCTCCCCCACCTATCGCCGCATACTCGACTACTTCGCGCCCCGTTTTCTGCTCGGCCTGACCGCCACGCCTGAGCGCACCGATCAGGCCGACATTCTGACGCTGTGCGATGACAATCTGATCTACGAAAAGGGGCTGCGCGATGCGATCCTGGCACGGCAACTGGTGCCGCTGATCTATCACGGCATCCTCGATGAGTTCATCAACTACGACGAGATCCCCTGGCGTAATGGCAAGTTTGATCCACAGGCACTGGAAACCGCCTTTGCCAGCCACAAGCGGGGGCAACATGCCCTGACCCACTGGTTAACCTTGCGCCAAACCCGGACGCTGGCCTTCTGTATATCTACCCGCCATGCCGACTTTATGGCCCAGCTCTTCCAGAAGGCGGGGATTTCAGCCGCCGCCGTCTACGCCGGTTCAGCCAAGCGCCGCAATGAAGCGTTAGACGAACTCGAACGCGGCGAGCTGCAGGTGATCTTCTCGGTAGACCTCTTCAACGAAGGGACGGATCTTCCGGCCATAGACACAGTTCTGATGCTGCGCCCGACCGAATCACGCATCGTCTTCTTACAGCAATTGGGCCGAGGCCTGCGCCTGCATCCAGATAAAAAGCATCTGGTGGTCATCGATCTGGTGGGTAATCACAAGGCCTGCCTGCATAAACCCTACCTGCTGCAAAGCTTGTTGGCCGCCACAGGGGGTAAGCGCAGTCCGCAGGATCGCCCCATTGCGCTACCGGATGTTGCGCTGCCGGATGGATGCCATATCAATCTCGACCCCAAGCTCCTGCCCCTGCTGAGCAAACTGCAACGCGGGCAGCGGCTTCATGTTCGGGACGATTACCGCTCACTCAAAGAGGAGCTGGGCTATCGTCCAACGGCAGCGCAGGCATTTTGGGCCGGTTTTGATTTTGTAAAACTGCGCAAACAGCATGGCAGCTGGTTTGGCTTGATCGAGCAGGAGGGCGATCTGAGCGACGAGGCCCTCTCCGTGCTGGCAAACCTGCGCGACTTCCTGCTGACCGGCATTGAAACGACCGTCACGACCAAAAGCTTCAAAATCATACTGCTGCAGGCCCTGCTGGATCTGGACGGCCTGCGCCAACCGCCGACACTGCGGGAGTTGGCGCGCCACTCACGACAGGTCATAGAGCGACACCCGGAGATAGCAGCCCGGGATCTGGGTCCCAAAGAGCGGGCGCTGGCCGCCGACTCGGATGGCTGGTTCCGCTACTGGCGGGATAATCCCATCAAATTCAGCACGACCGGCAATGCCGACTCCAAGGCAAGCTACTGGTTTGAAATCCGGGACGAGCACTTCTGCCCCGCTTTCACCCTGCCGGAGCAGCAGCTTGAGATACTCCATCAGATGATGCAGGAGCTGATCGATCTGCGACTGGCCCAATACCGCCAGCAAAAACAACTCACACAGCCCCGCCCTGTTGCCACGCCTCCCCTTGTTGCAGCACAGACAGAAGCAGGCACCTCGGCCCCGCAGAACCTGATCCGCCTGCGTTACTACCCCAATCTGAAAATCGCCTGTGGTCACTTTAAAAACGGCGCGGCGGATGATGTGCAATGGATGACACTGGACGAGCAGCACAGCGCGCTCGATCCCGAGTGCGTCTTCCTGGCCAATGCCAGCGGCAACTCGATGAATGGCGGTAAAGACCCGATCCTGGATGGCGATTTACTGCTGCTGGAGTGGATAGACCCGGACCACGCCGGTTCCCTGCGCAACCAGATAGTGGCGATCCAAAGAGAAGACGAAGCCGGAGATAGCCAATACCTGCTGCGCCGTATCATCAAAACCGACGATGGCAGCTACCTGCTACGGGCCAACAACCCTGAGTATGCCGATCTCACAGCCGATGAAAATATGCGGACCTTCGCTCGGTTAAAAGGGCGAATATAAAGCCATCAGGCGTGAGGAAGAGCCTGAGTGTCCTCAAGCATCATCAGGTTTGCCTATAACACGCTGCAGATATAGGTCACTGCATCCAGCTGACAGTTGCGTTTGATCGACCCCGGTAGCTCGAAGGCATGGGCAGCCTGACGGAAACCGTAGACACGACTCAGCACAAATAGCTCTGCATGATCGTGAGAAAATTCGATCTCATTGCGCGAGGCATAGAAGGGAGTTTCTTTGGCAAAGGCGGTCGTCTTGACCTCGATCAGCCGATCCCGGCCGTTAGGCTCATAAGAGTGGATGTCATAACCCAAACCATCGCCCTTGGTTTTAGCCACATGCTCGACTCGATCGGCCAAGTGATGGCATCCCGCCATGATCAATCGTTGCCGTTCATAGCCCAACACCAGCAACTCACCGGCTTCACCCAATTTACGATTGGACGCCTCACGAGCCGCATAGTCGCGCTGCAGCTGGGGCCGTTGCAGTCGATAGGCGATTGTGGGTTCACGCACGCTGTTTGTAGCTGGTTCCGGGCGAGCCACCAGAAAATCACTGAAATCAAAGTGCGTCGGGACTATCGCAGGTTGATCGACAGCCGCCGTCAGCAACTCGTCAAACTCAGGATGATGCAGCAGCCATTGCTCCACCTCTTCACCCAGCGCTGCCTGGACATTGGACAAGGGCTTGTAGCCATTAATCCAGACCCGCCCGCTGGCCCTGAGCACGGCACTAATATTCTGATGCTTCTTCTCAACCGCCGCCGGGCTACGCCCGTTGAGTTTTTCCAGCAGAGCACGTCGATGAGCCGTCTTGTTGAAGCGTTGCCCGGCCAACTCCTGCTGCAACATCAGCATATAATCCGCCACAGTGGCAGCAATCTCCTGCTGCGACCAACTCACTCCCGATACCATAACGTCCCCTACTCAAATCAGTGCCCGAACGGCTACCCACGAAACGCGGTGCTTAATCCTCTGCCACCAAGCCGCGACAGGCGGGGTAGCGGGAGCAGCCCCAGAAGGTATTGCCCGCCTTCTCCCCTTTTTTCACCACACGGGAGACCATGCTGCTGCCGCATTTTGGACAGGATGGGGTCGCCACTTTTTCGGCAATGATGCTTTTAACATGGGCCACATGTTCACGGTTGGTTTTAAAACTGCGCTCCAGACGCCCGCCCTCTATGCTGGCGATGATCTCCTGCACCTGCTCATGACTCAGTACCGGCGTGGTTTGGGCCTTGATATAGCGGATAAAACCATTGCCGCGGGTGACATTCTCCGGCATGGGAGTCTTGAATACGGCATCCCCGACAAAGGCGATGACCGAGAAGATCTGCTCGTCGCTAAGCCCCAGCAAAGATTGCAGAGTACGGGTGTGCTTGTAGTTCTGATGTAGCGGATTCTGGAACTTGTTGCTGCAACGGTAGATCTTCTGAGTCCAGATTTTCTGGTTCTGGCCGCCAAAGATCCACCCCTTCATATTCTTGGTTTCGACCACAAAGAGCCCGTAGACCGAAACGATCACATGATCGATCTGGGTCGAGCCATCTTCGGTAGGCAGAGTGACATTCTTTATCAAGTGGTAATGCTGTTTATCCAGCTTCAGGCGGATCGCCAGATTGACCACATACTCACCCAGCAGCCCCTTGCACCAAGGCGTTTTGAGCAGGGTAATCAGTAACATCAGCGGTAAAAACCACCAAAACATCTGGAATAGGGGATCGAACAGGGGAGAGAAATCCATTTTTATCCTCGTGTTGATCTTTTCATTTAGTTCTCAAGGGGCATATTCATCCATCCCCGCAGGGTAAGCCAAGATGCTGTAATCCTGGCCATTCAGCCACTCAGATAGCCCTAACACCCAGTGCTTGCCGGAGTGTGATAGTGCTCATATCATCATGTTTTATGAGGATTTTCTGGATTCTATTACAGTTGACAAGGCAAGTGCCAGACAGAACCGTCATGAAAATAGGTAATTAGCTCAAATGGCGTCTAATTCAGAAGGGCAGCCAGTTCAGGCTGGCGGCACCGGTGCTCTGGGAGCCTGACAAGTAGGATGTAGATTCACAATCGCGTGCCACCATCACTGCATACAGATCCGGGATTTTCCTGCTCGTTTAGCTTCGTACATAGCCGCATCGGCCCGGTTGACCAGTTGATCGGCGGTGTTTGTATCGTTGGGATCATGCAGCACGATACCGATACTGGCGCTGATGGTGGAGGTCACAGACCCAAGAGGTATCGGTCGTTGAATCACGGCCAATATTTTTTCTGCCATTTGATAGGCGTCCGTGATGCCATGCTTCAGGTTCTCCAACACGACCGTGAATTCATCGCCACCCAGGCGCACCGCGGTATCGGTTTGTCGGATACATTCTCGCAGGCGTGCAGCAACAACACGCAACACAGCATCACCCGCCTCATGTCCTTGAGTGTCATTGATCTGCTTGAAACCATCCAGATCGAGAAAAAACAACGCCAACCCGATCTGATTGCGTTTGGCTCGAGCCACGGCCAGCGGTAACAAATTAAACAGCGCCCGGCGATTGGGTAAACCGGTCAACGCATCATGCAACGCCTCATGCTCACGGATGGCCTCGGCCTTTTTGCGCTCGGTAATATCATGTAAAAAGGCGCTGAAAATGGTTTTCCCATCAATCGCTAACGCGCAGATACGAACTTCTACCGGCAGGGTCTCGTCATTGCGTCGCACCGCTGTCAGCTCGAGCCGTTGATTCAACACCTGGTGCTCGCCCGTCGCGAAGTAACGCTTCATCCCGGCGCGATGCGCTTCACGCTCGGATGAGGGAATAATCAATTCATCGAGTCTGCGACCTATGGCTTCTTGCTTGCTCCAGCCAAAGGTGTGTTCCGCTTGCCGATTCCAGTCGCTGATCACTCCGGCCTGGTCGATACAGACATAAGCGTCATTGGCGTTCTCGAGCACCATCTGTAACTCAGCTTCGCGCTTGCGTAACTCCTGCTCGGAGCGCAGTTGTTGTTCCATCGAGGAAGCGAGCATGGTATTGGCCAAGCGTAAATCTTTAGTTCTGGTCTCGACCCGCTCTTCCAAGTCCTTGCGCAGCTCGGCTAACGACTCTTCGGCTTCCTTGCGGGCCTGTATATCTTTGATAATTGAGACGAAATATTCCAGCTCACCCTGCTGGCTCATCTGTTTGGTGACGATCAACTGGATCCAGACCGTGCCGCCCTCTTTCGTTATGTAACGCTTTTCCAACTGATAACGATCTATCTCGTCATCAATCAACTGCTGCAACAGGGACAAATCGGTATTCAGATCATCCGGGTGGGTAATATCCTGAAAAGTCAATTTGATCAGTTCATCCTCGCTGTAACCGACAATCTGGCAGAGCGCCTCATTGACACGGATCCAGCCACCATCAGGTGCCACCAGGGCAATCCCTACGCCTGCACGCTCAAATACGGTTCGAAAGCGCGCCTCGACCGCCTCAATGGCCTGCTCTGAATGGGATATCTGATGACGAGTGAGGATCACGGCCTCACGCAGTTGCACCTCCTTGCTCACCAATGCCGCCAGGTCAATGAGGATGTTGGTTTCATCCGCGCTTAACTGTCGGGGTTTGGAATCGATGGCACACAAGGTGCCTATCGCCAAGCCCCCCGTACTGCGCAAAGGCACCCCCGCATAGAAGCGAATATTCGGATTTCCGGTCACCAGCGGATTATCCTCGAAGCGCACATCCTGGGTCGCATCTACCACTATCATAGGCGCGGTCTGCGTGATGGCATGGGCACAAAACGCAACTTCACGGGGCGTTTCGCTCGCCTCCAGCCCCACTCGCGACTTGAACCACTGCCGATCCGCATCCACCAAGGAAACCAAGGCGATGGGCACATTCAATATGTTGGCAACCAAGCGCGTGATGCGGTCAAAAACGGGCTCTGCCGGTGTGTCCAGAAGATTAAGGGCATGTAGCACATCCAGGCGTTCCACCTCATCAGGAGGCATTGGGTATGAGGACATGGTCGATACGTTCAGGTAAGTGATATGGGTGAGTATAGGCAAACTAACGCTGTGCTTTTTAAACTCATTTCACGAATGGGTGTCCGCAGAGGATAAACATGGGGGCACCCAATTTCAGCTTGGGCAACAGCAACAACGGCCTCAGCGCCATAAAAAACGCCACCTCTAGGGTGGCGCTTGCTTAGGTCTGGCACTTACTTGGCTCTGGCGATTACACCGCCCAGTGATGGTGTATTACAGCGCCAGACGGAGGATCTGCTTGACGTCGTCCGGGGTGATATCGCTGTGCTCACCCAGCGCGACATGGCCATGCTCGGTCAGTTTGGCGGCCACCTTGTCGATCACCTCCTCACCCACACCGTAGGCGGACAGACGTACCGGATTGCCCATGGCCGTGAAGAAGGCTTCAGTCTGCTCGATGGCGGCACGAGCCTTTTGCTCTTCGCTGCCCTCACGCACGTCAAACACCCGCTCGGCGTATTGAGCCAGCTTGGCCTGCTTGGCGGCGAACTTGTGCTTCCACACCGCCGTTTGCACGATAGCCAGGGTCTGGGCATGGTCCAGGCCGCACAGTGCGGTGATCTCGTGACCAATCATATGTGTGGCCCAGTCGGTCGGCACGCCGGTGCTCAGGGTACCGTTGAGCGCCATGGTCGCCGTCCACATCAGGTTGGCGCGCACGTCATAATCCTGCGGATTGGCCAGCGCAACCGGGCCCTCTTCGATCAGGGTCCGCAGCAAACCTTCGGCGAAACGATCCTGCACCTTGGCCTTGACCGGATAGGTGGTGTACTGCTCCAGGGTGTGTACGAAGGCATCGACCACGCCGTTGGCGATCTGGCGCGCCGGCAGCGTATAGGTGGTCACCGGATCCAGAATGGAGAAGCGCGGTTGCACGAACGGCGAGAAGAAGAACAACTTGTCCTGAGTCTCCGCCTTGGTGATCACGGCGCCATTGTTCATCTCGGAGCCGGTAGCCGCCAGTGTCAGCACAGTTCCCAGCGGTACCGCATCGCTGATCTTGCTGCCATAGGTTTGCAGGATTTCCCAGGCATCGCCTTCATAACGCGCAGCTGCGGCAATGAACTTGCTGCCGTCGATGACGGAACCACCGCCCACCGCCAGGATATAGTCAATGGACTCGGCCTTGACCACGGCAACCGCCTGCATCAGGGTCTCGAAATGGGGGTTGGCCTCGATGCCACCAAACTCCTGAAAACTACGGCCCGCCAGCGCAGCATGCACCTGATCCAGCACGCCGTTCTTCTTGATACTGCCGCCACCATAGGTGATGAGCACCTTGGCGTCGGCCGGGAGCTCTTCGGCCAGCTTGGCGATCTGCCCTTCGCCAAAATGAATGCGGGTCGGATTGAAGTAGGTAAAGTTATTCATCATATGCCCTTGTCTAGTCTGAAGTGCCGATAGGAATACACGGCGGCGCCAGAGGCATGCCGTGGATGACGACTATCATAATAGTTGCTAGATTAAGCGCCGGTAAGCGACATTCATGGCAAATACTTGCCTATTTCTACCAAGTTAAGCCAATCACCGATGAGGAGAGGCAACGATGACCCTGGCCCGCGCCATGCAAGACTATGTCGAACAGATGGGGCTGCAGCAGCTGGAAGGCTCCGTGGCCACCAGCCTACCAGGTGTGCACTTTTTCCGCTTCTCCCAGGGCAGCCCTCGGCAACCCCTCACCTACCAGTCCGGACTGCTCATCATGGGGCAAGGCCACAAGGTCATCCATCTGGGGGAACAGCAAGTCGCCTATGGCCCCGACTCCTATCTGGTGGTCGGTGTGCCGCTGCCGCTGGAATGCGAGGCCCATTGTAGTCCGGATGAGCCCATGCTCGGACTAGCTATCGACATCGACGCCCAGTCGCTACACCAATTGATCGAGCGTCTGTTTCCGCCAGAATCCCCGATGGAGCCGTGCCGCAGCATCGAATGCGGCCTTTCCAGTGTCAGCCTGTCACCCTCCATGCTCAGTGCCTGTGAACGTCTGCTCGGCACGCTGACGAACAAGAGTGAAGCCAGCGTTCTCGGACCCGGCATCCTGCAGGAGATCCTCTACCGTGTACTGACCGGCCCTAATGGCTATGTGCTGCTGGAGCTGGCTCGCCACGATAGCCACTACGCGCGCATCGCCCGGGTGTTGGGGCGCATTCATCGCGACTATGCCGCCCCGCTGACGGTCGAAGGGCTCGCCACCGAAGCCCATATGAGCGTGTCATCATTCCATCGCGCCTTTCGTCAGGTGACGCGGGTCTCACCGCTGCAATACATGAAGCAAATCCGCCTCAACCGGGCACGGGAGCTGATCCAGCGTGAAGGCCGCGGCATTGCCGAAGCCGCCACCCTGGTGGGCTATAACAGCCCCTCCCAGTTCAGCCGCGAATACAAACGCCATTTCCAGAACAATCCCCGCGGCCACCAGAGCAATGGCTGACGCCGTTGGCTGGCCAATCTCATCCAGCCAACTCGGGAGTGTAAAACGTATAGGTATTTTTACCGCGCTTCTTCGAGGCATACATGGCGACATCCGCCTGGTGAGTTAATAATTCATAATCGTTGTTGTCGGCCGACGACACACTAATACCGATGCTGGCACTGATGGCTACGGTATTTTCAGAAACCTCGCCACCAATAGCCGAAATTAAAACCAGAAGGCGATCCAGAATGGAGCCAATATCACTGGCGCCAGGGGTGACTAATAACGCCAGGGCAAACTCATCGCCACCCAGACGGGCGACTTGATCGCCCAGGCGGGTTTCCCGGGTCAAGGCATCCGCCACTAACTTCAGCAATAAATCCCCCTGACTGTGGCCGAAAACATCGTTGATCTGTTTGAAATTATCCAAGTCCAACAGACAGAGGGCAATCTCATATTCACGCGCTGGTTGGTTCAGTAGCGCTTCGACCTTATCCTGGAAATAACGGCGATTATGCAATCCGGTCAAACTGTCAAAATTGGCCCGTAACTTTAATTCCCGACGTTGTAATTCCAGACTGGTATTTCTGATTTTTAAATTCGTGAAATTATTGACCCCACGATAAAAGGCCAAGCTGATAACACCAGTCAACGTCAGCAGACATAACAGCAAAAAGCTGGCCGTATTATCATAATGCATCGGCTCTCTGCTATATAATTCCAAAATCCAGTGTCGTCCCGGCATTGGGAAATCATAACGAAACGTTCGTTGCGGTGGCGTACTATGATTGTCTTTCCGATTGATAGCAATCTGGCGCTCTCCATCATCTTTATCAATCAAGCGCATAAAAAATCGACTCTGGCTCTCGTCACCAAACTCGGAGCGCATTAATACTTCAGGCGTCATTAACATCAGCAGAAAGCCCAAAAATTTTCCTGGTTTCTTACTGCTTTTGGGATGGGGAATATGGACCGGATGATAGATGGCAATCATGGCAGCACCATGCGGATCTGTTAATTCAGAAAACACTGGTGTCGTAAATACCAAACCGCTATTCATCGCCGCCATCCGCAGCGCATGATTAAGCGGGCGGCCATTCAGATCAATACCCAATAAATTCGCTCCCTGCTCTCTGGGTTCGACATACATAATGGGAAAATAAAAGTTCCGTAATGGCGATGCTATTTGATGACGATCTGGATATTGAATATCAATAAATCCGTGATCATGTCCCATTTCGTGCATTAGTATCATTTCATATTTTTTACGCTCCTCGGCCAAGACATATGGCGTCCACATAACAGCCGAAATCTCTTGTTCATTCTTTATCAAATAGGATGCAAAGTTTTTAAATTCCTGTTGACTAACGAAATCAGAAACAACAAATAAAGCGGCAAATGAATTCAGGATTTGTGGTGCGCGAGTAAACAATAAACTAGCTCTGACACTCTGTTCATACGTCTCTTTCTGCAATTCAGCCAACATTTTGGCCTCATCACTTTTCCTTACCCCTTGATAGGTATAAATAGACAGCGCCATGCCAGAGGCAAATATAATTACACTGAAAAACAACTGGAACAAACGTCGCTGTACCATGCATGCCCCCTTATAATTCTTATATCTCCAGCCGGAGCTTTTCATTTCTTCTTATTGACACATCACTGTTTATTAACTGGTTCTGCAACACGAGAGTGCCTCCGCTAATGGCATAGTGGTGAGCAGGTTAGGGAATGTCCAACAGCAAATCCAGAATGTGCAAAGCAATTATCATTTTGCGCATTCAGTGATGAAAGAATAACGGATCCAGAGGTATTCTGACCAACAATCAACGGCAATCAGCCTGTCCGATCCTCGGCAGCAGCCCCGGATATGCAGTTGATGCTGGTGTTCCCCCTGCCGCGCACAAGCAGCCAGCGGCGGGTCACAGCATCACGGATTAGTGATGGATGGATATGAAACCTGAATATGGATGTCGCAAGCGCCTCTCCCGCATCAGCCGTGGCCTGATGCTTCTCGCCTGTAGCCTGTTCTCGTCCCTGAGCTGGGCCGCACGGATACCCTTGGCGGACTATTTTGTCGAAGGTTGGACCACCAAGGATGGCTTGCCCCACAACAGCATCAATACCATGGCGCAAACCACCGAGGGCTATCTGTGGTTTGGCACCTGGGAAGGGGTCGCACGCTATAACGGCCGGGAATTCAAACTCTATGAACGCAGCCCGCAGACCGGGTTGCTGGATTCCGGCATTCAATCATTACAGGCGCAAGCGGATGGCAGTCTATTGCTGGCCGGGGCGCGTGGCAGCCTGGTCAGCGTCACCGGCGATCGGTGGCAGCCCTATGCGCCTGCCGCCACCATGATCAATGCAGTGTGGAAGGATCGTCTGGGTAACCTGTGGCTGGCGATGGAGGGCAAGGGGGTGGTGATGCGTTCGATGGGTCGAGACGGCCAGTACAACGACGGCCAGCCGATCCTGACCCAGTTGAGCGCCTATCGCTTCGCCGAGGATGCGCAAGGGCGGGTGTGGATCGCCACCGATCGGGGCTTGTATGTGGTCGAGCAGCAGAAACCCCGCCACGTCCCCCTCCCCGGAGCGCTGCCAGCACCGCGGATCTTTACCCTGGTGCAGCAAGCCAATGGCCCCTTATTGCTAGGCACCGAGAAAGGTCTCTGGCGGCAAGAGGGCGATACCTTCAAACCGCTGGAGCCCGCCCTAGCCGATGCCGCCGTGACCAGCCTGTTGCTCGACGAACAGCAGGATCTCTGGATTGGCACCATGAATCATGGCATCTATCGCCTGAGCCCAGCCGGGCTGGAGCGCCTAGAAACCGAAACCGGGCTACTGAAGAACCGGGTGCTCTCCTTGCTGCAGGATCAGGAGCAGAACATCTGGATTGGCACCAACGCCGGACTGTTTCGGTTACGCGCCGCGCCGTTCACCACCCTGACCTCCCGCCAGGGACTCAGCGGTGACTATGTGCGCGCCGTGCTGGCCCACTCCGACGGCAGCGTGTGGGTGGGGACCAGCACCGGCTTGAGCCGCTGGCAGAACGGCCAGGTGACTCCCATCCCCTCGCCCGATGGCGATGCTCCCGTCTCGGTACTGAGTCTGGCCGAAGAAGCGGACGGTAGTGTCTGGGTCGGAACCTATACCAATGGCTTGCTGCATTGGCAGCACAACCGCCTGACGCCAGTCCGGGATCAGCGCTCGGGGCTCAGCAGCAATGAGATCCGCGCCCTGCTGGTCGATCAACACAGCAATCTCTGGCTGGGGACCGCCGCCGGTCTGGATCGACTGAGCGCCGATGGCCAGATCCGTCATTACACGGCGGCCGACGGCCTGCCCGCTGATTTTGTCATCTCACTGTACCAAGACGCCCGACAGCGGATCTGGGTCGGAACCGGAGTCGGGGTGGCGATATTGGAACAGGATCGTTTTACCGCCGTCCCCATCCACCAGCAGGAGGGCGCCGAATATGTGTTTGGCTTCTACGGCGAGCCCAATGGCATGTGGATGGCTACCGATCGGGGTCTAGTGCACTACCGGTTTGCCGATGGCCACCTGAGTGTGGTGGGCCGCGCCGCCGGTTTACCGGTCGATAAACTGTTTCAGGTGGTTCCCGATCAGCAAGGGGCCTTCTGGCTGACCTCGAACCGCGGCATGTTCCGCATCCAGCAGCAAGACGCCCGCGCCATCACCGAGGGCCGCGCCCAGCGGTTGCATGTTGAGGTGTTTGGCGAGAGCGATGGCCTGGTCAGTGCCCAAGCCAACGGCGGCTCCAATCCGGCCGCTACCCTGCTGCGCAGCGATGGCAGTGTCTGGATGGCCACCGCTCGGGGTGTGGCGCGGGTGCGCCCGGAACGCATCAATGATGCCGGTGAGACGCTGCTGCCCATCGTGATCGAAGCCATGGATGTGGATGGCCGCTCCCTCGCCCTGCGCCCGAACCTGGAATTACCGGCTGGGACCAGCCGGATCCGCATCCGCTACGCCGGCTTGGGGTATGTGATCCCAAGCCGCATCCTTTACCGCACCCAGTTGACCGGTTTCGATCCCCACTGGATCGAGCGCAACCATGAAGCCAGCGCGGAATACACCAACTTGCCACCGGGCTCCTATCAGTTCCAGGTCATGGCCAGCTACCCCCATGGCAAGTGGCAGGGCCAGCAAGCCAGCTTGCGCTTCACCATCCAGCCCTTCTTCTGGCAGCGCATCGAGTTTCAACTGCTGATGCTGCTGGGCGGTGGTCTGGTGCTGTGGCTGGCGGTGCAATTCCGACTCCATACATTGCGCCGCAATGAGGCGCGCCTAACCCGCTTGGTGACGGAAAAAACCACCGCCTTGCAGGAGCAAGCCACGGCGTTTGAGCGTCAGGCGCGGGAGGATCAACTCACCGGGCTGGCCAACCGGCGGGCATTTGATGAACAACTGCTCACCGCCTTCAAGACGGCAAAAGAGCAACAAACACCCTTGGCGATGGCCATTGTCGATATCGATCATTTCAAGCAAATCAATGACCGTTGGTCCCATGTCATCGGCGATCAGGCGATCTGTGCCGTGGCCAGAACCTTGCGTCACGCCATGCCCGGCTCGGGGTTATTGGCTCGTTGGGGCGGAGAAGAGTTTACCCTGATATTCCCGGGGCTTGATGCCCGCCAGGCTCACGCCTGCTGCGAACGCATGCGTCAGCGGATTGCCGAGGCAGATTACACCGCCATCGCCACCGGCTTGCGCTTGACCGCCAGTTTCGGCGTCTGCGATACCCACGCCATCACGCACTATCAGGAGTTATTGCGTCTGGCGGATCAGGCGCTGTATCAGGCCAAAGCTCATGGCCGCAATCGGGTGGTGTGCTGGCAGGAAACGCCATTGGACTGAGGTTGGTGGCTAGGATTGCTGAGACAGGCGCTGATTCTGGCTCTGGCTTGGCCTGAGGATCTCTCAGGCCACGTGAAGCAGTTAATGGGTCTGTGGGGTCGGTGAAGAATGAGGTTTGAACGCCGTCTGCCATTCCTTCAACAGGGCCTCGGCCGCCGTGCGCTCACTGAGCGTCAGTTTTTCCCCCATCCGCACCCGGCAGGACTCGGCATCGGAGTAACCATTATGGACCGCCAGCGCGTACCACGCGTAAGCCTGCACCCAATCCTTGGGCACGCCAAAGCCATTGGCGTAACCGACGCCCACCTGAAATTGCGCCACGCCCTTGCCTTGCTCGGCCGCCCGCCGGTACCAGGCAACTGCCTGTTTATAATCCTTGGCCACCGTCTCGCCGGTGGCGTAGGCCGCCCCCAGCAGGATCTGGGCGGTGACATCACCCTGCTCACCGGCCTGCAGCGCCCAATAGATGGCCTGTTTGTAATCAATGGCCACCCCGCGGCCGTAGGCATAGGCCACCGCCAGTGCGGACTGAGCCGCCACATCCCCTTGTTCCGCTGCCTTGCGATACCAGTACAGGGCCTGCCCCTCGTCTTTCACCACGCCGATAGCATTGGCATAGGCAGCCCCAAGCTCACGTTGGGCCAATCGATGCTGCTGCTCAGCCGCCATATGTAGCCAAAAGGCTGCCTGCTCGGCGGATTTATCCCGTTGGAAGGCCTCAGCCACGGCAAACTGGGCGTCGACATTGCCCTGCACCGCCATGCGACGAAATGCCGCGATACCATCGTCGGCCGCCGCCAGCGGAACACTCACGCCCAGGCAGCACAGCCAGACCAGTACTCGGGTCACAGTGGATTCCTTCTTTCGCAATCAGGCCCATGCCCGATATTCAGTCGAGAGCCGCCAGCGCAACCACCGGCCAAGCGGGGGTCATCTGTTGTCGTAGTTGCAGGGCGCTGGCTAGCCATTTTTTAAGCGCTATCAATGTATTACCTGTTGACGGCGCAAGATAGCAGCCAGATGGAGATGTTGAAGGTGGATCAAAAAACCAGCAGCTCGCTCACAGATGAAGCAGGATCATCACGACCGTTGATCGTGCGGTGCGGGATCGGGAAGTGCAGTGGGTGGTGCATCTGCAGCGGTGCCCGGCGTAGCCACAGGCAACGCATCACCATGGGGCAAGCTGAGCCAGCCATGTAATAACCCCGCCCGGCGCACCTTGCGTCGCCGGATACGCCAACGAACCAATCGCGACATCAGCGCTCCTCACCTGTGACCTGACTAACTTCTGCAAATTACCCGACATCGACAAGAGCCCCGTCGCGGCCCGCCGGGACAGCAGCTCAGCGACAGCCGCTGTGTCCTTCAGGTTTAGCATAGCCTTTACTCACGTTACTCTCGTCGACTCACCTCGCCCTCGTCACGCGGGGTGGCGAGTGGTAACACAAAGTGTTGATAAAACCAGCCCAAGCCCACCAGGCATAGCCCCAACCCGAGAAACGATGCCGCCCGATAGAGACCTTCCAGATCGGCCATATCCCAGAGGAATATCTTCAATACAGCCACCAGCAAGATCAACAGTGCCGCCTGACGTACCCGGGCGATGGCCAACCAGCCACCGAATAGCATCAGGACAATCGCCGTCAACAGCCACACCGCCGAATAGCTGTACTGCTCACCATTGGAGACGGCAAACCCTGAGATATCGGCCCCCTGCCACCACTGCCGTACCATCAGGGTGAGATAGAGCATGCCGCTGAAAAATACAAACACCGCACTGACCCGGCGCAACCAGTGCGGATGGGCCAGGAACACCAGTGCCAATACGCTCAGCAGAGTCGGGATCCCCCAGGCCAGCAGGGTCAGATTCAGGATCGGCCATTCCCCCACCGAGGTGGTGACCCACAGCGGATTGAACCATAGGCTGGAGCCCAGCAGCGTCATGGCCATCATCAGAATCAGCAACAGCGGTGAAGCGATGGCATACACCCGGGCCAGAGCACCGTTGAGCCGCGCCTTCCAACCATAGACCAGTGCCAGCCCCCCCCAGGTCACAGCATTGAGCGCGGCATCGGCCAAGGTGTAATCCCCATGCCAGGGATCGCCACCGCTCAGCCAGTAACGGCCCTCCAGCGTGAGCCAGAGGGTCAGCAATTCCACGCCGCCCGCCTCGAGCCAGTCGTTAGTGCTCGCCCCAGGACGTTGGGGTAGCCAGCGCGCCGCCAGAAAGAAGCAAAGCACAGGGATGCCGTAACCATACAGGCTCCAGTGCAGTCCCAGCCGCCCTTGCAGCGCGTAATCCAGCAACCAGGGGTTGAGGGAGAGCCGGGCCACAATCACCATCGCCAGCCCCTTGAGCAACCAATGGGGAACGAGATCGCCTTCCCGTTGCCCCAGACGAGCCAAGCCTGCCAGTTGCAGCGCCAGAGCCAGTGTCAGGTTGGCATCGGCCAGCAGCATGATAAACACCAGAGTCAGAGCACCTTGACCACCGGCCAGCAGCGCGACCCGAGCGCCATGGGACCAACGACCCCGCACCTCGGCCAGGGCGCTGAAGGTGACAAACAGCAGCAGCCCCTGCAGCGGCCATAGCAGGCTCTGATCGGCCCAGAAATCAGCGGCTCCGACCGGTGAGCGCCAGTAGAGCAGAGCCAGCATCGCCAGCGGCAGCACCACCACCCAGGAGGCCCAGAGCCCACCGCGGCGCGCCACGGTCAGCCACTGCAGAGCCAATACCGCCTGCAGACAGGCCAGCCCCATGCCCCAACGCCACAGCGACCATAACTCAGGCCACGCCAGTTGCGCCCAGCCCACCTGACCCCACTGCTCGAGAGGCAGATGGTAGGCCCAGACACTGACCAGCACACCGCAACCGACCAACCAGGGCAGCAGATCCAGGGCTGCGATCCGCCGAGCCAGCCCATAGGCGCCCACGCCAGCACCCAGCAGCGCCAACCAACCGGCCAGCGGATAATCCAGAAACAGATGCAGACCGACCAGCAAGAGAGTCCCGATCACGGCAATCCAGTGGGCATCCTTGATGGCGGTCTGGCATTTGCGCCACTGCAAGGGCAGCCGCAGGGCCGTGCTCTGCAGGCGCCATCCCAAACCGGGCAGCGCGATAAAGGCGTACAAAGAGAGCAGCAGGTAGCCAAACATGAAGCTGCTTTCATCGCGATACAGACTCTGCGCCAGCAAGAACCAGAGGAAGTGCCCGACACAGGTGCCCCACCACAGCCAGCGACGCTGCACCCGGAACTGCAGGCCCAGGGCGGCCAGCGACACCAGCGCGACATAGCTCAGTAGCCCGGTCAGGCTGCCCTGCCCGGTCGAGACCAGCGCAGGGACCAGATAACCACCGAGCAACCCGAGCACCGCCAACAGGGGCCCTTGCAGCAAGGAGAGCGCCATGGCCAGCAACGACACCCCGGCCAGCAGCACGAAGGCCAGACCGGGGGAGATGAGATCATAGAGTTCGAACGCCGTCAGCAGGCTGGCATACCAGGCGATCACGCCGCCACCGGCAAGCGCCGCCGGCACATAGTCGGCTTGTTGCCCTAGGCGCGGCAGCGCCAGCGGGGTTTCCCGCTGCCGTAACCACTCACTGCTCAGCACCAGAATCAATCCCAACACCAATCCGGCAATCACCCGCCCGCTCGGCCCCAATACGCTGTGTTCGACACCGAATTTGACCAGGAAGACCCCGCCCAGCGCCAGAGCCACGCCACCGACCCAGACCATCCAACGCGAGGCGATATCCCGCTCCAGTCGTGCCGGTGAGCTTGGCGACGTCGCGGTAACTGGCGGCTCGCCAGCACCGACTGACGCAACAGCAACCGCCTGGGGATGAGCCGTCGAAGGTTCATCGTCTGCGACACTATCTGCGATTGTCGGCTGCAAGGCTGCGGGTTGCGGCGCGATATCGGCTGCCAAAGCCGTAGCCGGAGGTGTGACAGACGACGCAGGAGAGGAGGTAACAGGCTCGGGCGCAGCTGACATGGCCGTAGCACCTGCGCTGGCCGACAACTCAGTCACCCGATGCAATTGGGCGGCGCCTGGCCGCCCCTGCACCCGCGCCAGCGTTTGTTCCAGAGCCTGCAACTGCTGGCGCTGTTTGCGTAAATCCTGCTCCAGTGCCGACAGGCGACTAAGCGCAATCAGGCCGCAGATCGCGCCCGCTAACACCAGCAACACCAGTCCACCAAACAGCAGCATCAAACCATCCATGTCCCACTCCCGATAAGCCGGGGCGCTCCGGCATGCCAAGCTTCAGAGTATGACGCCCATCGTCGACCTGCAACATCAGGCAGGATCCCGGTGCCCGGATCGCGATCCAGCCATGAAATAGCCAAACGAAACAACTACTTCATATGACGGCAACCCAAGGCTCACGCATAATGGAAGAAATAGAAGGGAGTATTGGAATGAACCCGCTGACTGATCAATTGCTCGCCCAGCTCAATCGCGTCATCCTCGGCAAGCCCCATGAACTGCGCTTAGCCTTGTGCTGCCTGTTGGCTCGCGGCCATCTGCTGATCGAGGATCTACCGGGGATGGGCAAGACCACCCTGGCCCACTCTCTCGCCACCTTGCTGGGACTAGATTATCAGCGCGTGCAGTTTACCTCCGACATGTTGCCCGCCGACTTGTTGGGACTGTCGATCTATGATCAGGCCAATGCCGCCTTTACTTTTCATCCCGGCCCGATTTTTACCCAGGTGTTGCTGGCCGATGAGATCAATCGCGGCAGCCCGCGCACTCAGAGCGCCCTGCTCGAAGCCATGGCCGAACGCCAGATCTCGACCGATGGCATCACCCGCACCCTGCCGGCGCCCTTTTTTGTCATCGCCACCCAAAATCCCCAGGACCAGGCCGGGACCTTCCCGCTGCCGGAATCCCAGCTGGATCGCTTCCTGATGCGTATCGAGCTGGGCTATCCCAGCAAGGAAGCCGAGTTGCAGATGTTGCTGCTACCAGAGCAAGAAGCCCTGGATCCGCTGCTGGATAGCACGCAGTTGTTGGCCCTGCAACAGGCCGTCAGTCAGGTCAGCGCGGCCCCCGCATTTCTCGATTATCTGCTGGCGTTGGTCCAGGAGAGTCGCCGCAACGAGCTGGTACCCAATCCCTTGTCCCCCCGCGCCAGTCGCGCCCTGTTGGCGGCCGCCAAGGCCTGGGCCTTCCTGGCCAATCGGGATTATCTGTTACCCGAAGATCTGCAGGCGGTGTTTCCCGCCGTCGCCGAACACCGGCTACGCAGTGGTCCCAGCCGCCCCGGCAGCCAGCAGAGCCTGAGCCACAAACTGCTGGCGCTGGTGGATCCGGTGCTATGATACGGGCCGCACTCGCCAGGCTCTGGCAACCGCGGTGGCGTCGCTGGATCGAACGCCGCCTGCCCCCGGCCCCGCGGGTGCAACTGCATCACAGTACCCTGTTTATCTTCCCCAGCCGCTTTGGGGCTCTCTATCTGCTGATGGTCTTGATGCTCTACCTCTTGGGCACCAACTTTCAGAACAATCTGATCCTGGCCATGGCCCTGCTGCTGCTCAGCCTGTTTGTCACCTGCATCTGGCATTGCTATCGCAATCTGGCTGGGCTCGCCATCAGTGCCCTATCGACAGCTCCGCATTTTGTCGGTCAGTCACTGCGCTTCGCCGTGCAGCTCACCGCCGACGAGCGTAGCCGCTATGCCATACAACTGAGTGCCGAGGGAAGCGCCGAGGAGTTATTGCCCGAGCTGCAACAGCAAGGCTCGCTGGGTGTCACCTTCAACCCCCAGCGTCGTGGCTGGTTCAAGCCCGGTCGGCTGCGGCTTGCCAGTCACTATCCATTAGGGTTGCTGCGCTGCTGGACCTTGCTGGATCTGCAACAGCAGGCGCTAATCTACCCAGCCCCCATCGCAGGTCCCCTGCCGTTGAGCGCAGGGCCCGGAACGGACGAGGCGTCTGCCACCGACTCCGCGGCCGTCTTGCCGCACCCCGGTCAACACTCCGGTAGTGATGAGCTGGTGGGGGTGCGCCCCTACCGTCCCGGCGAATCACTCAGCCAGATCGCCTGGCGTCAGCAGGCTCAAGGTCGGGGTCTGTTCAGTAAGGAATTCGCCGCCGAACCCTGGCAGCACCCTTGGCTGTGGCTGGCACACACTCCGGGCCAGGATCTGGAAGAACAACTCAGCCGATTGAGCTATGCGGTGCTGCAACTGAGCCAACAACAGCAACGTTATGGTCTGGATCTGGGAGCCTGGCGTCTGGATCCGGCTTCCGGAGCCGGACAACGCCTGGCGGCACTGGAGGCATTGGCACTGTATGGCGGCTCCCTCTATGACCACTAGTCCCATGACGCCACCGACACCACGCAGCACCAACCGCTCGACTCTGGGCTGGATCAGTGCCAGCTATGGCCTGGCCGTCTTGCCTTTGTACTCCGAGCTCAGTCCGCTGATTTATGGCATTGCCCTGCTCGCCATCGGCTGGCGCTACGCCATCGAACAGGGTCGGAGCCGGATGCCCAGTCAGCGTCAACTGAATGGTGCCGCGGTGCTGGGATCTCTGCTGATTGCCGTTCTCTCGCCGCAGCTGGGTCTGGTCGGCTCGATCTTCAACCTGCTGGTCATGGGCTGCACCCTGAAATTTCTGGAGTTCCGCCAGCGTCGGGATCTGGGGCTGCACATCCTGGCGCTGTTTTTCCTGGGGGGCTTGAGTTTCGTCTATCACCAGCACTGGCTGGTGACCCTCTATTTGCTCACCAGCGTATTGCTCAATACCGCCGCCTTGCTCTCCCTCTATCTGCCAACCGGCCGCCGCGAACAGCTGCGCCAGGCCTCCTTGCTGGTTGCCCAGAGCATTCCCCTGATGCTGGTGCTGTTTGTGATCCTGCCGCGGCTTGGCCCCCTGTGGCAGATGCCACAGACCCGAAGCGCCATCACCGGGCTGGGAGAAGAGGTGAACCCGGAGAACATCACCGAGCTGACGCGCTCCAGCAAGTTGGTGTTCCGGGCCAGTTTTTCCGGTCCACCACCAACCGAGCGCTACTGGCGCACTCTGGTGCATGAGTCCTTCGATGGCCATAGCTGGCGCATGAGCCCAGGCCTGCGTGACTGGCAGAGCCGCCAGCAAAGCCGCCGCTACCAGCCTTGGCGAGCAACACCCAGCACTCAGCACTGGCAGGGAGCGAGCAGGGACTATCGGCTCTATACCGAGCCGAGCAACCAGAGTTGGGTTTACACCCTGGCACTCTCGAGTTCCCCCGATCAGACGCTGCTCGAGACTCCGGTCCAGACCCTGATCAGTCCGACGCCGCTCACCCAAAAGCAACAGTTTGCCCTGCGTTACTTTCCCCAGCAGCCGAGCGAGCCGAAACTCGGCCCGCAACGCCGCCAGCAGAATCTGGCGCTGCCCGTGGGCGGCAACCCGCAGGCGCGGGCCATGGCCATCGAGCTACGGCGACAATTTCCCGACGACGATCAGGCGCTGCTACAGGCCGCCTTGCAGTACTTTCGCCAGCAACCCTTTTTCTACACCCTGAACCCGCCGCCACTCTCCGGCGATAGCATCGATCAGTTCCTGTTTTCGACCCGGGCCGGATTCTGCGCCCACTACGCCAGCAGCCTGGCATTCATACTGCGGGCCGCCGGCATTCCGGCGCGGCTGGTCACCGGCTATCTGGGCGGCGAATACCACCCGGAAGATGACTATGTCAGCGTCCATCAATTTGATGCCCATGCCTGGGTCGAGGTGTGGCAACCCGGAGGCTGGCAGCGGGTCGATCCGACCCTGATGGTGGCACCCGATCGGATCGAGCAAGGATTGGATGCCCTGATGCGAGATCAGGGCTTTCTGGCCGAGGATCCATTGAGTCTGAGTCGTTACCGGCATATAGCGCTGCTGAATAACCTGCGTCTGGCCCTCGCCAGCCTGGATTACCACTGGACCATCTGGATCCTCAATTACGATGCCCAGGCACAAGAAGGTCTGTTCAAACGCTGGTTTTCTTCCGGTGTCGGTGGCCGCCTGCTCATCCTGTTGGGCGGTACCTTGCTGGCGCTGGCAATTGCCATCGCGCTGGGTTGGCTCTACCGGCGAAAAACGCCGCCGGATCCACTGCTGGGTTTGTACCAACAAGCCTGCCAGTATCTGGCACGCAGTGGTTCGCCGCGCCTACCGGCAGAAACGCCCAGCGCCTACCGGGATCGCCTGTTGCAACAGGGCCACCCGGCAGCCAGAACACTCGAGCGGATCACCACCGCCTATCTGCATGGCCGATATGCCCATCCCGCAGCTCAGGCAGAGGAGATCCCGACACTGCGTCGGTTGCTTCGGCAGCTACGACGTCTGAATCGTCACCTTAACCGCAGGAATTCTTGATGCGCATCACATTTTCAGGATACCCTAGCGCCAGATTTAACAAGTCATCAACATGATGGTGGAAATAGAAACATGGAACTGATGCAGAAGTGGGCCCACAAAATACTGGAGTGGGGACAATTACTCGGCCTCATTGTCGTTGCCTGTGCGACCCTAATCGCCATTAGCCACCAGATCTACACCATGGCCCTGGTGATGACGGTGACCCTGGCGGACTTGCTGCTGCTGTTTATCTATCTGGAAGTGCTGGCGATGGTCGCCATGTATCTGAAAATGGGTAAACTGCCGATCCGCATCCCCATCTATATCGCGATTGTCGCCCTGGCCCGCTATCTGATCCTGGACATGAAGGAGATGGATACCTGGCGGCTGTTCGGCGTGGCAGGAACCGCACTGGTGCTGGCCATCAGTGTCTTCATCATCCGTTATGGCCATTACCGCTTTCCTTACCAGCCGGAAGATTAAGGTCAAACGTCAGAAGAGCAGGCTCACCAGTTCCCCTGCCTATCGCAGGGGAATTTCATGCCATGATCAATCGTTAAGACCTATTAATTAAAGTGGTATTAGCGATTTTATTCCGGTCCCGGATCCCGCTACAGTGACCGCATCGACCACTTCTGGCCATAGACGATGAGGAAACCATCATGAGCATCCAAACCATCAATATCGGGATCCGCGAAGACGATCGGCACGCGATTGCACAAGGACTATCCGCCCTGCTGGCCGACACCTACACCCTCTATCTGAAGACTCACTACTTCCACTGGAACGTTACCGGTCCCATGTTCCAGACCCTGCACCTGATGTTTGAGACCCAGTACAACGAGTTAGCGTTGGCCGTCGACGCCATTGCCGAGCGCATTCGGGCGCTGGGAGTCCAGGCTCCGGGTACCTATCGGGAATTCATGGCATTGAGCTCGATTGAGGAGAGTGAAGGTGTGCCCAAGGCCATCGAGATGATCAGCCAGCTGGTCGAAGGGCAGGAGGCCGTGGTGCGTACGGCCCGCTCGCTTTACCCCCTGGTTGAGCAGGCCCACGATGAAGCCACCGCCGACCTGCTGACCCAACGTATCCAGTTACACGAAAAAACGGCCTGGATGCTGCGCAGCCTGCTGGAATAACCAGCTTCTCTCCAGCATGCGTTACCCCTGGTTGGCATCCGGTGCCAACCAGGCGGATTTGAAATCAAACCACCCCAGATTATTCAGCCGAATTCCTCGCGCCTGGGCCGGTCCCTGCAACCGCAACCAGTGGTGAAACAGTGGTTGCAACCAACCGGCCCCGATCACCTCGGCCATCAAGTGTTCGCTATCGAGTTGCTCGCAGCGCCAAGCCTGATGCCAGTGCTGTAATAACGCTATGTCGCCACCACTGATGGAGCGGCGCAGCAGCGGGTTGCCCAATAGCCAAGTCCCGACACTCCAGAGACTGGGCGCGGCAAAGTTCACCGAGCCCAGCCAGAGATCCACGTCCACCTCTCCTTGCTGCCAATCGGCGTAAGCTAATTCCACAAGCTCCAGCGTCACTCCCTGCGCGGCCAACATGCGCTGCATCACCTCGGCCAGCATCCGATACTCAGGTTGCTGTTCATAGTAAGCCAGCCGCAGTCGCCGCTCGGAAGTGGCAACGGATGCCGGCCAGGGCGGCATCGACTCGCCAGGTGTTTGCTCATGCAGCCACTGGGGTAACAGACTGGCAGCGGGTGCCCAATAACGACGGATCGCTAACGGCACCCGACTCATCAGTGGATAGGGATTGAGTTGAGCCTGGATCCAGCGCCGGGCTGGCGCCGTTTGCCAACAACTCGAGCGGCTATCACACAGCAAGAAATACCCCCCCTGCTCCAGGACCATCTCCGCCGCAGGAGCGCCCGCATCCGGCTGCGGCGCCGTGACACCACTGGGCAATTCCCCGTGAACATCCAGACCGCAGACCTGGCGTTCGCCAAGCTCCAGCTGCTCAGCCAACGCGGGCAACATCCAGATATCCACTTCATCCAGCAGTGCACGCCAGCCAAAATAGTCATCAAATGCCACCAGATGGAGATGGAAGCGATTATTCTCCTGTACCCGATAGGGGCCTGTACCCACCGGACGCGACGCAAAGTCAGCCCGGAGCTGCTGATCGGCAGGCAAAATCATCGCCATCACATCCGCCAGCAACCAAGGCAAGCGGGGATCGTCACAACTCAATTCGACGCAGACCACCCGTTCGCCCTGGGCGCGGATCGTCTGCAGGTGGGCAAACAGCGGGTGTTGCTGCAATCGCGTCAGGGAAGCGATGACATCCGCCACCTGCAACAACCGCCCATCATGAAAACGCACCGCCGGGCGCAAATAAAACCGCCAGTGCCGACTGTCATTCGAGTGCCAGTGGTGAGCCAGGTCGGCCTCGATTTCCCCATTTTCCTCATTTATCCGGGTCAGGCCATTGAAGATCTGCCGCACCAGATGGGCCTCGGAACGCCGCAAGGGCAAGCCCGGATGCAGATTCGGCATCGGCCGGTAATAGGGAACCCGCAGCACCTGGCGTTCTTGCTGTTGCTTGTTGCCTAACTGTCGCAGCAACAGCGGCGTCAACTGCTCCGGCTCTGCCCCCAATAACCGTACCGCCTGCTCCACCAAGCCCTGCGCCAGCAGGCTCTCCGCCTGATGTTGCCGCAACTGCTCCACACCATAACGGCAAATCAGGGTCGAGCGGTGGCCGCGTCCCGCACTCGAGTGCCACTGGATCCAGCCCTCGGTCTCCATCTGTCCAAGCAGGTTGCGCACATGCCGCCGCGTGCACACGAACAACTCGGCCAACGCCTGTAAGGTGGTCTCGGCGGCTTGATCACCAAAGTGCGCTCGCAATTTGAGGTACTGCTGCTCCAGACGCGGGGACGGCATAAAAGAGGAACCCTATTTAAATAAAGTCAGCAATTTTTAGATTCCCCAATTAAAGCCATGCTGATGTCGAAACGCAAGAGCAGCACGACACCCCACCATCGGCTGCTCATCCCCGAGTAACAAGGAGTTCATCATGTATCGAGCAAATGCGACGCAACTGGCCGGATTTTTTCAACGCTTTCTACTACAACAACAGCAAGGTTGGGGCCAGCCACGCTGGGCACTGCAAGAGCTGGAGCGGCTGATGCAGTGGCAATCGCTACAGATGCCCGCCCCGTTTTATAAGCATCACTGGTAATTCAGTAAGGAGAGAAGATGTACATCGAACATGTCGCGATTTGGTGTCAGGATCTGGAGCGGATGCGTGATTTTTATCAGCGCTACTTTGCCGGTCAAGCGAACACCAAATACACCAATGCCAGGGGCTTTAGCTCCTATTTCCTCGAATTCGGCAGCGGATGTCGACTGGAGTTAATGCAGTGGCAAGAGGTAACCGAGCTGAAAAATGAGCCACAGCGGCAATTTATCGGTCTGGGACACCTCAGCTTTGCGCTGGGCAGTTGCGAGGCGGTCGATGCCTTGACCCAGCGTCTGGTGACCGACGGTTATACGCTGCTGAGCGGACCTCGCACCACAGGCGATGGCTATTACGAGAGTTGTCTGCTGGACCCGGAGCTCAACCGTATCGAATTGAGCCGTTGAGTTACGGATAGAGGTCGATGCGCTGTTTCACTATGCTGTCGCGATGTTGGCGAATCAATTGCCACCACTGCTCGCATACCGAGGCGTTGTTCTGGCAAAACGCTTTGCTAAACACCAAAAAATAATCACGTTCCAGCAAGGACTCGCCGGAACGGCGGATCTCGTTTTGCCAGCCCAGGCTGCGGAGCAAGCGTCCCGTTGGCTCTCCGGGGCCAACCACCAAATCCAGGCGTCCCATTTTTAACTTTTCCAGATTTTGCTCCGCCGTCCGGGTCGCCTCATAAGGAATACCTTGTTGGAACAGGATCCCGGCAATGGCGGACTCTTTCAGCACGCCGATCCGGTATTGTGTCAAACCATCTAAACCATGGCCTAAACCATGAGGGATAAAATCAGGACGGCTAAATAAATAGTAACTCACCCGATACAGGCGGAAGGAGGGATCGGGAAGAGCGGTGCCCTCCTGGGATATCGGAGGGTAAGCCAGGTACTCGGCCCGATCCACGGTGAATGAATAGCCAATAGCACCGTCCAGATGCTCTAACTCCAACTCATGCAGCAGTCGCTTCACCGGCATTCGCTGCAACTTGACCTGGATACCCAGCATGTGTGCCGTCTGTAAAACGACATCGATTGCCAGACCAGGTTCAATATCCGCCAAGCGTCCTTGCCCCATCTGGTAGGGAGGAAAAGCCTGATCGCCGTAGGCCAGCGATACTTCCTGAGCCAGGCTGTAACAGGGCAAAAGCCATAATAACCAGCTGAAATAACGGCGAAATCTTCTCGACATGTCATCGCCTCTCGCAGACCAAACTGATCCAAGTGTAGGTGATGTGCTCTCCCTGACAGCACTCATCGGCAAAAACGCCAGCCAGGCCACAAAACAAAGGGGAGCCCAAGGCTCCCCACGTCTCGACTCACCGCTTTTACAGCGGATAGGGCGGTGAAATAAAGCCCTGGTAACCATCGACAAAGAGTTTGGACAACGCCTGCACCTGCTCCTGACTCTCAACACGGGTGGCAATAGTGACAATGCCGGCGTTATGGGCTGCGCGGCATACCGCCGACAAGAAGGCTTGATCACCCTCCTCTTTCAGTACCATGCCGGTATAACCGTGATCGACTTTGACGTAGGCAGGCGTCAGGACTTCCAGATAATCCAGGGACTGGAAGTTGCGGCCATATTGGTCGACGCCCCAGCCGAATCCATGCTGACGCACAATGCCGAGCAAGTTCTCGACTTGGCTTCGGGAGTGCAAGATCGCCGACTCAGGCAACTCGAAATAGAGACGCCCCGCCAGCAATGGATGCTGCTGCAGGTAGTCGGCCAGCCAACTGGCAAAGGGCGCAGAGGAGATCGAGGTCAGTGTCAGGTTGATGGCCAACTTCAGATCCAGATTCTTCTCCAGCTGTTTCCCCACCTGTTGCAACACATAACGGTCAAAATCAGCCCCCAGTTTGAACTGCTCGACTGCTGGCATAAACTGCCCGGCAAAATAATCCTCACCATCGCGGTGAATACTGGTAAACAGCTCGGCATGGTGAGGTTTTTGACTGGCCAGCAAAATGGCCGGCTGAACCTTGAAGCGGAACAGGCCATGGTGCAGAGCTTCCGCCAGCAGATCACGCCAGGCAATCCGTCCCATGCCATCACTCTTGTCGCGACTATCAATAACCACCGAGCTGCGGCGGTCACTGCGGGCATGGCGCAGGGCGTTATCCGCCTTGGTCAACATCATGGAGAGATCATCATTCCCTTCGCGCGGAGCAATACCAATCACCGAAATCGCTTGTTCACGCTCCATCGGATTGACCACCAACTCGGCAATGAAACGATTGATCAACTCACCAACTTCGACCAGCTCCTGCATTTCCAGCCCCGGCAGCAACACCGCATATTCGGTAGCAGAAATACGCGCCACAGCACTGCCATCAAAGTCCCGCAACGCATCTTGTAAGGTGGTCGCCACGGCTTTGACCATGCTGTCACGAGCGGCAAAACCCTCGTCGCGGTAGATATCATCCAGCATATCGACTGCGACCAGCATGACACCACCACGCCCGGATTCCGCAATCCAGGCATTCACCTGCCCCATGAAATAAGCCCGGTTACCCAATCCGGATACTGCATCTCGAAAAGCCCGCTCGCGCATTTGCGAGGCGGCTTCGGCTTGTTCTTTAAACTGCACCGCCAGTTTACTGGCCAGGGTATTAATCGACTGGACAACCTGCCGCAATTCCAGAGTGCGAGGCAACGGGATCGCCTGACCAAAATGATGTTTTTCAATCTCGACCGCCTGATCACAAATTTGATCCAGTGGCTTCAGCAAATAGCGCAACGCTCGAGTGAGCAAGACGATGACAACCAGAAAGGTAATGACAAACGAGACCAATAACCGGCTCATGCCTTGCCAGAGTTCGTAATAGGCTTGCCCCGGGTTACCTTCAATTTGCAATTTACCCAGCTGTAACCAACCGGAGGTCAAAATAGAATCGAATTTGACACTGCGAAATAAACCCAGCGAGGTAAACCATTCCGGTACCCCCGCCACTGTGGCACTATTTTCTCGCTGGATCACACTCTGACTGGCCAGTAACTCCAACCTGAATTTGCGGTAAAAACCACCATCAAACGCGGCATTGATGACTGATTCAGCTCCCACCTTATCACCCGCTTCCAGATAAGGAGTCAGAGCCAGCCCTAACGAGTTCGCCGTACTGGTGACGGAAAGCTCCAACTGCTGGGCTAAATAATCCCGCGTGGAATTAAACTGCACCCAATAGGCAGCCACGAAAAGCACAGCAAACAGAACCAGCATGGTTGCCATCAGTTGTCTATATAAGGTCATATCTCAATCATCCAGATTTATTTTTGGACGCTTCAGTTGCTCGCGACTGAAACGACTACGCAGGTCATTCCACAATGCCAAACGTGAAGAGCTACCCGCCAATTGCCCTTGACCGCGTTCTTTCATTAGCCATAGGTGAGAACCATTGAAGCTAAAAACCGGAACTAAATCTTTTCGCTTGGTGGCCGGTTGTATGACCCCGTTAATGTTATCGAGGATCAAGGGAACCGCAGCCGGAGTCGGATAATAAGCAACCACCATATGAAATTGCTGATAGGTTAATGCCTTGACATACACCATCCGCAATTTTTCATCCGGGATACCCAACTCAATCAAGCTGAAATACTTGGCGATACTGTAATCTTCACAATCACCACCACCCGCACCAATAAACTCCATTGGCGCCGCCCAGTAGTCGTCTCGCCCCCACAACACCACATCATTCAAAAAGGTCAGCTGGTTAAAATAACGATTCACTTCCGCCAGACTTTTTTGCTCGTTCCAACGTTCCTGTTTGCCTCTCATCACCAATTCACGCCAACCCTGCATCCGCTTCCCAGCGCGGGAGCCGTAAAAGTCAGCCACGGTTTTAACCGCTAATTGGTCATCCTGTGCCAGTGGCACGGCAAACAGCAACCCTGGCAATAGACAAGCCATTGTCAGTAAGCGTGTGATACCGGGTGCTGCCCATATGCGTGGACTCATCATTCTTCTCGACGCTACTCCTGGCGAGCCTTGGTACGAAATGACGCCGTCAACGAGCCCCCGGGCCGCAGAGGACGGCAGGTGAAACACCTGCCATATCTGCACACCTTAACCGCCCTTTGTATCAGTTCCACTCCGCCGGTTTTTGAATTTTCAGAGAATCCAGCAAGGTTCCTGTGGCATTCAAAATACGGTACTGCGCAAACAGTTCATCATATTGGGTACCGATCAAACTACGACGCGCTTCAAACAGTTCATTTTCTGTGTTCAGCACATCGAGTAATGTTCTTTGTCCCAAGGTGAATTGCTGCTTATAGGCCCTGACGGACTCATAGCTGTATTCCACATGTTGTTGCTGATAGGTCTTCTGGCTCTTGAGTGACTCCAATGCCTGCCAAGCCAGTCGGGTTCCCTCTTCTACCTGACGGTAGGCATTCTGATGAATGTCCTTCGCCTGGGAATAGAGTGCCGAGGTGGACTTGCTTCTGGCATCGTCGGCACCACCGTTGAACAGGTTATAACGTACCCGCAACATGGCACTGAGTTCATCGCTACTGCCTTCGTCGCCGTTGGCATCGGTATACCAACTTTGACCAGCCTCGACAGAGACCTTCGGATAGAAGTTTGCCTTAGCACCTTCATGTTGGAAATTGGCCGCATTGATATCTTCCAATGCAGAAAGCAGGACCGGATTGTTGGCGGTCGCCTTCTTCAAGGCTTCGTCCAGATTGGCTGGCATCACCACAGAGTCAGTCGTCGGCTCAACCAGATCGGTCGGTTCGCTGTTTACCACCCGCAGGTACTCGGCTCGGGCATCATCCAGATTGTTTTGTGCCGCAGCCATATTCGAATAGGCTCGGGCAACCCGTCCCTGAATTTGACTCAAATCAGCAGAAGAACCAACCCCGGAGGTAGTCCGTTTAGTGATATCCGAGAGGATCTGTTCGTGGGTGGCAAGATTATCTTTCGATAAATCAAAGATTTCCTGCTGGCGCATCATATTCAGATATACTTCCGCCACCCGCAGAGCCGTATTCTCGGCGGTCGCGTGCAGACTCAACTTCTGAGCCTTGGCTTCGGCATCGGTACGATCCACATTGCTGCTGGTATCAAAGCCATCAAACAGCATCTGTGACAAGGTGATGCTGGCGTCTTTGCGAGTCAGATCTGACCGCTCCGTGCTGCCCACATCCTTGATGCGCTCGGGGCCAATTCCGGCACTCGCATCCAGTTTTGGATAATATCCGGCTTTGGCTTCATCAATCTGATACTTGCGCGATTGATACAAGTCATAAGCCTCCTTGATTTGCGGATGGGTCAGCAAGGCTTGCGAGACCGACTCCTCCAGGGTCTGGGCATTAGCTAGCTGTCCGCCCCCCATAGCACTGGCTATCACCAGTACAAGTAGCTTGATTTTCATTGGCTGATTCTCCTTGGCTTTCTCCAGTTTTATCGTTCACGCAAGGCAGATTGTTTTGCCCTGATGATGGGTTTCAACAAGTATTCGAGCACGCTCTTTTTCCCTGTAATGATGTCCGCAGTGGCCATCATGCCGGGGATAATAGGCATGGGTTTACTGATGTCACCCAGATAACTTTTTTCCGTCCTTACTCTTACAAGATAGAAGGCATTCCCCTTTTCGTCTTGAATGGTATCGGCACTGATATGCTCTAACGTTCCTTTGAGCCCACCGTATATTGCAAAATCATAGGCGGTAACCTTGACGATTGCGGGTAATCCCGGCCGCAAAAAGGCAATATCCTTCGGTAAGACCCGGGCCTCAATCAACAAGTTATCTTCCATGGGTACCACTTCCACCAAATCCATACCGGGTTGCACCACGCCTCCCACGGTATTGACCTTCAGGGTCTTGATGGTGCCTTTGACCGGTGATAACACACTGGTTCTGGCCACCCGATCTTGCAGACCGACTTGTCCTTCACTGAGCTGGGAGAGTTTGTTCTGCTTCTCTTCCAGTTCGGTTTGCGTATCAACCCGGAACTTCAAGGCGACATCGTTACGCTTGAAGATCGTCTCGCGCAGCAGGGCATTTTGTTTGGGCAATAACAGACGCGCATTTTCCAGCTCGCCGCGCATATCATTCACTTGCCGCTCCAGCTTGATCAGCTCGACCTTCGGCACTATGCCTTCTTTGGCCAAGGGGCGATTCAGGTTCAACTCCTGGCTGGCCAAGTCCACGCTGCGTCCCAGGGTTCGGATCCGGTTATTGATTTCGAATATTTCGTTCTCTTTCTGTTCGATCTGCTGCCCCATGATCGATAACTGATTGTTCAGATTATTCAGCGCCTCACTCTGGGCGTTTTCCAGACGCCTGGCATATTCCGGAAACACCTTGGTGTACCCCTCGGGGAAGGCAATTGGCGTCTCTTTGATGGTGATTTGCTCACGCCAACCGAGTTTGGGATCATTGGCGACCACCACACTGGCCAAAGCCGCGCGCAAACGGGCGACATCCCCTTTCAAACTGACCAACTCCTGTTCCCGCTCCCGAAAATCGGAGCGAAAACGGGTGTCATCAATCCGCATCAATTCTTGTCCCGGCTGCACCACCTGACCTTCTTTGACGAAGATCTCCTTGATGATGCCACCTTCCAGGTTCTGAACGATCTGCAACTGGCGGGATGGAATCACCTTGCCCTGGCCGGATGCAACCTCGTCGAGCTCGGCCCAAGCAGCCCAGATGATGGCCACCACGAAAAAGACAAAACAACTCCACAGCAGGATGCGCGCCCGAGTCGGGGTATTGAGCAGCACCGCCGCAGTCCCATCATCGACAAAATCCAGTTGGTCAGGCCCAGGCAGCTTCATAGCACTCATTCCGCACCCTCCCGCGCCCGGACTCTACCTTCTTTGAGCATTTTCAATACATCCTCACGAGGTCCATCAGCAACCACAGCCCCCTGATCCAGCACCACCAAGCGATCCACTACATCCAGCATATTGGTTCTGTGGGTGATCAACAGCAGGGTCGTTTGTTTATCCAAACGGGAGAGTTCCTCTTTCACCAGACTTTCCGAACGGTTATCCATGTTGGACGTCGGCTCATCCAGCAGCAGGATCGGCGGATCAGTCAGCAGAGCGCGGGCCAGAGCAATGGCTTGGCGTTGTCCACCCGAGAGCAGGCGGCCAGCCTCACCCACTTGTCGCTCAAGACCATTTGGATCCCGGTTGGTGAACTGGGTGACCCCCCCCCGGCGTGCCGCACGCAACACCCGCATATCATCCACCAAGGGATGACCAACGATAATGTTGTCGCGAATGGAGCCGAAAAATAACGTGATATCTTGCGGCACACAGCCGATGTTGCGTCGCAATGCGGCAGGATGGATCTGCGCCAAGTCATAACCGTCCAGACGAATAGAACCGCTTTGCGGCTTATACAGTCCGAGCAGCAACTTCTCCAGGGTGGTTTTCCCGGCCCCGACGCGACCGATGATCGCCACTTTTTCCCCGGGCCGAATGACCAGGTTGATATTGCGCAGTGACGCCTGATCCGAATCGGGATAATTGAAATTCACCCCCTCGAATTCAATTTGACCTGACAGCACCGAATGCTGGATGTACTGACGCCCCTCCTCTTGTTCGCTCGGACTGTCCATGATCTTGCTGATCAAGGTCATGGCTGATTTAGCCTGATTGTAACGGGTTGAAAGGACCGAGAGTTGTACCAGAGGCGCAATGGCGCGGCTCGACAGCATCACAGCGGCAATCATGCCGCCCATGGTGATAGTGCCTTCCGAGATCAGATAAACCCCCAACACGATCAGCGCTACGGTGGCCATTTGCTGGGCAAAACTGGCCATGGTGGATACCTGATTGGTGATGCGGCGCGTCTCTATGCCCCAGGTTGACATATGGCTAACGGCTTGTTCCCATTTATGCTGGAAGTTGCTTTCGGCACCGAAGATCTTGACCGCTTCCAGACCCGCAATCCCCTCGATCAGATTGGCGTATTTCTGCGATGCGAGGCGGGAACCCTCTTCGATACTCCGGCGTAGCGGCTCCTGAATATAGAAGCTGTATGCAATCAGGATCAGTACCGACACCAGCGGCACTATCACCATGGGACCGGCAAAGATCCAGATGATGAACATAAAGAAGAAGGCAAACGGCAAATCGATCAGCGCAGACACTGTCGCCGAGGTGAAGAACTCGCGAATGGACTCAAATTCCTGCAGATGTTTGGCGAAGGCGCCGGTCGATGCCGGACGCGCTTCCATACGGATGCCCATCACCTTGGCAAAAATCTTGGCCGATAGTAAAACGTCCGACTTTTTACCGGCGACATCAATGAAATAGCTGCGCAGCTGGCGCATGGCAAAATCGAAGACAAAAACGATGGAAACCCCGATCGCCAAAACCCAGAGTGAATCGAATGCCAAATTCGGCACTATCTTGTCGTAGACATTCATGGTGAACAACGGGCTGGCAATCGCGAACAAATTGATCAGGATCGAGGCGATCAGTACATCTCTATAGATAGCGCTCGATTCCAGCAAGGTACTCCAAAACCAGTGTCCATCCCGGGTTTCCAATACCTTGGGTGAACGGGCGTCATAACGAAACTGCTTCTTGAGCAGAATGGTTTTGCCGGTCGTCAGGGCTGCCAGCTGTTCCTGGGACATGGTTTGCTGTGCGACACCCAGACTGGGGAGCACCACGCAGGCTTCGCTTTTGTGATGATCCAGCTCCAGCAGCACACAGGCGCCACCATCCTTTTGTAGCAAAATGCAGGGCAACAATAATGGCGAAATATCAGCCAGTTGCAGATCCTGGGTCTTGGCAATAAATCCGGCTCGCTCGGCAGCACGCGGGAACAGTAATGCCGTCAGCGCACCATCGGTGAGAGGCAGCCCGGAGATCAGCGCCTCGCGACTGGTAGGAACTGCATAATATTTGGATAGGAAGACCAGACACTCCAGAAGTTGATCTGTCTTGTCTTGTGTGAACTCCATGGCGACTCCATCCTGGGACGAGCGATAGCCGACTGCTACCTAAATGACAAAATTATCTAAAACCATTTTCAGAACAATAGTTTAGCACTACTCCTCTGCATACGGCATTATTTAACAAATCAGTAGCAATAAAAAAGGAGAGGCAAGCCTCTCCTTCCAATATTGGATTCCATTGACCCTTATTTATCGATATTCAACAAGTGGTTGGAAAGCAGATGGTCCAGTACATCGGAGGCACTACTACTGCTGCTACCCGTCAAATCCGAATAGCTCACACCATCCAGGACTATGCTCTGCAAAACAGAACTGCTAGACGCCGAGCCACTGCTTGCATCTGGATCATGGATATCAATGGAGACAGAACCATTGCTGGTCTTGCTGATCGACAGATAATTTTCCAGTACATCGCTGCTCTTGCTGCCATCGTGATCCAGCAGATCGCGGATATCAATCACGTCACTGGATTTATTAAAGTCCGTAATATGATCGACGGCAGGTGTCAGGATTGTGCCCTGATCCCCCTTATGCCAGGTAAAGGTGTCCTTGCCATCTCCGCCGGTCAGAATGTCATTTCCCGAGCCGCCAACCAGGATGTCATTACCCAGATCGCCATACAGTTTGTCGGCCCCGTCTTCACCACTCAATACGTCATTGCCAGTGTCACCATGGATGATGTCCTTGCCCTCACTGCCGGTGATCAAATCCTGGCCTGTGGTTCCTATTACCGATTCACCGGTCCGAATCATCCAGCTACCATCGCTGGCTTGCACCACATCCTGCAAGTCGCTCAGGGTGTAACCTTCTTGCAGCATCAACAAATTAGTACTGTTGAAACCAGACCAACCGCTATCGGCTGACTCCTTGTAGGACATGCTGAAGTTCGCAGCTACACCCTGATCCCAGTACACAATCTCGACCTGATGCAGCCCCTCACTCAAGGCCACACTAGCGCCCGTTGTGGCCGTTGTAGCCACGTTGCCGTCATAGCTCACAACAGACACACCATCGACATAGACGGTATAGCCATCGTCGGCCGTTACCTTGAACTGGTAAGATCCCTCGTTAAAGTATACGGAACCAAGGATCCGGATAATCGCATCCGTGGTATTACCATAGCTGACGGTAGACTTTAGGGATGTCCCATCCTGACCACTACCATTGTTGTTCAGGAAAGTCCGTAGATTGCCCGTGGTCACGCTAGTGAAATCGCTTTGAGTACTGGAGATATATCCCAGATTGCCACTCAAAACATTGCCGTAATTGAAGGTAGTCGCAACAAACTTGGCATCCATCGTTGAACCAACAGCAGCCACCGGGTCGACCGCGCCTACGGTAATCCCGGTACGGCTATTGATGACGTTGTTTACATCCGCATTGTTATCCAGATTACCCACAGAACCATCCGCAGTTTGCTTCAGATACCCATTACCCGGATTTTTACTATCGTTGTAGCCATAATATTCGCCACTCAAGCCAAGCGCCGTAGTCGCAACCGAAGTGTAAGACGCATCCAGCGTCTGGATAGAATCTGCATCAACGGTGATCGTCAGATTCGTTTCTGTTGACGCATGGGAAGAATTGGAGGACTCGGTCGTGGTTGCGTTCACCACCAGATTGATAATTCCCGTGAAACCAAAGGGAGGGTCGAAGGTCAACAGACTCGTGTTCCAGCGCGAGATATCGACTTGGGTATTAGTCGCCGTGGCCACAAATGTATGGGTACCATCGGACAAGACGCTACCCTCAGGCAGCGATTTAATCACCAGAGCCAGTGTTTCAGAACCATCGGTATCCGGTGTCGTTGCGGTGATCGAGGCCAGATGAATGGTCGTACCCACCATACCGTGATTATAGGTAGAAGCGTAATAGCCACCATCGCCAACCGAGGTCAATGAACCATGCTGCAAACCTATGGCATCGACCTGACCGATATCAGTATAAATAGGAATATTGCTGGTTGAGAGGTCTTTTGCCACACCAGAATCTACGGCTACCTTCACCGAAATAGCGCCAACATTATCACCGTTATAGGCAAACATCTCGAAAGAGTAATAACCACTGACTTGAGGGATATAGCTAGCGGCGTAATTACCCCAACTGTTATAGCCCACATTGATAATAGCCGTGCCGCCAATCTCGAGACGCAGTGTGTCGTCATGATACCCGGTGAAGGTGTAGGTATGACCCGACTCCAAATAGATCAGACCTCGGGCACTGTAAGCATCATCTTCTGGCACATTCAATTGGGTTCCCAAATTTGTGGAAACTCTCTGAGAGGTCGGAGTTGTTGCCTCAAGCACAGCTTCAACTTTAGCAGTCGAGGTTGCATTGCTCCTATCCAATCCAGAAACATTGTCGTAATAACTCAGCGTCAAACCATTTCCATACTGGCTTGCACCTGGGGCTAGCGTATTCCCAGTTGTTGATGACGAAGATGAAACTAGAAGTGTCGGCGTATCCGCGACCGCCGTGATAGTGATCGCGGTGACATAAGATTGCGTACTCCAGTTGGAACCATCGCTAACGTGGAAATTAAATGAACTATCCGCATCGGTATTATTAGTCGGGTCAAATGTCAACTTACCAGCACTAATATCGGCCGCGCTCACCGATACACCTCCAGCAGCCGATACCATAGCTGATGTAATCGCCACACCGTTCAGATAAAAGGTACCATTGCCGGGTAAAGAGTTAATGCTAATCGCCTGTAGACTATCGCCATCCTGATCATGGAAAGAGCCGAAATCAGCGAGTGTCAAGGTATAACGAGCGGTGGTATTTCCCAGATCCTCATCGATAAAAATCGTGTCATCGGTTGAGGTCGGCGCATGATTAACCTGATAGCCTTCGCTGTCGGTGGCGGTGGTGCTATTGCCGGCTGCATCGGTGCTGGCCACGCTGCCATCAATGGTGCGATTACTATCGGCAGCCAGGTCGGCACCCGGCACGTTGATGCTGAAGGTTCCATCAGCGGCCACGGAGCCAGTAAACGGCTTGTCGTTCACCGTCAGGGTGACCACATCGCCCACACGGAACTCACCGCTGACCACCCCAGTGACCGCCACTGGCAACTTGGCCTCGGCAGCATTGAGGATGTCATCGGCGGTGATATTGGCATCCAGGGTCAGCGACAATACGGGGGGA
>NZ_JBVAYG010000020.1:0-72883 GCF_055413365.1 Pseudaeromonas sp. HNCC25DJ182 | reverse complement strand
GTCATGGAAATGCATGCTTGAGTGATAAATATATTGATTCTGGCATTAAGCTGATAAGACAAAATAAGCTTGATGATTGGAACGATATGATGATTGATTGCATCGGCACCGACAGTCCGCAACTATACAGAACAATAATCGGCCTTTGGATGGATAAAGACACAATACTTAACAATCAATCCATATGCCAAAGAAACAAAAATGTAATTCTTCTCATAAAAACATTAATGCTCAGCAACAGCAAAGGAAACTACAGTTCATTTTTGGCGCGAATATATGGCGAAGGAAATTCAGTCGTAAATAAAAATTACAACTTACATCTTTGTTGGAAAGACGCCGATCACAATCAGGACAAAATCATTGGCTGTTACTATCAATCAAAGGAATTACTAAGCCTTCCCTATATTCCATTGGCGCAATGGCATACGCAATCACAGAGCCTGCAATCTTCACGACCCTGATTTTTGGTGAACATATCAATCCACATGATAAACAACTGGACTTTATGGTTAACAATATGCAACGGCTGGCCATAGCGAAAATAATATCCCTTGCCTCATGCCTGACGTTTACTCCGGACGGTATCGCCTGCGATGATATATTCGCAAAACACAATAAAATTGAATCCCTATTCTTGAGTAAAGATTATGCTGGAGTAAACCAAGTTGAATTCAGCAAAGCAGATAGAGAACAAAACCAGATAGAGTGCATTGATTCTGTTGTAGATATATTAGAAATGAAGTCTCTGGCTCATGCGAAGTTAAACGAAAACAGTCTCGCCAAAGAAAACATATTAGAAGCGATTAAAATCCTGCAACCCATCGAAGCCATAACGTTCAATGGATACAAGAAAAAATTCACGCTGGAAATAATCTTTCAGTCGATAGAATTTAATTTGGATTATCAGCACGCCATCGCTTATTCGGATAAGCTCCTTGAGCGAATGACAAACTTCATCCATGAAAAGAGCAAAGTGAAGAAATACCCAATGTTTTGGCAATATAAAGAAATGCATGCTGTTGCATCCAATATTTACGCCCACAACTTGATCAAAAAAGATGACTGCGCTCATGCATTGCAAGTAATAGATGCCAGTGAAACAATATTACCTCAAGTTGAAGTGCAAAAATTCCAAGTTGGACTGGAACGTGAAAAACTGAAAAAGCTATGCCTCTAAATCATCACGGAGTGGAAAAGCAGCATGAAACCAGCAATGAATATACTGCTGATGCTATTGCTTATTAGCGGCCATAACGTATGCAGGGCCGACACTAGCGATTCAATAGCAGAGATAAAAGAAACCGAAAACTGGACCATGGCATACCTAATGGAACACCCGGAGGAGAAGAAAAAGACAGCTGAATTTACTGAAGCCATTGAACAAGGAGCAATAAAAACAGAGGACGTTGAATATTATAAAAACAAACCCGCCGGTTTAAGATCCTTTATAGCCTCAGCAATATTGCGCCTCAATCCAAAAATATTCCTACCATTAGTTACACATGAAAAGCAAGAATGGCTCTGTGATTCTTTGATTGAAAATAGCCAGACTGACGGCTGGTATTATCCAGTGCTTACATTTTCACCTAAATATCAAAACATGGATGCCATCCTCGATTACTGTATAACGAAAAACAAAGTCGGAAAGTGGAGCGCCTTTGTGTCCTCTGTTGAGCCGAATGTCAATGATTCGGTCAAGCCGGTGTTCGACAAAATCCGCTCGGTTATTGCAGCACTCAAAGCAGGCAACAAACTGGAGCAATAAGAAAAGGCGAAAATCAGCCATTCAGAGAATATCGATCCATGTGACACGCTAACTCGCGGTTCCACATCGCCGATCACTCAGCACAGCAAGGCAGTAGCGCTTAACAAGGGCCTCCGCGAGTGCTTCCCCATCGGTATCGCAAGATAGGGACTACGCGCAGGCCTCTATGCGGAAGCCTTTATTTTGTTGCATGTGTTCTACGACCATTGTTCTGCGGCTTCTACTCCGCGTCCGCTATTTCAGCGCTTGGTTGCGGCTGGCGCCAGCGGCGTTGCAGTGCAGGGGCGTAATGCCACAGAGCGTAGCCGGCGGCGAGCAGCAGGGCGTAGAGCGCCTGTTCGGCCAGGGCCAGCAGCACCAGGCCACACAACAGGCAACTGATCGCCGCCAGCAGCCGTCCGGTGGCTGGCAACAGTCGCCATCCGGCCGCCATACACAGCAGGTAGACCAGAATGAAGTTGCCGTTGGCATAGCGGATCAGCTGATCCAGCGGCAGATGCCAGACTCGGGTCACCCCAGTCGCCAGCACGCACACCAGCAAGATGCACAGCAAAGCGCGCACCGGTGTGCCGCGGGAGGAGAGACGCGCCAGGGGGCGCGGTAACTTGCCCTCGTCGGCCAGACTCCAGATCAGTCGGGCAAAACCCTGCAGGTAGATGTTGATGCTGGCAAAACAGGAGAGATAGCCCAGGATCGCCGCCAGCCATTTCGCCGAAGGGCCCAGCAGTTGCGCCAGCAACATGGGAATGGCACTGCCATTGGTCGCCTCATCGCCATAGAGACCGAACTTCACCACCGCCACCGAGTTGGCCCAGTAGATGGCCCCGGCCAGCAGCACACCGCACAGCAGCGCCAGCGGGTAATCCCGCCGCGGATTGCGAAACTCCTCCCCCATATGGGCGAACGCCTCCAGCCCGACAAAACACCAGAACATCACCGCCATGGCGCTGCCCAGTGCCGGCAAGCCCGCCAGCTGGGGTAACGGCTGCAGGCCATCCTGCCAGCTTAGATCCCCCAGCCACCAAATCAGCCCCGTCATGACGACGATGGCCCCGGCAATCAGCAACTGCAAACTGCCCGACGAACCCGCGCCGCGCAGACCGAGCAGCAACACGCCACCCAGGGTCAGCAACTGCACCGCCCACAGGCTCCAGTCGTTCATCGCAAACAGCGCATGCCAGAAACCGGCCGCCATATTCAGCGCCGCCGGCAAGCCAACCGGCAACACCGCCAAAAACAGAAACGCCGAGAAGCGTTCGGCCCCCGGGCCAAAGGCCAGGCCAATCAGGTGGGGGGCACCTCCGGCATGGGGGTAGCGGCGTCCGAGACGGGCGAAGGTAAAGGCAATCGGCAGCACCAGCGCGATCAGCAGCAGCCAGATCCACACCGAGGCCGGCCCGGCCAGTGCCGCCGAGGTGGCCGGTACCACGAAAATCCCCGTTCCCAGCAATGAGGTGGCCAACAAGCCAATTCCCTGCCACAGCCCTAACTCCTTCTTTAATCTCGGCATATCCATAGTCCGTTCACCTTACTTTCTGCTATGTTAACGCCGCCAGCTTGCCCTGTAACGGCGCAAATTGGCGGCGATGACGGTCAAAATGACGGTTTTGGCCGTCATGTTGAGTACGCGATGCGGCAGGCTCACACCCGGGAGAGCGGTTGTTGGATAAGTACGATCAAAAGATCATGGCCCTGTTACAGGATGACGGGCGCATGAGCATCAGCCAGTTGGCGCGGGAGGTCAGCCTCTCCCGCTCCGCCGTAACCGAGCGCCTGAAACGGCTGGAAGAGCAGCAGATCATTAGCGGCTATCACGCCCGGCTGGGCAGCGCGCAACAAGCGCCGATCCGCGCCTATTTCGAGCTGTTTTACAAGGTGGCGCGTTGTGAGCAATATGCCGAACAGTTACGGCTGCTACCGGAAGTGCAGCTGTGTCACAGCATCAGTGGCCAGACCGATATGCTGGTCTATGTCGAAGTGGCGGATATGACGCGGCTGGAATCCTTGCGCCGCGAGATCGAAAACCTGCCGAATATCACCATGGTCAAAACTCATATGGTGCTCAGCGAGCTGATTAACCGCAAATTCTAGGAAGGTTCCGGGTCATGGGGTTGCTCCAGGCTGGATTATACTTGCAGCATCGCCCAGGCAGGAGCCGGGCAGACTCGACCCTCTCCTCACACGGAGTAAACCCCGATGAAGCTGTTATCGTCCTGGATCTGGATATGCCTGTTAAGCTCGGGGCTCGCACACGCCGAGACGTTGCATGCCGGTACCGCCCCCTGGCGGCCGTTCGCATTTTACGACCAGCAGCACCAACTCCAGGGCATTGCCGTGGATATTGCCCGGGAATTGGCCCAACGAACCCAGAATCAACTCCAACTCGAACTCTACCCGGCCAAACGACTGAATCAGTTGTTCGATACCCGGCAACTGGATATCAACATCGCCGACTCGCCGCTGTGGAATCCGCAACCGACACCGACGCCGATCCGCTTTACCCGGCGCTATATGGAAATCCGAGAGTATCTCTATTTTGCCCGTGATCATGGGAGCAAGGCTCAGCGTGTCGATGAACTCAAGGATCTGGATATTGGCCTGATCCTGGGGTACTCCTATCCCAAGCTCGAGCCGCTGTTTGTCTCCGGTCAATTGCGCAAACATGAATATGCCGATGAAGAAACGCTGCTCAAACTGCTGCAACGTCATCGGCTGGATGCCATTGTGATGGACGACGTGCTGTTCCATCACCTTGTGCAACAAAATCCCCAACGAGCTCATTATTATCAGCAAGGGTTGCAGCTGAGCACGGCCCCCGTAGCCCTGAAACTGCACAGCAGCGATGACCAACTGACGCAGCAACTGGACGCCGCCCTGCAGCAGATGGAGCAGGAACAGGTCATTCAACAGATCATTCAACGCTACCTAGGCCCCGACTCCGTAGGCTCGCGCTAACCCAGCCACAGCCATAACCCGAAAATAAAAAGCCCCCGCCAGTGATGGCGGGGGCTTGTGGCTTGCAGCCTGAAACAGGCTGGTATCAGGTCGAACGCTTATTGCGCAGAGATGCTGTACTTCAGGGTACTGTCGTTGAAGGTGACCTTATAGGTACCGACCACGCTCGTGGCAATATCCTTGCCGGTTTTCTCAGCCACGCCATCGGCATTGTTGTCACCATAGTTGGTGACCCAATCGCCATTCACGTCCAGCTTGAAGCGCTGGGCACCATTGGCGTCCCCTGCTCCGCTGAAGCTGATGTTAACCTGCCAGGTGTTGTCGGCCACCAGCGTCATGGCGCTCTTGCCCCAGCTATTGGGCGTGCCACGGAAGTAGAGCTGGGCGAAGTTCTTCTTGAAATTCACCACATCCTGCACCGTCACCACCGAGCTGGCAGTGCTGGTCTGGCCGTCGTTGTCGGTCACGGTCACGGTCACGGTATAGGTACCGGCTGCCGTGAAGGTCCGGGTCACCGAACTGGTGGTTTCGCCTGTGTTCCAGCTATAGCTCTGGATGGTGCCATCGCTGTCGGTGGAGCCGGCTGCACTGAAGGTCACACTGCTCCCGGTGCTTACCGTGGTACTGGAGGGAGTGATCACGGCAACCGGAGGTTTCGGCGTCACCGGGCAAGTCACCTGGTAAGCCAGGGTTGCATCGTTGACTTCGACAATACAGGTCCCCACCAGCGTGGTGTAGATATCACTGCCGGTCAGATCCAGTTTGCCATCCTTGTTGGTATCGCCATAGTTCTGCGACCAGTCCCCTTTCACGTCAAACTTGAACCTTTGGTTGGCTTGACCATCCAGGACCACGCTGGTGCGCCAGGTATTGGCGGCCACCAGCGTCATCGGTGTCGCCACCCAGGCGTTCGGGGTTCCACGGAAGTAGAGCTGGGCAAAGTTATGGGCCGGGGTCGTATCCTTGAGGGTCAAGGTTACTTGCGCGGTATTGGTTGCCCCCTGGTTGTCAGTTACCGTCACACTGATGGTCTGGGTCTGGTTGACCGTGACCGCAATGCTCGGGGTGGTTGCCCCCGTGCTCCACAGATAGCTGGCAATAGAACCATCGCTATCGGTAGAGCCGGCGGCGCTCAGGGTCACCACAGTGCCCTTGTCCACGGTCTGACTGGCCGGAGTAATGCTGGCCACCGGTGCCTGGTTAACCGGAACCGTCAGGGTCACCGACGCCGAAGCGGTAGCGCCCTTATTGTCAGTGACCGTCAGGGTCACGGTCTGGGTGCTATTCACCGTCAAGTCAATCGACGCCGTTGTCGCCCCGGTACTCCACTTGTAGCTGGCAATTGAACCATCCGGGTCGCTGGAGCCCGCGCCACTCAGGGTGACCACTGTGCCTGCAGTAACCGTCTTGCTCGCCGGTGTAATCACGGCAAACGGTGACTTGTTTACATTCGGCGCCCCTTCGCTGATCACGCCACTGCTCAGTGACCAGACTCCGGCCGCGGTCTTGTAGTTGGAGCCACCATTGTTATCCCAGGTACCGCTGCAGTTGTTCGGAACAAACTCCAGCTGTGTTCCGGTGCTCAGATCCACGGTGTAGGAGTACCAACCGTCGCCGAGGCTGTTCATCACAGCACCCGGAGCCGTGGTCCAGGTGCCCGCATCGACACGGTAGTGCAGACAGGCCTTGGTCCAGCTGGTGTTCTTGTAGTAGATGGTGGTATTGAGCACCAGATCCGCCGGTTTGCCGGAAGTGACCGAGCCATCGTCATTGATGGTGTAGGTTCCTTCGGTCAACAACACACCGTTCGCGCTCGGCTTGTAGTTACTGTCTAACGGCTCCAGATAACGGACATAGAGACCATTCACATCACCGCTATAGGTATCACTCAGACGGAAGTAACGAGCACTGCCACTGAGCGGAGCAACCGACTGATTCTCCCAACTGGTGGTGCCATCTTCCTTGGTGTCTACGCTCAGGCCGGTGAGGTTATCTTCACTGCCTTCGATATAGACGGTCACCTTCTTGCTCGGAGCCTTGTCGGTAAAGAAGGCGTGTTCACCGGCGATAGGGCCGTTGATGTCCTCAACCTTCTTGGTGCCGTCCATCTTGTAGCGACCGGCGCCGACATAGACCTGCTGGATATCGCTCTTGGTGACGTTGCCCTTGGCATCGGTCGCCTCGATGTAGTAGTCGAGCAGTTGATCGCGATAGGCATTCAGATAGGTGTAGTAGAGATTACCGATCTTCTTGGCCGGTACCACCTGGAAGGCGGCCGTGCTGGAGGGCTGCCAGCTGACACCATTGATGTCGGCGGAGAGATCCCGCTCCTTCATGCTGTAGCTGACCCAATCCCCCACGTTGGCCGGATTGACATTCTCTTCCCCGGCATGGGCCGCTGGATCATACAGCTGATAGGTCTTGTCTTTGGGGTCGGCACTCTTGGCGGTGTGCACACGCACCTTGACCTGAATATCGGCGACGTCGCTGACGTCATAGGCATAGGTGTAGATGGCAAACTCGTTGTCCATGTACATCTTGGCCCAACCTTCCGCCTTGGAGGCGTTGGCACTACCCGGGTTGTACGGATAACGCTGAGGCCACCAGACCGATGGACCCGTCTTGTCTTTCGCCAGATTAGCCGCGACATAAGGCTCGGTGAAGTGCAGTGACTGGTTGAACGAGATGGTGGGTTTGACGCCATCATCGACGTTTTCGTCATAGTAACCGAAACCGGAGTCGATACTGGCCATCAGGAAGTACCAGCCCAGCTCCGCCGGGTTGGCACCACCGGCATAGTCCTTACTGGCATCACCCTTCACCGGATAAGAGAGCATCCAGGGGTTCAACTGGTTGCCCGGATAGGTAACCTGCTTATCCAGTGCCGTGGTCGGTGACCAGTAGGTCGGATGGGTATCCAACCAGATTTGTTCGGCGGTCTTGGCATAGTTTTCGGCCGCCTGCAGCAAGGCAAAGTTGCGCTCCAGGTAGTGATAACCATATTCCAGCGACGGCAGATGCTGACGCAGATCGCCGTTGGCGGCATATTGCGAGGTATAGCTGGTGCCATGAGCAGTATTAAAGGCCGCTAACTGACCATTCCACACCCCCATCGGCAGATGCCAGTGATACCAGGTCGGATCGGCAGAGGAATCGCGGGTGTCGATCCAGGAACCATCCTGCACATGCACCACATCGGTAGCCGGGATCGGATTGGCTTTCAGGTATTCATCAACCCCTTGCCCCACCACACCCGAATCCGAATAGGTGACGTAGCCGGAGTTCTTCCAGGTTCCGCCGTCACCGGCACGACCGGAGCTGTTATCGCCGTCATGGGCGATGACGAAGTACTGGGTCCGACCCATGGCCGCAGCCGCGGACTCATAGGGCTTGATCGCCGCAGCCGTCACCGAGCCCTGATAACCCTCTTCCCAGGAGCTGGCCTGCTCGACCGGAATACCGGCGACCTTGGAGACAGCACCGGTTTCCGGGTTGACGTACTGCACCCAGTGCGGGATCGAGGCAAACGGGAACTTGTTACGAGTCACCTGCTTTTCGTTGAACATGTTCAACGATACCCAGGCCCCGACATTACTTTCGTTCTGCAGATCGGCGCGGTTCGGCGGTGAAATCACGGTGTCGACACCCGGATCATTCAGATACGGATAATCCTTCAGGGTCCGGGAGTAGTGGACATTACCGAGCACCGACCAGGTGATGCCCAACTTGTTCAGCACCGGGATCAGACGCTCGGAGAAGCCCAGCTCGGTCGGGAAGAAGCCCTTGGAGGAGGTGAAGCTGTCACCGAGAAAATAGGGCTGCGCCAGGGTGACGTTGTGATAGATCAGATCCTTGAGGAAATAATCGTTGCCCACCAGCGGTCCCATGCTGTGGTGACCGGTGAAGTGAATGGTATCCAGCGCCTTGAAGCCATTACTGGTCTTGTAGGTCTGCTGCGTCGAACGCCAGTAGTTACCCCAGCCGGAGGGGTAGCCATCCTGGTTGCCCAGCTCGGCGAAGCTCTGCACGTTGTTGATCACCGCCGCCGACATGGTGACATGGGTCTGACTCATGGGGTGGCTGCCACTGTTGCTGGCGGCGGTTTCCATCGGCCAGCTCAGATAGGCGCCCTTCTTCGCATGATGCGCGTAGTAGGACTCCAGATCGTCATGGGGCATTGGCGTGGTGGTATTGGGAATATAGAAGCTGTAGCCCGAGGGCGGGCTGGCCTTGAGCTGCTTGACCTGACCGTCGTACATGTAACGGACGGCAGACCCGACCGCCTGACTGTCATACTTGCTGACGTCATAGTAGGGCCAGAAATTGGGCATATGGTTGTGATAGATATGGGTGGCGGATACGGTGGCCTGAGCGGGAGCCGCTGCCATCCCCATTAGCACGCCCAGGGCGACGGCCGAGGCCTTAAGCCCCCACCATTGCGGTTGCGCTACCTTCGTGTTTTGCATTATTGAACGCTTTCCTTGTCATATCGGGCCAGTCCCTTACTCGGCATCGGCCTGCATCGCGGCAGACCCTCCTGACAAGTTGCGAAGTAACCACAACCTGCAGGCCCCACAGTGAAGACAACAGCAAGAGCGACCATGGGTCTCATCAAGCCCGGGTGGTATTAAGCCGGACACCTTGGCATCCGGCTTGTGGGGTCGGCCATACTCCAGGCCGAACATCTGTTACTCGGCTGAAAGCCGCCGGAGTTACTTCAACCAGTTGCCATCGGCACCGACTTTCCCCGGACCATTCAGCACATAAGCACCGATGGAATACGGGTTGACGGTGAAGGTCAGGCTACCGTTGCCCACCGTGACTTCACGACCGGTCACGGCATCGCGGTAGGTACCGTTCTTGACGCCGGAAACCGTGATGCTCTGGCTGGAGCCCGTGGCCAGACCGACGACCGCATAGCTGGTGCCCGCATCACGGACGAAGCTCATGCCATTGCCCCACTCGTTGACATTCAGCATGGTCCCCTTCTGCAGAGCCGGGACAGCCTTGCGGATCTGGTTCAGACGCTTGATGTGTTGATAGAGCGGATGGGCTTGCAGCGTGGCCCGATTGGCCAGCTTGTCGCCGAAGTAGGCGCGGCCGGTTTGATCCACGGTATCGCTGTTGCCACTGATATCCTGGGGCAAGCCCGCCTGGAACATCACTTCCTCGCCGTAGTAGAGGGAAGGAATACCGCGCACCGTCCACAACAGGTTGTAGGCCAGTGCCGCATTGGCTGGCTCACCGCCATAACGATATTTGAAGTCGTTATCCGGACCCACATCATGGTTCTGGAAGAAGGTTACCAGTTGGGTCGGATCGGCATAGGTCCAGTCATAGTCCAGTACGCCCTTGACGCCGCCGAGCGAGCCCTTGGTGACGTTGTCACGGAAGGTGGAGAACAGCGGGAAGTCAAACACCGAGAGCTTGGAGTCACCGCTGGGCTGGGCCTTGTTGTTGCCGGTACGGGTATACCACCACGGACGGATCTCGGCGGATGCGTTATCGTTGGTGATCTCGGAACCAAACCCGGCACCCTTGACCAGTACTTCGCCGAACACGAACAAGCCTGGCTTATAAGCCTGCCAGTTCTGGGTATAGGTCAGCAGCTCATTGCGCTCGATATGCTTTGCGGTATCCAGACGGATGGCATCGACACCCATATCCAGATACTTGTGGATAGCACCATTGAGGTAATCTTTGACGTTCTGGTTTTCGGTAGCCAGATCGACGCAGTCACCCGCCATATGCTTGCGTTGCAGAGACTTCGGATTTTCCCAATCGCCACCGGACATGAAGCCATCCAGGTGATACCAGGCCGGATCCAGCCCCGCCGCATCGATGCCGAAGAAGCGGTTGGCATCGAAGCCAGCTTTCGGCAGTGTGGTGCCGGTCTTGGGATCGACAAACGGTGTCACACCCTGCGGATCGCTGTTGTGCAGCGCCTGGAACCAGGACGGAGCCACGGCATTGTCGTTGTCATCGCGGTTGGCCGACTTGTAATCCCCCAGGTTGCCCTGATAAGGACCGTTGTTGACCAGGCCCTGAGTCGAACCGGTCGGGACGTAGTACTTGATCGGCAGATGGTCGATCCACACCTCATCGCGAATACCGTATTGGCTGGAGTGGTTGATGACCACATCCTGGATCACCTTCATCCCCTTGGCGTGGGCCGCGTTGATGAAATCCTGGTAAGTCGCATCGGTTGATTCCAGACGAGGATCCACCTTGTACCAGTCATAGGCATGGTAGCCGTGGTAATCCAGACCGGAGCGGTTCTCCACCGGCGGCGTCACCCAAATCGCGGTGAAGCCCAGATCCTTGATGTAATCCAGCTGGGCAATCAAGCCCTTGAAGTCACCGCGCCAGTGCGGATCTCCCGCCTTATAGCGATCGCGGTTGTAGTAGTTGTTGCTGGGGTCGCCATCATTGAAGCGCGCCGTCAGTACAAAGTAGATGGTCTCACCACGGAAATCACCGCTGGAAACCTGAGCCCCTACCGTGTAGGTGAAGGTGCTCTTACCCTGATTCCCCGTCGCATCCACGGCGAGCGTCTTCACCGTCAGATCGGCGGCAGAGCCAGCCACCTTATCCTCGGCGGTGAAAGTCTGACCGCTGTAGAGGGTCGAGCTGGTCGTCGGCTCAGTGCCATCCAGGGTGAAATAGACCTTGGGAGCGGCATCGGTATTGTCGGTCACCGTCAGTTTCACGAACTGGGTCGTGGTGTAGGAACCGGCAGCCGGATCGGCATTCACCACCGGCGCCTGGGTATCCACAACGCCTTGCGCGGTCGCCGTCACCTGCTTGCTGGTGGCGTTGAAGCAGACCTTGTAGCTGGTATCAGCCGAGACTACATAGTCCGCAGCCGGATAGGCTTCGGTCCAGTCGCCCTTATGGTCGATCTTGAAGCGCGGATTGGTGCTGGCGGCGCCAAACTGCTGGGTCGTACAGTAAAGTCCATCGGTACCCAGCGTCATGGCCGTGGTAGCCCAACCATTCGGGGTACCGCGGAAGTACCAGTTGTCGACTGGAGTCGCCGTCAGGGTAAAGGCAAAGCTCTGTTGCTGCTGGTTGCCGGAGGCATCCACGCTCAACGTCTTGATGGTCAGGGTGCCCGTCGCAGGCGAAAGAATGGTTTCACCGGCATAGAGCTTGGACGCTGTCGTCGGTGTAGTGCCATCCAGGGTGTAGTAAATCTTGGCGGCCGTATCCTGATTGTCGCTGACCGTCAGCTTGATGGATTGCGCCCCGACATAGCTACCGGCGGCCGGAGAGGTGGCGGCAACGGGAGCCTGGGTATCGGCAACCTGGCTGGCGGTGGCGGTCACGACCTTGCTGGTCGGATTGATACAGACTTTGTAGCTGGTATTCGCCGCGACCACATAATCGGCTGCCGGATAGGCTTCTTTCCAGTCGCCATAACGGTCAATCTTGAAGCGTGGGCTGGTACTGGCGGCACCAAAGGTCTGGTCACTGCAATACTGGCCATCGGCTTGCAAGGTCATCGCCGTGGCAGCCCAGCTGTTCGAGGTGCCGCGGAAGAACCATTGGCTGACCGGAGTGCTGCTGCAGCTGCTGACCGCCGTGGCTGTCACCGCATTGGTGCTGGTGTTGAACGCTATCTTGTAGCTGGTGTTGGCGTTGACCACATAGTCAGTCGCCGGATAAGAAACACTCCAGTCGCCGTAACGGTCGATCTTGAAGCGCGGGCCACCGGTGGCATCCCCCGAGGTGAAACTCTGGCAGGTTTCGTATTGGGTCGCGGTCACAGCGGTCATGGCGGTCGCAGCCCAACCGTTCGCCGTACCCCGGAAGTAATAGTCCGCCATGGCTGGCAGACTCACGCCAACGAGCAGGCAGGCACCCGCTGGCATCATCCATTTTTTCATGACATTTCCTTGTTGTTGTTGAACCGGAGTGAGCTGAAGCAGAGTCCTGCTTCGCCTTGTTATTTTTTTTATGTGATGAGTGCACACGCATGTGCGCCAGAAAGGCTAAACCTATTGCCTGCTTATTTTCTTATCTATCAACAGTTCTGTGATCGCCGACTTAGTAACCGCTTACAATTTGCGATCGGTAGCGCTTTCAAGCATTGCCCGTGGTGAGATGTAGATGAAAAAATCCAATGGAGACAATAAGTAATAGGATTGGTGGCCGCAAAAAACTGGCGCAAAAACAGGGGACGATCGCGAATCGAAGTCAGGGATTGAAACGAGGGATGGAACAATAGATAGAATGAATAACGAGGCTTAAAAAGCCTCGTTTTATGCAGTTAAAACTGATAATTGAATGCCACGCCCTGCGCTTCATTGTCAAGGATGGTGGGATACAAAGAGAACTGCTGACCACTCGGTGTGGTAAATAAATAGTCAAAACCAACGGCAATGGCCGCTCCGGCAATCACATCACGCCAGTAGTGCTCATGGGCACTGACCCGCGACCAACCGACCGCACCAGCAGCCAGATAAGCCGGAACCCCATATTGCCAGCCATATCGCATCTGCAAGTAGCCAGCGCCACTGAATGCCAGGGCGCTATGGCCGGATGGGAAGCTCTGCTCCTCGCCATTGGGCCGGGTGGCATCCACCGAGTGTTTCAGCACTTCCACCGTCACCACGGTGGAGCCCAGGGCATAACCAAACTGCTGTAGCCCTTCGGTATCGCCCTGATACCAGGAGAAGCCTGCCGCCAATGCCGGCAAGGCATATTGACCGATGTCACCATAGGTTTCGAAGGCACTCTTCGCCTGGACCGGCAATGTCAGAAGGCTTGCCAGTAACAGATATCCAGCTCTCATCCCTGCTCCCGTAATCATCCTGGGCCCGCCACATGCAGGCCCGAAAGGCGCTTATCCTAGCATCGGGATCGACAAAGAACAGAAGAAAAATGGATCGGAATCAAGCCGCAGGTACAACCAGAGAAAATTCCTTATGCCTCAGGCGCAGCCAACAACAGCTCCTGCAACCAGCGCAGTGTCGGCGCGACGACCTCGGCGGCGGGGATGGCATCATCCGATTCGTATTCCAGACTCAGCATGCCCTGATACCCCGACTGCTGCAGGGTTGATAAAAAGCGAGACCAGAAGGCGGCATCATGTCCCTGCCCCGGCAAACAATAGCGCCAACTGCGTGGCCCTTCGCGCTCATCCCGCGGATCCAGTAACCCCCACATCGCCTGTTGCTGCGGATCGGCGCACCAATCTTTGAGATGCACATGGGCCAGTGCGTCCCCGAGCAAGGAAATGGCCTGCACCGGATCCATCCCCTGCCACCAGAAATGGCTCGGATCCAGATTGGCGGCAATGGCCGGGCCACAGGCGGCGCGCAACCGCAGCAGAGTCCCCGGCGAATGCACCAGAAAACCACCGTGCATCTCCAGAGCCAGGGTCACACCCGAATCAGCCGCCAGACGGGCGATATCCTGCCAGTAGGGGATCAGCTGTTGCTCCCAGACCTGGTGATAGTAATCGCTGTTCTCATAGGGCCAGCTGACCACAGGCCAGTTCAAATGGGGCGCAGCACCCGGCGCAGCCAGGCTCCCGCCGACGCCGGAGAAGGTGACCACAGTACGGATCCCCAAGGCCGAAGCTAGCGCTATGGTCTGGCGCAGCGTCTGATCGGCGAGGGCCGCCCGCACCGGATCCGGATGCAGCGGATTACTATGGCAGGAGAGCACCTGAGGGCGCACGCCAGCATCCAGGCACTGTTGCCACCATTGCTGGCGCAAGCTTGGGTTGGCGAGTAAGCGCTCCCGTGGGCAGTGGTAAGCACCAGGGTAGCCGCCCGTGCCCAGCTCCAGATAACGGATGCCCTGCTCGCAGGCATAATCCAGCACGGCAGATAGGGGTTGCGGATTAAACGCCGCACTGAAGAATCCCCACTGCCAGAGTGACGAGACTGGCGGCTGTGGCGACTCAGGCCACGCCACGGGCGCTTCCCAGAAACTGCATCAATTCATCCGAAGGTAATGGCCGGGAGAAATGATAGCCCTGCACCACTTCGACGCCGAGCGACTCGACGAATGCCAGCTCTTCGGAATTCTCCACCCCCTCGGCCACCAGGCTCAAGGAGAGAGAGCGCGCCAGCTGGATGATCGCCTTGACGATCTGCTGGTTGTCCTGATGCTGATGGATATTGGTGACAAAGCTGCGATCGATTTTCAGCGCATCCAGCGGGAAGCGGCTCAGATAACCGAGATTGGAATAACCGGTGCCGAAATCATCGATGCTGATCTTGACCCCCAATTGCCGCAACTGCTCGAAGTAGCGTCGCACCGGGGTTGCCCCCTCCATCACCACTCCTTCGGTCAATTCCAGCTCCAGTCGGGAACCGGGATACCCCAGCCGCGCCATCCGGCTGATCAGCCGGGGCACAAAATCATGTTGATGCACCTGCACCGCCGACATATTCACCGCGATCGGCAACAGGGGTAAGCCCTGCCGCTGCCAGGCCAGATTCTGCTTCATCGCCTCCTCCAGCACCCAATCGCCGATGTCCAGGATCAGTCGGGATTGCTCGGCGACGGGTATGAACTGGTCGGGTGGCACCATGCCCAACTCGGCGTTGTGCCAGCGCAGCAGCACCTCCATACCGACCATCTCATGGCTGCCGGCCTGGATCTTCGGCTGATAATGCAGATAGAACTCGTCGCGCCGGATCGCCTCCTTGAGGTGTTGTTCGATACCGATGCGCCGCAAGTTCTCCTGCCCCATCCGCGAATTGAACTCCACCAGCCGGTTCTTGCCATGGGTCTTGGCGTAGTACATGGCCATGTCAGCATTGCGGATCAGGGTATCGTAGTCGTTACCATCCTCCGGGTAGGTACTCATGCCGATGCTGCAGGAGACGGCGAACTCGACCTCGTTGAGGGTTACCGGCACCTCGAACAGATGGCGCAATTGTTGTCCGGCACGCAGCGCGGCCAGGCGATTGGGTTGCTGACCCAGCACCACCACAAATTCATCACCGCCAAAACGCCCCAGCGCATCATAGGGACCAATGAAACCCTCCAGCCGCTCGGCGATCTGCTTGAGGATGCTATCCCCCACCCCATGCCCCCGGGTGTCATTGAGATCCTTGAAATTATCCAGATCGATGAAGAACAGCGCCACGCACTGATGGGCCAGCTGTGCCCGCTGCAAAATAGAGTCAAAACTGGCGGCCAGAGCCGGACGATTGGTCAGATTGGTCAGGTAATCGTGGTGGGCCATGTGCCGCAGCATCAGTTCGGCACGTTTACGCTCGGTAATATCCCGCGCCATGCCTGCGGTGCCAATCACCTTGCCCTTGCGATCAAACAGCGGCACCTTCAAGGTTTCGGCCCAGGCTTCGCGCCCTCCCTCCCCGGTAATGGTCTCCTCCCGCAGCAGGGACTCGCCACTTTCCAGCACCCGCCGATCGTCGGCGATATAACCGGCAGCGGCATCCGGCGTGGACAGATCATGATCCGTCAATCCGACCAGAGACTTGGGTTGGCGGCCGAAGGTTTTGCCAAACTGGGCATTCACAAACAAGAAGCGCGATTGGGTATCCTTGACCCAGGTCAGATCCGGAATGCTGTCCATCAAGGCCTGCATATGCTCACCCGTCTGGAGCAGATGGCGATTCTCACGCCATGCCCAGAGCAGCAGCAATAATAGCCCGGCCAGTACCAGCAGCAGAGCAGGAACCACCCAAGAATCAAAATCCACACCCGGCAACATACTGGCTTCCTGTAGATGAACGATGAATACGGCCCCTGAAAACCGGACCTGACGAAGCACAGTCCCGGTAGCGGAGCAAAGACAGCAATAGCACCATTAGAGTGGATCCCGATGCAAACGCATACTCTGACCAGTCATTCATGTTCGGAGTTGCAGATGTCATCACGATTCAGAGGTCAAAATGACCCCGCACCGCGAATTAACCCTGATTTATGTAATTGAATTGCAACACAAAAAGCCTCATTTAGAGCCCACCCCATCGATGTGAACAAGGTGCGAAATAAAGTTCCGCGCCAGTGGCGAAAGAGCCACATAACCCCCTGCCGAACCTGCTTACCGCGACAAAAAAAGGCCCCGGAGCAATCGGGGCCTGATGAAACATGTATGGTGGTGGCGACTGACATCAGCCGGCGCTGCTGACTCGCATCCATTCCGGGCTCGGCGCCGACCAACGCTTGGGCCACAACACCCTCAAATCCAGTGGTGATTGCAGCCGCCCCGCCAGCTCATCGGCCAGGTCACCATGCCCCAGGAACAGATCGGCCCGCACCCGGCCCTTGATGGCGCCGCCCTTATCCTGGGCGATCACCAGCCGGGAAAACGGTGTCTGATCCGGCCACTGGCTGCGGATCTTCAGCGGCGTACCCAGGGGGATGTGGCGCGAGTCCACCGCCACACTGCGGTAGGGTGTCAACCCGGCTTTGAGCGCCATGGCGCCCGGCGGACCGACGTGCTTCTCCTGCCGCCGGTCGATGTCATAGAAGACATAGGATTCATTGTGCTGGAACAGCCAGTCGACCCGATCCGGATTGCGCTCCACCCAGGCCTTGATCGCCTGCATGCTCATCTGCTCGCGGGGCACTTCACCGGCGTCGATCAATACCCGACCAATCGAGGTATAGGCGCGATTGTTCTTGGTGGCATAGGTCAGTTTCACCGTGCTGTTATCCGGCAACACCACCCTTCCGGAGCCCTGCACGCCGAGGCTGTAGGCATCAAACTTGTCGCAATACATCAGCACCGCCCGCCGCAGCGCCGACGATGGCGCCGTCTCGATCTGGCGCCGGGTCAGATAGGGCACTCCCTTGCGCAGATCGCTGGGCGTGCCATATACCGGATAGTTGAGGCGTGCCGTCGGCCGCCAGCTGCAGCGCAATTGCGCCTCCATATAACCGGTCAACAGACCGTGGCCATCATCCAGGGCATATTCATCAAAGTTCTGCTGGAAGAAACGAGCGGCGGCGGTAGGCGTCTTGGCGGTGCGCTGGGCTTGCCAGCACAGGCTCTGCCACTGCATACCCAGGCGCGGACAGGAGTTGAGAAACGCCTGCAACGCCTCTTGCTGCTGCCGATCCTCCCCGACCAGCGAGGCCGGGAGTCGATGGGTGACTGGCTTGGCGGCCGGACGGGAGGCGACCGAGGAGGGAACCGGAGGCGTGGAGGAACAGGCGGCCACCAGCAGCAGGCAACCGAGTAACTTCTTGGACATACGTGGATCCTGATAACAGTTCAATGGCCAATCACGGCACAACTGCCGCACAGCATAATCGATTTGTCCCCGCAGGCAGAAGCATGAGTCTCAGATCACAAACCTTTACAAAATTTAAAGCCCTCAATGAGTCTTTATCTGGCGCTATGGCAAGCTAGCGACCGTGGTTCAATTATTGACCACACAGTCAATCCATACTCACTCGTTCCATTCATAACAACATCAATAAAACTCCAGCAAGGATGACGCGATGACGATAAAAACAGCACAGGGATCTCGACGCCCCACCGCAACACTGGTTCCGTTCCTGGTCAGTGCACTGTTACTGGCCGCCTGTGGGGGCGGCGGTGATAAAGAACTGCACACTGACGTCTACAAGGCAACCAGCCAAGCCAGCGATCCAGCCGCCACCCCGGCGGCACAAAGTGTCATGAAGTACCTGGCGGCGCTGAGTAACGACACCATTCCGGGCGTGCTGGCCGGTCAGAATACCGGCCACGGCGATCAGATCCTCAACCTCACCGGCACGGTCGGCTATGCACCGCTCATCGATGAGCTGGAGCTACAGACCGGCGAGGCCCCGGCCGTAGTAGGCCTGGATTACGAATATGACCAGATCTTCACCCCGACCCAGCTGAGCAACGCCAACCAGAAGCTGATCGAGCACTGGCAGGCCGGGGGTCTCGTCACCATCAACTGGAGCCCGAATAATCCCTGGTGGAATGACGAAAGCGATCTGACCCACAATCCCGGCGGCGGTAATCTGACCCGCACCTCCGGTGGCGATATGACCCAGGTCAAGCTGGCCGATCTGGTCACGGCCGGAACCAGCGCGCACACCGTCTGGCGCACCAAGCTCGACCGTATCGCGGCCGCGCTCAAGGAGTTGCAAGATGCTGGCGTGGTCGTACTGTGGCGCCCGATGCAAGAGATGAATGGCAGCTGGTTCTGGTGGGGCATCAGCACCCAATCCAGCAGTTGCAGTGGCTACACCAATCTGTGGAAGGACATGTACACCTATTTCACCCAGGTGAAGGGGCTACACAACCTGCTGTGGGTCTACTCCCCCAACCGTGGTCCGGAAACCACCAATGAAAGCTACGGCATCGCCTCGGTCGACTGGTGCTATCCGGGGGCAGACTATGTGGATGTGGTTGCTGGCACCCGCTATAACGACTCCCTCTCCATCGCCGATTACAGCAAATACAAGTCCTTCGACAAACCGCTGGGCATGGGGGAATACGGCCCGACCCTGGGCGGTACAGCCGCGACCGCAGGCAGCTATGACACCCGCAACTATGCCACCACCCTGGCCAAGTATCCGGCCATCGGCTACTGGGTCAGCTGGCATGACTGGAACAATGGCGACGGTACCCGGGAGCATCAGGCCATGGTGGGCAATCTCAACACCACAGAGCTGCTGCAAGATAGCGCCGTCATCACCCGCAGCGAGGTCAAACTGAACTAAGGCACCGAGTAACCTCACGCCATCAGGTCCGAACCATTGAAGTGACAAGGCGGAGCCACAGGCTCCGCCTTGTTGATCTGGCGAGGAAGAAAATAGAGGAGCTAGAGCCCTACGACTTGTCAGCTAAGAGGTTCAGGAGAGACAGCCTCTCTCACCAACTCGCCGTAAATCCTTCCCTGGGGGCTCGATGGCGGCATCCCTGCCGCCAACGGTTGGCTCAACAGGCTATCTCTCCTTCGCTAAGGCAACCTGGCATTGGCGCTACAGCCCGCGCTGCTGCAGGCGGCGCAGAAACTCCAGCATCACCCGCTCGTAGATGAGTTCCCCCATCACATGATCCTCGATGCCGCGATCAATATTCGGGTTGTCGTTGATCTCGATGACATAGGCCTTGTTGCCCCGCTGTTTGATATCCACGCCGTACAGCCCATCGCCGATGAGATTGGCGGCTCGCAACGCGGTTTCCCGCACACAGCGCGGTACCGACATCACATCCAGCGTCTCCCAGCCACCAGCATTGAAGCTGCCGCCCTCCTTGTGCTGGTAGATCTGCCAATGGCCCTGGCTCATATAGTATTTGCAGGCAAACAGCGGCTGCCGATCCAGCACGCCGATACGCCAGTCAAAGTCGGTATACATATATTCCTGGGCCAGGATCAGCGACGAATCATTCATCATCGCCAGCGCCTTGCTCTCCAGCTCCTCGGCGGTGCTGACCTTGTGTACGCCGCGAGAAAAGGAGCCATCCGGCAGTTTCAGGATGCAGGGCAAGCCCAGATCGTGGATGGTCTTCTCCACCCAGTTCTTCTCCCCGGCCCGCAGGACCCGGGTCTTCGGCGTCGGCACCTTGTGCTTCTCCAGCAACTCGGCGAGATAAACCTTGTTGGTGCAGTACATGATGGAGGCCGGATCGTCGATCACCACCAGCCCCAGCTTCTCGGCGCGGCGGGCAAACTGGTAGGTGAAGTCATCGATGTTGGTGGTGGCGCGGATAAACAGCGCATCGTACTCACCGAGCCGGCCCAGCTGATCCTTGTCGATCAGCTCGACATTGATCCCCAGCCGCTTGCCGGCGCGGATGAAGCGCTTGATCGCCAGCAGGTTGGAAGGCGGCATATGCTCCTCCCGATCGATGAGGATCGCCAGATCGTAGCGATAGCGTTTGTGATGGGTCGGCTGACGCCAGATCTTGCGCGAGAAGCGCTCCAGGGCGGCGGCAAACTGGTCTTGCTGGCCATTTTCCAGGCGATGAAACGAATAGGGGGCAATACTGACCAGTTGCCAGCCATGAGAACCATGCCGGAACTGCACCGCCATCACCGGCAACGGGTACTGGTCGAACAGCTGGCGCGCCATTTTCTGCAACGCCGGTACATCGGTCTGGCCGAAATAGAACAACAGTTGGACGTTCTCGCAAGGGTGACCGGCAAAGGCCAGATCCAGCGCCTCGTTCATGCCATGGATCACCATCAACTGCTGCTCGCGATTAGCTATTTCGTTGATGGTGCGCAGGGTGGGCAGAATGCGGTGGCCGCGAGCCTCGGCCAGCAGGGTGCAGTAGTAGCCGATACTCTGGTACTCATAGGTTCGGCACAGGTTGATGACTTGGGTATTGCGTGCGGCCTTGTCGCTGCGATGGTCGAGATAATCGCCCACGCTGACGACGCTTTCCGAGGGGAAATAGGCAGCCCAATCTGATTTTTTTTCCGTGACTATAAGAAACTTGGCCATACAGACTCCAAGTTGAACAGCAACGGTATCCGGCACGGCGCAGGAGGGAGGTCGGATACGACCCGGCAGTAGAGTCTGCCGCAAGAAGAAGGGCGTTGGATACAACAGGCTCTCAGCCGAGCAGCATGCTATGCCCGTCACACTTTACCCGTCAAGGGCATAGGCCTATGATCTGGCGTCGTATGGGCTTCACTCTTTGGCCTGCCTACCCCCTGATCGCATTTGTCGCATTTGCTTCACCGGGCAGACATTTGCTGGCCCCCTCCTCGCGCCCATGCTTGAGGTCGATATGGTTCTGATCCGCGTTGCTGTCCCCGATGATCTCGAAGCGCTGCTGGCGCTGGAACTCTCCTGCTTTCCCGGCGATCGTCTCTCGGCGCGCCAATTCCGCCGTTTTATCAAGAGCGATACCAGCCGCACCCTGATCGCCGAGCAGGACGGCCAACTGCTCGGTTATGCCCTGGTGCTGTTTCACCATCGCACTCACTTGGCGCGCCTCTACTCGTTGGCGGTGGCAGGCGCGCAGCGCGGTCAGGGCATAGGCCATCAACTACTGGCAGCCAGTGAGGCGGCGGCGGTGGCGCTGGGCTATATCACCCTGCGCCTGGAGGTGCGGCAAGATAACGACGAGGCCAAGCGCCTCTATCTGCAACAGGGCTACCGGCCGATCCGCGTGCTGGCCCACTATTACGATGATGCCGCCGACGGCGTGCGCCTGGAGAAGCGGCTGCAGCCCGGGAAACTCCCCCATCTGCTACCCATCCCCTACTACGCCCAGACCCTGCCGTTCACCTGTGGCCCGGCCTGCCTGCTGATGGCACAGGCGGCGCTGCAGCCCGAGTTTGCCCTGAGCCGCCGCCACGAGGTGCAGATCTGGCGCGAGGCCACCACAGTGTTCATGACCACGGGCCACGGCGGCTGCTCGGCGCTGGGCCTGGCACTGGCCGCCCATCGCCGCGGCCTGCATCCTCGCGTCTGGATCAGCCAGACCTGCACCCCCTTCCTGCGCGGGGTGCGCAGTGACAGCAAGCGTCAGGTGATGGAGCTGGTGCAGGGCGATTTCGAGCAGCAACTGGCCGAGGCAGGCATCATGCCCACGGTGCGGCGGCCGGGTCTGGAAGAGCTGGAGCAGGAGCTAAAGAGCGGTCATCCGGTGCTGGTGCTGATCAGCACCTGGCGGCTGACCGGCGACAAGGCCCCGCACTGGGTGGTGCTCATCGGCATGGATGCCCAGTTCGTGTTTTTCCATGATCCAGACGTCGACAGCAGCCGGGATCGCCTGGCCTCGGCCATGCAGGTGCCGGTGCGGCGCGATGACTTCTACGCCATGATGCAATACGGCAAGGAGCGCTTCAGCGCCGCGCTGGCGCTCAGCGCCGGTTAGTAGAGCTCAGCGCCGGTGAGCAGAGCGGGCGGCAAGTCGTCCAATCCGGTAACCGGCCCATCCGCCAGAAACGACACCGCCACCAGAAGGTGGCGGTGTCGGCACAACTCGCAGCTCTGTCGATCAGGCCGCTTCGGCTTGCAGGCGCAGGGCACCGCGCTGACGCCACCACAGGTAAGCGCCGATGCCAAAACCCAACCCGCACAGGCTGACCACATAGTAGGCCGGCGCCAGCATATCTTTGGCCAGCCACAGGGTCACCAGCATGGGGGTCAGACCGCCAAACACCGCGTAGGCCACGTTGTAAGAGAAGGACAAGCCGGAGAAGCGCACCGCCGCCGGAAAGGCATTCACCATCACATAGGGCACGGCGCCGACGATACCGACACAGAATCCCGCCTGGGCATAATGCAGCAGCAGATCGCTGGTGCCGCCTTGCAGACCGCTGTAGAAATTCCAGGTGGTCAGCGCCAGCAGCACAGAGCCGCCCATAAAGGTGACGCCGCTACCCAGCCAGTCGATCAGTCGTCCGGCGACGATACAACCCAGCGTCAGCGCCACAATCGCCAGCGAGTTGGCCTTGAGCGCCTCGGGCGGCGTCAGGGCATAGACCTTCTGCAAATAGGTGGGCGTCATCAGGATCACCACCACAATCCCGGCCGAGAGCAGCCAGGTCAGCAGCATGGAGACCACCACCGCCGCTTTGTGATCCCGCAGCACCGCCTTGAGCGGCATCTCGGCGGCCAGCGCCTTGCGCGCCTGCAGCTCGGCAAATACCGGCGTCTCATGCAGCCAGCGCCGCAGATACATGGCGATGATGCCAAACACCCCGCCCAGCACGAACGCCAACCGCCAGCCCCACACCACCACCTCTTCCTTGGGGATCTGGGTATTGATCGCCGTGGCGACCAGGGATCCCAGCAGGATACCGGCGGTCAAGCCTGCGGTCAGGATGCCGCACGCCAGCCCGACTCGCGCCGCGGGCACATGCTCGGCGACAAACACCCAGGCCCCCGGCACTTCGCCGCCGATGGCCGCGCCCTGCAAGATCCGCAGTCCCAACAGCATGATGGGAGCAGCAATGCCGATGGCGGCATAGGTGGGCAGCAGGCCGATGAGCAGGGTCGGCACCGCCATCATAAAGATACTCAGGGTAAACATGCGCTTGCGGCCAATTTTGTCGCCAAAGTGCGCCATGATGATGCCGCCCAGCGGCCGTGCCAGATAACCGGCAGCAAAGATGCCGAAGGTCTGGAATTGGCGCAGCCAGTCGGGAATATCCGCCGGGAAGAAGAGATCGCCGATGATGACGGCAAAGAAGACAAAGATGATGAAGTCATAGAACTCCAGCGCGCCCCCCAAGGCCGCCAGTGACAGTGTCTTGAAATCCTGCCCGGTCAGGGTTCTGGCCGGAGTCGAGATCGAATTCAACATATCCTTATGTTTCCCATAGCATTTTGATAAAGACATTCACTATGCGACTGCGGGCTGGGGCTGTAAATCGCGGAATCTGCAATGTGGCCTTGCAAGTTCTGGGGCCTGGGCGGCTGGCCATGCCGCCGATCCTGGCTGATCGGCCAGCCTGCCGATTCGGCGGCCCGAGGTGGCCAGTTTCGACTTAGCCGGTTCCGACTTGGCCGGTTCGGTTCCGCCCTGTCGGCTGCGGCGATTGGCCAACCTGCCATTGGCGGGGGCGGCAAGGGGGCAAAAGGCCCTGCCCCCTTGACCCCTGGCCGTTGGTTTATGCCGACTGTCGGGAAAGCCCCGGGCTCCGGGATTCTCTCCACCGGCCGGTCGCCACACGCCATCCCTGGCGTGACGCTCCCTGTTGCGGTCATCCTGACCGCGCCCCGATTCCGTTCACCCCGCCACCCGGCCCGACAGACGGCTTGGGGTTTGGGTGTGTAAGTCTGACGAGCAAAGGCGGCATTTATGCACGGTCATGGCACAGCAGAGGGCTTGGAGTTTGGGTGATGAGTTCAGGATGAAGAGCCAAGTAGATCAAGATGGATCGCATGGGGAAGTGACCGGCGGGGGGCCGCCGGTCGGTGGGTCGGGTTGCTTGCGAGGGAGTTACTGGGCTTGCAGGGTGCCGGTGGTCAGGTCGATGCGCACGTTGCGATCCGGGGTCGGATCATTGACCACGCCGTAACCGACCAGGCCGATCAGGGGAACCATCTGGCTGAACTGGGCCAGCACGCTGTCGGGCACCTGGCCTTGCAACTGCATGGCGGTAAGCTGCGCCGTCATCAGCGCCTGCAACTGAGTGGCATTGACCTGGGTCAGCCAACCGATGGCAAAGCGCTGACTGGCGCCCAGCGCCGGATTGCTGCCCTCATCCCCGGCATAGTGGGCCTTGAGCAGGGTGGAGATGAGCGTGGTCAGGGTGGTGGCCTGCAGTTGGTCTTTCGTCACGCCGCTCGGCAGTGCCGCCAGCATGGCCGCCTCCCCTTGCGCCTGATCGGCCTGCGGATCCAGCCCCTGACCGACCAGATAGAGGTCGCACATCAGGCTCCACAGCGGGCGCTTGAGCAGCAGGGCATCCAGCAGATTGGCCAGCGAGTCCGGCACCTCCAGCCCCAGAGCCGCCAGCAGGTTATTCGCCATGGCATCGACCAGCGCCTCGAGACCGGCCTCCGGCACGTCGGCCTGCACCGTCTCGATATCGGTATTCACGCTCAGGGTCTTGCTCGGCAAATCCAGCACCAGCTGACGCATCGAGGCGGGATAGCTGACGGTGGCCCCGGTCTCGATATCAATCAGAAAGTTGCCATTGCCATAATCGCGGCGCGCTATGTCGTTGGCATGGAAGTGACCGGTCAGCAGCAGGTTCACCCCGGCCTCGGCCAGCGCCCGCGACACATATTCGCTGCTGGTCTGATAGGGGATCTGCCCCGTGCTGCCATCGGCGGCAGTGAAGGTCTCGACATAGGGCGACCACTGCAATCCCTGCAGGTAGGAGGCCTTGCCCGCACCATCCAGCACATAGTCGGGGATCAGCAGGTTCTGGCCGGTAAAGTGTTCAATGCCGCCAAAGTGGCTCATGGTCAGCAGCACCTTGCCCTCGGCCTTGGCACGGGCGGCCATGGTTTTGACCCAGGCCCAGGTCTGCGCCCGTTGCGGCGCCAGCAGAGAGCCGCCGGTCGGCGGATAGTCCTGCCGTCCGGCCTCCGTGGACCAGTTGCTGGTCGCCTGCGGCAAGGAGCTATTGGCCAGATCCAGCGCCAGCACCCACAGTCCCGGCACCGGCTCGCTGACATAGGAGAAGGAGTGGTCATCGCGGGCCACCGCATCCTTAAAGCCGAAGTCGGCATAGAAGCGGTCGAAGCGTGGCACATCATACAGCGGCGTACCGTCGCTGTGCTCCATATAAGGAGCTATGGATCCGACCTCGGCTCCCAGACTGTTCTGCTCGAGGAAGATGGAGCCACTCGTGCCATAGGGATTGTTCATATCGTGATTGCCGGGGATCAGCAGCACCTTGACGCCCTTGGCCTGCACCTGGGTGATCGCCTCACGCAACCACTCGTGGGAGTACTGTTCGCCATCCTTGGTCAGGTCGCCGGTGATGAGAATGAGCTGATTGCCCGCCGCGACCAGTCGATCCAGCGCCGACTGCACCAGGGCCTGGCTCTGCAAGAAGGCCTTGCGATCCTTGCCGATGGCCTCTTCATAGGCCGGCTCACCCGGCACCCCGCCCAGCTTGACCGCATCGAATACATGCACGTCACTGATGACGCCAATCTTGACCACGCTTGGCGGGGCCTTTGTTTCGGCGTCATCGCCACACCCTGCTAACAGCAGGGCCGCTGTCAGTGCAGATAAAACCAATCCCGAGCGCATGGTGGAACTCCATTCTTGTTTTTGGAGTACTGACTCTAGAGGGGGAATATGACGTCCAATTGACGCCTGTGTGACAGGGAGACGAGGGCTGTCTCCCTGGCTCTCAGCCCGGCTCGGCGATAGCGGCCCTGTCGTCGGGCCGATCGACCGCTGCCCGACCCGGCAGATGACGGCTGGTTTCGGCCCCTCCCCCGTAGGTCGGACTGAGTTGGGCGAAGCCCGACGTTTACCGCGTGGTGATACGGTTTGATTCGGTTCCGGCTTGATTGGGTTTCGACTTGATCCGGTTCCGCCCTGGTCGGCTGAGGGGATTTGCCAACCTGCCGTTGGCGGGGGCGGACCAAGGGGGAAAAGGCCTCCCCCTTGGCAATCCCGGGCCTTGGCGTATGCCGACTGTCGAGAAAGCTCCGGGCTCTAGGGCTCTCTCCACCGGCCGGGAGCCACACGCCATCCCTGGCGTGACGCTCCCTGTTGCGGTCATCCTGACCGCGCACCGATTCCGTTCACCCCGCCACCCGGCCCGACAGACGGCTTGGGGTTTGGGTGATGAGGGGCAAATGGCAAAAGCCGGTCATCCTGACCGCGCACCAGATTTGGGGGAATAGGGGCAATAGATGGACTCGAAAATCTGAACTATTGCTCGGTTTTTTGAATCCTATAAACGCGGGAATAGAGAGTTATCCTTTGAGACCCAAACGATTAAAGTACTCCGCAGAATTTTCCGATATATGAGATCCGGAAAATACCGTTTCAAAAATAATATTAACCTGTCACATCATTATAAAAAACATCAAGGAAGATAATGAATAAATTATTTGCCACAGGGTTGGTTGCTGCCATTACCCTCACTTCAGGCTGTTCATCGATCATAAATGGCACAACAGATACGCTTTCTGTGCGTTCATCAAATAGAGAAGCCAAAATTTATATTAATGGCGTCCCTATGGGAACCGAAGGCAGTGTATTTACCGCCAAGCGTGGTGAGAATTATATATTGGAAGCCAAAGCAGATGACTGTCAGACCGGCACCATCCAGACAACCCACACATTTGACGCCACTTCATTGCTTGGGATATTGATCGATTTTGGCATTTTCTCGATACCCATAGATTTAATTTCCGGCGCAGCCTGGAAACCAAGCCAGTCCGTATATATGGTCAACCCAGTATGCGCACCACAGAAACCTATTCAGGTCGGATAAAAACTAATCTGATGCGGCATAACAGACTAACTCCATAGTACGCCCTCATATTGTTTCCCATATGAATTTCAATATTCACCGTTTCCAGCTGGATTCGGTTTCGGCTTGATCCGGTTCCGCCCCGTCGGCTGCGGCGATTTGCCAACCTGCCGTTGGCGGGGGCGGGTTAAGGACCGAAGCCGCGGTCCTTAACAATCCTGCGGCTGGGTGTATGCCGACTGTCGGGAAAGCCCCGGGCTCTGGGATTCCCTTCACCGGCCGGTCGCCACACGCCATCCCTGGCGTGACGCTCCCTTTTGCGGTCATCCTGACCGCGCACCGGCTGCGTTCACCCCGCCACCTGGCCCGACAGACGGCTTGGGGTTTTGGTTTATTTGAAACGAGCAAAAGCGGCGTTTACTCCATCCCTTCTGTTTTAGAACGAAGGATGGTTTAGCTGATGAATTCAGGGTAAAGAGCCGAGATCTTGTAGGAGCCATTAGCGCAGCGTAATCGCTCGCATGGGGCTATTGAACTTGCAGGTTAAAAGGCAAACCCCAGATTGGCGGTCAAAATGTGAGCCCACTCATGTGAATCCATTTTCCCCAACGAAAAAAGTGCGGTAGCGTAGGAAATCAAATTACTCAAGGTTACTGTCAGCCATAACAGCTCCACCGAGATCGCACCTGGCACTGTGGCGGCCGCAAGCCCCTGCGGTAGCCATAACTGTTGCTGACTAAATCGCTCGAACCCCGCACGCCGATACGGCCACGGGACACGAGAATATGCACAAAAGGCCCGAGTGAAGCTCACTCTTAGATAGGGAAGCCAGTCGCCTCCTATCATGCCAGACAGATGAAGAGAAATAACTCAATGGATTGATTGGATGTATTTTTCGAGACAATCAAATAAATGGAATGCGAGAATGCAGCCACATAAACAGGAAATGTTTTCGCACAAAATAATCGCTAGCTTTCATTTTGAGTTACAAACATGTTGAATAAATTATTCAAGTATACATCTTTAAGGCTGGAATTTTTTGATAGCTTATTAATCAGAGCAAGCCAAAAATACGCGCTCAATGACCCATTTGAACTTAGACCAAGTCAAGTAAATAACAACACAGAACTATATGAGAAAGAATTTGAAACTCTATCTGATGCCTCATATTTTGATTATTCCGTTGCATCTTTTTCTGAGACCAATAACAACTTGCTAATGTGGTCTCATTATGCTGAGCAACACAAAGGGATTGTTATAGAGTTTGACCTAACAAAACCACTACTAGAAAAGTATCAAAGTTATAACGTTCTCACGTCAAAACTAGATAAATATGGTGAAGAAAACCTAGTAATAGATGAAGATGAAACAAGAAAAAGACTAGCTTTGAATGTAGGTAAAACACAAAGAGTAAGATATAACTCGAAACGACCCAGCATAGATAAATTTGAATCAATCCTAGAGCACTTCTTAATAAAAAGTGAAGAATGGATTTATGAGAAAGAGCATCGAGTAATTCTTCCTTTAGTTGCTGCAGAAAAAATAATTGTTCATCATGATTATTTACCCAAGATTGAGTTTACCCTTTATGATAGTGACTCTCTTGAAAAGACAGAACTAAATAATGGAATGTATCTTATCAACTTGAGAGATGTTACGGATCAAGAGGGCAATCGATACCTAAGAGACATGAATGAGATGGACATGTATGCACCAGCTGAAGACCTGAAGTACTCTTTTATTGAATCCATGTATTCAGAATATTTAAAGGACATATCTAGGGATCCAAGAACTATCTTTCTATATAAAATACCAGCTGAATCAATAAAATCAATTTATTTTGGATGCAGAGCGGATCCTGAACAGAAAACAAAAGCCATTGATAAGATTTTATCATCAAAAGAATTATCTCACGTGGACATTTTTGATTCCATCCCTAGTGCTGACAGATTCGAAATTGAATTCAGACCATTAAAGAAATTTTGAAATTGAAAAGCCCGTAGGGCGCAATAGCGTAGCGTATTGCGCCGAAATAACAAATAATGGAAACACCGATAACCAATAATAAAAGACCATGGACTATCGATGGTTCCGTGAGCGGGCACCTATTTTTACCATTAACTTTCGGCGGAGACATAATAATTTATAGCTGGTCGATAAATTTAATTGTTGCGACATGTTATGGTCATTATTAAATCTGGCGCAATACGCTTTGCTATTGCGCCCTACTTGCTGGAGAAATCCGTGTCAACATTGATTAGAACCCTCACTCTTCTCGTCGCCCTATTTCTAGCAGGCTGCGCCAATTTTAATGTTCCAAGTGATTACTCTCTGGCACACAACAAAGGCAAAGGGCTTATTGTTATGTCCTTAACACATTCTCTAAGTAGCGTGATTGTTGACTACCGACCGGTGGAAGATGGGAAGCAAGGGGATGGAGCATTTATGACCGGGAATATGCAAGATCCAATGGATTGGAACCACCCCAAAGGACGCCTGGTGGTAGCGGAACTCCCAGCTGGGAATTATGAACTTTATCAGTGGCGCTCAGAAGGTATAAACGTGACATATACCTCAAAAATATTTTCAATTCCTTTCACCGTTGCTAGTGGCAAAGCTACTTACATTGGCAACCTCTTCGTTAATATTGATGAATCGACTTCAATCTATAAATTAGAAGTAGCGGATAAATCAGAAAGAGACATTCCGTTGTTAATCAGCAGATACCCTAACATCAAAGACAATGATATTGTTAAGGATATATCGAGAATTTTTCATTGATCATATGAAATAGTACTCAGGTGCCAATTCTGCTCACAAATAGCCCGTAGGGCGCAATAGCAAAGCGTATTGCGCCGAATAAAAAAAATAATGGCAACACCGATAACCAACAATAAAAGACCATGGGCTGTCGATAGTTCCATAAGCGGGCACCTATTATTTACTGTTAGCTTTCGACGAAAACATAATAAATTCCATCTAGTCGAGAAAAATTATTGTTGAGATATGTTATGACCATTATTAAATCTGGCGCAATACGCTTTGCTATTGCGCCCTACTTGCTATTCCGCGGCGCGGATTAGGGTGACGAGGTGTGGTATCAGTTCGGGCAAATGGCATTCATTGAAAATCAAGAAAGAGCAAAATAAGGATCAAGGACTATTATGTTGGCATTGATTCAACCCATATCCGATATGCTGATGTGGTTTTTCTTTTGGATTGGAATTCCAGCGCTGCTTATTTCCATGCTGTGCATTCTTGGATTTCAATACAAGGCACGTCTCAGCTTGGCATTATCTCTGGTTGGTTTTATTGCGTTGGCAGGTTTTATCATCAGTCTGAATTTGAGTGGTTTAATATCGGGTGAGACATTAGCCATCACCAAGTCTGGCCCAACCATGGTTAAAAAATCAGAGCATGCAATAACCTATTGGCTCACAACTCTGGTCTGGTTTTCCGCGGCCTTTGCACTCCTGGCATTCTGCCTAAAAAAGTTAGTGGTTATTCTTTTTCAGCCCCAGCACTGATCCGCAAGGACAGGGCGCACCGCAAGCATCGCAGCCCTTCATCGCACAAACCCAAAGCCGTCTGCAGAGCATCGAGCGCAACCAGCTCTTGCTCGTTGCAATGACGCCCAAACCCAAAGCCGTCTGCCGGGCATCGCGCGCAACCAGCTCTTGCTCGTTGCAATGACACCTAAACCCGAAGCCGTCTGCCGGGCCGGGTGAAGGGGTGGCTGGAGCCGGTGCGCGGTCAGGATGACCGCAAGAGGGAGCGTCACGCCAGGGATGGAGTGTGGCTCCCGGCCGGTGCAAGACGACCCGAAGCCCGGGGCCTTCCCAGCAGTCGGCATACAACCAGCCGCAGGATTGTTAAGGACCGCGGCTTCGGTCCTTAACCCGCCCCCGCCAACGGCAGGTTGGCAAATCGCGATTGCCGACAGGGCGGAACCGGATCAAACCGAATCCAGATCCGGGTCTCGACCTCGACCGTTAAGAGCGAAAATCCTTACGCGGTAAACGTCGGGCTTCGCCCAACTCAGCCCGACCTACGGCCGAAATTCATCATCCAAACTCCACGCCGTCTGCCAGGCTGGACAGCAGACAGACCGGGCGCGGCGGGCTGGCTGTAACCGGTTCGCGGTCAGGATGACCGCAAGAGGGAGCGTCACGCCAGGGATGGCGTGTGGCTCCCGGCCGGTGAAAGACGTCCCGCAGCCCGGGGCTGTCCCGGCAGTCGGCATAAACCCGGGCCCGGGATTGCCAAGGGGGAGGCCTTTTCCCCCTTGGCCCGCCCCCGCCAACAGCAGGTTGGCAAATCGCCCAAGCCGACAGGGCGGAACCGGATCAAACCGAATCAAGAGTCGGGAGTCGGGAATCGACACTTGCGCGTCGAAAATCCGCCCGTCAGGCGCGAAACCATACGCTGACTGCCAACGTCAGAAATAAAAAAAAGGCCGGTTAAAAACCGGCCTTTTTTCAGGATGTTAGCGTGAGCTAGCAGATTACATCATTCCGCCCATGCCACCCATGCCGCCCATATCCGGGGCTGCCGGGGCATCCTTCTTCGGCAGGTCGGTGACCATGCACTCGGTGGTCAGCATCAGACCAGCCACGGAAGCGGCGAACTGCAGGGCAGAACGAGTCACCTTGGTCGGATCCAGGATACCCATCTCCAGCATGTCGCCGTAGACTTCGGTGGCGGCGTTGTAACCGAAGTTACCTTCGCCTTCACGGACGCGGTTGGCGACCACGGATGGCTCTTCACCGGCGTTGGCCACGATCTGACGCAGCGGCGCTTCCATGGAGCGCAGGGCCACACGGATACCCACGGTCTGATCGTCGTTGTCACCCTTGAGCTCGGCCAGCTTGGCCGCGACACGCACCAGGGCGACACCGCCACCGGCCACCACGCCTTCTTCAACCGCAGCACGAGTGGCGTGCAGGGCGTCGTCGACACGGGCCTTCTTCTCTTTCATCGCGACTTCGGTAGCAGCGCCAACCTTGATCACCGCAACGCCGCCAGCCAGCTTGGCCACGCGCTCTTGCAGCTTCTCTTTGTCGTAATCGGAAGTTGACTCTTCGATCTGTTGACGGATCTGAGCGACACGGGATTCGATGGCAGAGACTTCACCGGCGCCATCGATGATGGTGGTGTTGTCCTTGGTGATGACCACGCGCTTGGCACGGCCCAGATCTTCCAGAGTCGCCTTCTCCAGCTCCATACCGATCTCTTCGGAGATGACGGTACCGGCAGTCAGGATGGCGATATCTTGCAGCATGGCCTTGCGACGATCGCCAAAGCCAGGAGCCTTGACCGCAGCAACCTTGACGATGCCGCGCATGGTGTTGACCACCAGAGTCGCCAGGGCTTCGCCTTCGACATCTTCAGCCACCAGCACCAGCGGCTTGCCAGCCTTGGCGACGCCTTCGAGCACCGGCAGGATTTCACGGATGTTGGAGATCTTCTTGTCCACCAGCAGGATGAACGGATCTTCCAGTTCAACAGCGCCGGTTTCCGGCTTGTTGACGAAGTAGGGTGACAGGTAGCCACGGTCAAACTGCATCCCTTCTACCAGATCCAGTTCGTCGTGCAGACCGGTGCCGTCTTCCACTGTGATGACGCCATCGCGACCCACCTTCTCCATCGCTTCGGCGATGAGGTTACCGACGGTGGCGTCGGAGTTGGCGGAGATGGTACCAACCTGGGCAACCGACTTGGTGTCAGCACAAGGAACGGACAGCGCCTTGAGCTCTTCGACCGCGGCAACCACGGCCTTGTCGATACCACGCTTCAGATCCATCGGGTTCATGCCAGCGGCGACAGCCTTCAGACCTTCGGTGACGATGGCTTGTGCCAGTACAGTGGCGGTGGTGGTACCGTCACCGGCAGCATCGTTGGCCTGGGAAGCAACTTCCTTGACCATTTGCGCGCCCATGTTCTGGAACTTGTCTTCCAGTTCGATCTCTTTGGCAACGGTCACGCCGTCTTTGGTGATGAGCGGGGCGCCATAGGACTTGTCCAGCACCACGTTACGGCCTTTCGGGCCCAGGGTAACTTTCACGGCGTTGGCCAGTACGTTCACGCCTTCCAGCATCTTCACACGAGCATCGTTACCAAACAGTACGTCTTTTGCAGCCATTTGTTTCAATCCTTAAAATCGAGAGTTAGAGGTAAAGTGCCAATCGGCAAACTTAGGCTTCTTACGCCAACCAGCTTAGGCTTCTACGCCAACCAGCTTACGCTTCTACGATAGCCAGGATGTCGGTTTCAGACAGGATCAGTACGTCCTGGCCGTCCAGCTTCTCGGTCTTGACGTTGTACCCTTCGTTGAAGATCACCTGATCACCGACCTTGACGGCCATCGGCTTGACTTCACCATTGTCCAGGATACGACCGGTGCCCACGGCCAGAACTTCACCGCGGGTGGACTTCTGGGCCGCAGAGCCCGTCAGCACGATACCGCCTGCAGATTTGGATTCGACTTCGGTGCGCTTAATGATGACGCGGTCATGTAATGGACGAATTTTCATCGATAACTCTCCTACTAAAGTGTTGTTACCTAAACGCGACCTGCTGAACAACCGTCAGAGGTCGAATCTTGTGTTGTTAGTCAAACTCGGTCGCCAGACACTAGCGACCGGTTTTCAATAATGTCCACTCCAATGTGGGGGCAGATTTCGCCCCTTCAAGGGGCAGCGACGAAAAAAAGCTGCGGCTCCGGCGCCCGGTTATTCCTTGCGTTCGAACTCGCCGTCGATGGTGGTGCCGGTTTTCGGGGCTGAGCCATTGGCTTCGCCGACCTTGGGCTCGGCAAAGGGATCCCGTGGTTGCGCCTCATCATTCAGCGGGGTGCCGAAAGGACCGCTGCGAAAGGTGGCCGAGTGTGCCGAAGCACGGCCTACCGAGCTGGCCACCCGGGCGATCCACAACCGGGTCAGGCCACGGCGGATCGCCGGTTGCAGCAGCAGCAGGCCGAAAATATCGCTGACAAAACCGGGGAAGATGAAGAGAAAACCGGCCACCGCCAGCCAGATGCCTTGCAATAACTCACCACCGGGGGCTTCCCCGGCCTGCATACGCTTTTGCAGATTAAATAGCGTCATGACGCCCTGACTGCGCACCAGCTGGCCCCCCAGCATGGCGGCGAGCACCATCAGGATCAGCGTTGTCAGAGCTCCGATACTCGAGCCGACCTTGATCAGTACCCAGATCTCGACGAAGAAGAGCCCAATCAAACCCAGCAGAAACTTGCCCATAATGACCTCAAAAAAACAGGCGGGCCGCTGCCCGCATCTCTGGTTAGATGGGGGCGCTACGCCACAAGTTCAAGTCGTCTGGCGATTTTTTATACCAGCGACTGTGCCGCAACCCCGGCTGTGGTACCGCGCGGGCGCCCAACGCCGTAGCCGAGACGATAACGCAGTGATCTGGCGCCAACTCTGTCGGGCGACACTGGACTAGACTCAGAGCCACAGGCCAGATGGACCTTATGGCCGCCACCGCCTCCCTCCCCGGCACGGAGACTCGCCACGGGATCCGGCTCGCTCCTGTCTGTTCCGAGGTCTGTCATGAGTGAAAGCATCCGCATCGAAGAAGACCTGCTGGGGTCGCTACCAGTTCCTGATCATCTCTATTACGGCATTCACACCCTGCGCGCCGTGGCCAATTTCCAGATCAGCCAGCAGACCATCTCGGATGTCCCGGAGTTTATTCGCGGCATGTTGCTAACCAAGAAGGCCGCCGCGCTGGCCAATGGCGAGCTCGGCACTATAGATCCGCGCATTGCCGACTCTATAGTCCAGGCCTGCGACCATATGCTGGAAACCGGTGCCTGCTTCGATCAATTCCCGGTGGATCTGTTTCAGGGCGGCGCCGGCACCTCGGTGAATATGAACGTCAATGAAGTGCTGGCCAATCTGGCGCTGGAGCTACAGGGCTTCGCCAAGGGTCGGCACGATCTGATCCACCCCAATGATCACGTCAACAAGTGCCAGTCGACCAACGATGCCTATCCCACCGGCTTTCGCGTCGCACTGTTCGAAACCACCAACGCCGGTCTGCACACCCTGATCGATCTCATCAAGGCCTTCGATGACAAGGCGCTGGAGTTCCATGACATCCTGAAGATGGGGCGCACCCAGTTGCAGGATGCGGTGCCCATGACGCTCGGCCAGGAGTTCCATGCCTGGGCGGTGACCCTGCGCGAGGAGATTAAGAACATCAAGCGCTGCCAGGAGCTGCTGCTGGAGATCAACCTGGGCGCCACCGCCATCGGCACCGGCCTGAACTCGCCGCCTGAGTATTCGGCACTGGCGGTGCGCCGCCTGGCCGAGATCACTGGCTACCCCTTCGAGCAAGCCGAAGATCTCATCGAGGCCACCTCCGATTGCGGCGCCTATGTGATGCTGCATGGCGCGCTGAAGCGGCTGGCGGTCAAGCTCTCCAAGATCTGCAACGATCTGCGGCTGCTAAGCTCGGGGCCGCGGGCCGGATTCAACGAGCTGAATCTGCCCCAGTTGCAGGCGGGCTCTTCCATCATGCCGGCCAAGGTCAACCCGGTGATCCCCGAGGTGGTCAATCAGGCCTGCTTCAAGGTGGTGGGCAACGATGTCACCATCACCCTGGCCGCCGAGGCCGGACAGTTGCAGCTCAACGTCATGGAGCCGGTCATCGCCCAGTGCCTGTTCGAGAGCCTGCATCTGCTCAGCCGGGCTTGCGTCTCGCTGCGCGAGAAGTGTGTCGAGGGGATCACCGCCAATCCGGCCGTCTGCGAGCACTATGTGTTCCACTCCATCGGCATCGTCACCTTCCTCGATCCCTATATCGGCCACCAGGCCGGGGACAAGGTGGGCAAGCTGTGCGCGACCACCGGCAAGAGCGTGCGCGAAGTGGTGCTCGAGCTGGGCTTGATGACGGCCGAGCAACTGGACGAGGTGCTGTCGGTGGAGAACCTCAAGCGCCCCAGCTACAAAGCCCGACGCTATCGCCAGGCCGCCGAACTGGAGTAGCGGTTAGCGGTGAGTCGGTATAGCCACCGACGCCGGGACGGATGCAATTCCCCCCGGCCGTGGTTATAGTGGCTCACCTCCTGCCTCTGGATCCGATTCCTCATGACCGATGCCATTCTGGTGCTCTGCACCTGCCCCAATGAAGGGGTTGCCAACCTGCTGGCGAGCAACATCATCGAGCAGCGACTGGCGGCCTGCGTCAATGTCGTGCCGCTCATCCACTCCATCTATAGCTGGCAAGGCCGGGTGGAGCAGAGTGACGAGAGTCAGTTGTTGATCAAGACCCGCGCAGATCTGTTCGAGCCGCTGCGCGTTTTTCTAAGGCAGCATCACCCCTATGAGACCCCGGAAATTCTGGCGCTGCCGGTGGTGCTGGCCGATGCCGATTACCTGAACTGGATAGCCGACGTCACCCTATGACCTTTTTGATCCCCTTGCCGGGACGAGTAAGCTTCGCCTCCCGGCCGCTCCTGATGCCCTGGTGTCTCACTCTGCTGCTGTTGCTTGCCGTAGCAGGGCCCTTGCACGCAGCGCAGGCCACCGCGCCCTCGCCAACCTCGTCGCTGCCAGCCAGCGGATCCGCTACGCCGGTGTTAGCATCTGCTAACTCGGCCGATGATGTGCTTAACCAGCTGGGACTGGCCCCCGCCACGCCACAGTTTTTACCGGCCGAACGCGCCTTTATCCTCAGCAGCCAGCAGCAGGGGAATGAGCTGCAGATCCGGCTGGAGATAGCCCCCGGCTACTACCTGTATCGGGACAAGCTGCACTGGCAGGTGAGTGAGGGCCAACTGGGGGTGGTGACGCTGCCGCCTGGTGATCTACACGACGATGAATTCTTTGGCCGTACCCAGGTGTTCCACTACGATCTGGACTTTGCCATCCCCCTGCAGCAGATCCCGGCTCAAGCCGTGCTGGAGCTGAGTTATCAAGGCTGCACCGAAGGCATGTGCTACCCGCCGGTGACCCAGCGCATTCCCCTGCAGGCCGTGGACTCAGCGCTCACGTCAGCGACCGCCACCCCCCAGCCTTCGACCACCGAGGGCCAACCAGCCGCCGCGCAGAACCTGACCCCCTTGCCGGATGCCGATGCGACGCCGAGTGATCGCTCACAAGCGGCCCTGGCGCAGGGCGGTTGGCAGGCGATCGGACTCTTCCTGCTGCTGGGCTTCGGACTGGCGCTGACCCCCTGCATGCTGCCCATGTATCCGATCCTCAGCGCCATTATCCTCGGCCGCGGAGCCCTCTCCACCGGCCGCGCCCTGGCACTGTCCCTGGCCTATGTGCAGGGCATGGCGCTGACCTACACAGTGCTCGGCCTGGCGGTAGCCTCCCTCGGAGCTGGCCTGCAGGCCTGGCTGCAGCATCCGCTGATGCTGGGGCTGTTCAGCCTGCTGTTTATCCTGCTCGCCGCCGCCATGTTCGGCGCCTTCGAGCTGCAACTGCCCGGCGCCCTGCAGCAGCGGCTGCAACGACTGGCCGGCGCCCAGCGCAGCGGCTCCCTGCCCGGAGTGCTGCTGATGGGTGCCATCTCGGCGCTGGTCTGCTCCCCCTGTACCACGGCCCCGCTCTCCGGTGCCCTGCTGTATGTGGCACAAAGCGGCGATCTCTGGCTCGGAGCTCAGGTGCTGTATGCCCTGGCGCTGGGGATGGGCTGGCCCATGTTGCTGCTGGGTACCCTGGGTCCACGCTGGCTGCCCAAGCGCGGGATCTGGATGCACAGGGTCAAGGTGTGCTTTGGCTTCGTGCTGCTGGCCGCGCCGCTGTTGTTGCTCGGTCGCTGGTTGCCGGAGTGGTTGATCCGCGGTGGCTGGAGTCTGCTGATCACCACGGCCAGCGGCTACCTGCTGCTGACCCTGCTCCCCTCCCCGCGCCTGCGCATCGCCGCCCTGCTGCTATTGCCCCTGCTGGCGTTTGGCAGCTGGCAGTGGTTGGCACCCACTACCTACGCCAGCCTGCCCTTTACCGACATCCAGAGCCGCAGTGAGCTGCAGCAACAGTTGCAACAGGCCCGCGCCCAGGGGCAGCCGGTGATGCTGGACTTGTATGCCGACTGGTGCGCCGCCTGCCACCAGCTGGAGCAGGAAACCTTCAGCCACCCCGGGGTGCAACAGCAGTTGGCCCACTACCGTCTGCTGCGGGTCGATCTCAGTAACATGGATGCCGAGCAGCGCGCCCTGTTAGCTGAACTGCAAGTCACCGGCTTGCCCGCCATCCAGTTCTTTGGTCAGCCCCAGCGGGCGCTGACACGGATTGACGGATTTCTCGATGCCGAGGGGTTCCTCTCCCGGCTACCGCAGCAGTGCCAGCCACAAAGCCCCTGCTAATCCGCTCCACGGATCCGCTCCACTGAGCCGCTCCACTGATCCGCTCCATTAACGGCCCCGCCCTCTGCGGCGGGGCTGACACCCACGTTTTCAGATCTCTGGTTTACATGCCATTCAGTTTGAGCCCCGTCACGCTTTCTCGATTAAGCTCTCGTTTAGGTTTCAGGGGCTAGATTGGTGCTCATGTACCAAGCTGGCCGGATTGTTCAGGACCCTGTTCATGACGCTGGCCGGTTCCAATAACCATGAGGGTGACATGATGAAAGCCACATTAATTGCATTGAGTATTCCGACCCTGTTGGCTGCCGGCACTGCCTCTGCAGCGAATCTGTATGACAAAGATGGCACCAAACTGGATCTCTACGGCCGCGCCACCGGCATGTATTACGGCTCCGACAATGACGAGCTGCGCGGTGATGAAAGCTACATCCGGATGGGTCTGAAAGGTGAAACCGCTCTGGGCAACAACCTGACCGGTCTGGGTCAGTTCGAGTACAACCTGCCGACCTCCGGCAGCGACAACGACGAGCTGCGTCTGGGCTTTGCCGGTATCCGTCACGACACCTTCGGCACCCTGACCTACGGTCGTCAGGATGGTCTGCTCTCCATGGTCAATGACTACACAGACGTGCTGCCAGAATGGGGTGGTGATGGTCTGGGCAAGGGCACCGAAGTGTTCGGCACCGGCCGCACCAATGGCCTGCTCAAGTACGCCTTCACCCATGAGGGCCTGACCCTGGGTGCCCAGTTCACCGGCAAAAATGATCCGCAAAACAATGACCCCAGCAAGTGGATGCAGGGTAGCGCCGAGGGTTACGCCTTGGGTGCCTCTTACGATCTGCCGATGGGCCTGAGCTTTGCCGGCGCCTACAACCAGGCCGGTAAGACCGATGCTCAAAAACTGAATGCCACCTTTGGTGGTGATAGCGATGCCAAGCTGGGAGCCATCGGTGTGCGTTATGCTGCCAATAACTGGTATGCCGCCGCTACCTACTCCGACGGCCGCGATCACTACGCCATCGGTGACGGCTATGCCGAGAAGAACCGTGGCTACGAAGCCGTGGTGCAATACACGGTCGCCGACAAGTTCGTACCGTCCCTGGGCTATGTCCGTTCGGATGTGAAGGACAGCAGCCAGAACATCGACGACACCGCCAACGAGTACCTGAGCCTGGGTGCCAGCTACAAGTTCACACCGGTCTTCCAGACCTATGTGGATTACAAGGTCAACCTGCTGGATGACAATGCCTTTACCAAGCAGTACGGCATCAATACCGACGACGTAGTGGCCGTGGCCATGCGCTACGACTTCTAAGCGGCGCACCATCAGAGTTCATCAGCCGGAGCTTCTGCTCCGGCTTTTTTCTGCCTGGATTTCCAATCAGCACCGATTTGTTTAACCCAGGTTCAGTCGTGATGTGCTAAAGTGGTGCAGTCTACTGATTCAAGACCGCAACCCCGATGCAAGCGGGAATTGTGTCCTTATTTACTCCGTCTCTTTCGGCAGCCACTTCGGTGGCTGTTTTCTTTTTTAAAAAACGCCCCTATTTTTTAAAAGCCTATGCCGGGTCTCTTGAGTCAGTGTCTGCATCCGATTAGGCTGCCAGCTGGTTTACCGGATCCCTTCTCCTGTCGCTATGTCTGAGTTTGCCCTTGCTGAATGTTCCCACTCTGCAGTCCCTGCGGCTCCCTGCTGGTCTGTGTATATGCTGCGGGATGCTTCCAACCGCCTGTATACCGGTATCTCCACCGATGTGCTGCGGCGTCTGGCGGAGCATCAATCCGGCAAGGGGGCGCGCGCCTTGCGCGGTCGTGGCCCGCTGCAACTGGTCTGGCAGCAGAGCATTGGCGAGCAGAGCCTCGCCTTGCGCCTGGAATACCGCCTCAAGCAGTGGCCTAAAGCCCGCAAGGAGGCGCTGATCCTGGGTCAGATCGCGCTTCCCGAGCTCACGTCATGCTAACGCCGGATCTCCAGCAGCAGAGCAATGGACACATGCCGCGCCAGGAGCATGACCCCCGGCAACAGCTGCTGGCTCATCACCCGGTGCAGCAACTGGCATTGGGGGATGAGGTCTGGTCGCTACAGCAGCTGCTGGTATTGCTGGAATATGGGCTGCGCAGTGCCCCGGATCTGACCTCGGCCCTGGAGCTGTGGAGCGAGGGCGTCAGCCTGCTGGGTTTGCCCTGGTATCCGCAATTGCAGTATCAGGATCATGCCACCCGCTTGAGTTTTCTGCCGCTGCAGGAGGAGCGCCCACTCACCACCCTCTGGTTCTCGCTGCAACTGCTCTCCCGACAGCTCAGCCGCCAATTGCCCGGTGTCGAGTGCTCGTTGGAGTGGCCAGAGCGGCAGCGGATGGCTGACAGCGCCACCACTGGCGAGTCGCTAGTCGTCCGCTATGGTCCGTTGCCGGTGCTGCACCTGCCGGCGGCGAACACACCCTATTCTCCGGAGCCGAGTCTGGCCGAGCTACATGAGCCGCTGGTCAGCCTGATCCATCGCCTGCACCGGCTCGGCTCGAGGCCACGCAGTCTGCTGGAGCAACTCAAGCAGTGGCTGGATCTGGCGCTGCCCGAGCAGCTAAGTCTGCCGGAGTTGGCCAGCCGCCTGCAGATCTCGACCCGCAGCCTGCAGCGTCAACTGGCACAGCAGCAGGCCAGCTATAGCAGCCTGCTGGAAGAGGTGCGCAAGAACCGGGCGATCAGCCTGCTGTGCCATAGTCGTTATTCGGCTCAGGAGGTGGGCCTGCGCCTGGGTTACCAGGATGCTCCCAGCTTCCAGCGCGCCTTTCGCCACTGGTTCGGACTACCACCTGGAGAGTTTCGTAGTCGTTACTTTGCCCAGGATGAACAGCCGCAACTGCCACCCGTGGTGCTCTATTACGCCATCAACGAACTGCAGGAGCAGAGCCTGCGCCAGTACAACGGCGCCCGGGTCTGGATCTGCGTGCGCAATCTGGCGTTCGATAAATCGTTACAGCTGCAGTGCGAGGATCACGACGGCATCTGGCGTCCCTATACCGCCACCTTCGAGCGCTTTCTCAGTGCCGAGGTGGAGCTGTGGTCAACGCCAAGCCTGCCGGTGCACCATCCGCTGCGCTTTCGCATTGAATACCGGGTCGGTGGCCACACCTATCTGGATAACAACGGCGGTCAGGATTATTGCCTGAACGAGCCCGTACTGCTCGGCCCGCACGCAGCCATTTGCCACCAGCTGCTGTGGTTTGCCGAACCACGACCGTCTACCGCATCGGCCGGATGCCCAAGCGGTCGCATCGTGGCCCGCCTGTTTACCCGCCAGGCTTGGACCCAGGGCTGGGCGCTGTGGCCAGATGGTCGACGCGAGCCCTTGCTGGGCGAACTCTGCGGCAATGGCGTGCAATGGCAACTCTCCGCCATCGCGGCCCCGAACCAACCCCTGCAGTTCGAGTTTATCCACCCGAGCCCCTATCAGCGCTTGCTGCTGGATAACCAGAGTGAAGGCTTCTTGCCACGCCAGCTCTAACTGGCTGTTTCGAATAACAAATTACCTATCACAGAGGCAGGGTAGCGCTAAGCTGCCCCTCCGCGCCAGGGACGGCGCGGCGGAGCCCCCAGGGATGGATCTACGGCGTGTCAGCGTGTGCTACCTTGTCGCTGTAGCACAGTTAGGAACAGCTATTTAGGCCGCGCGCCATCACCCCCGCCACGCGATCCAGCCAGGATCTGCGTCAGCTCACAGTTTTCAGCCTTGGCATGAAACGTCAAGACATTGGCGCAATCGGCTAATTTCATTTGCATCCATCCGCCTAGAATCAAGCACGAACTTTTCAGCATCTAGGGTATCAATATGGAAAAAAACCGAGTATTCAAGCTCAGTGCTCTGGCAGTTAGCCTGGTCATTGGGCTATCTGCCTGTGGAAGTGACAACAATGAGACCCAGGTTCCCGAGACGGTGGGCAGCCATGTGCCATCCCCCGACTGGCGCGATCAGATAATTTATTTTCTGATGATTGACCGTTTCAACGATGGTGAGAGTGCCAACAACGACCAGGGCACCGGCGAATATGATCCGGCCAGCGAGAAGAAATTCAGCGGTGGCGATCTGGCCGGGGTCGAGCAGAAAATCGACTACATCCAGGGTCTAGGCGCGACGGCAGTCTGGACCACGCCACCAGTGGCCAACCAGTGGTGGGATCCGGCACAAAACTATGGCGGTTACCACGGCTACTGGGCGCGAGATCTGCAGAAGGTCGATGAGCATTTCGGCGACCTCAAGAGTTACCAGACGCTGGCCAAATCCCTGCATGCCAAGGGCATGTATCTGATCCAGGATGTGGTGGTCAATCACCTGGGCAACTTCTTCACCTACTCCGGCACCTATGATCCAGCCAACCCTTGCCAGGGATTCGAGCTGATCCCCGGCGCCCTGGCCGCCGGTCAGAGCCTGCCCGCACCGCTGGCGCAGAATGACTGCAACAACAGCAGTGATTTCAATGCCGCCATCTATCACTGGACCCCGGCGATCCAGGATCACAACAACCAGACTCAAGAGCTGACCTACCAGCTCTCGGATCTGGACGATCTCAACACCAGCACCCCGGCGGTGCGCGATTACCTCAAGCAAAGCTACCGCTACTGGATTGATACCGTCGGCGTCGATGCCTTCCGCGTCGACACGGTGAAATTTGTCGATCACGACTTCTACCATGACTTCTTCCACGCCAACGATGGCATTCTGGCCGAAGCCGAGAAGACTGGGCGCACCGACTTCCTGAGTCTGGGCGAGATCTTCGAAGCCTCGACCGCCTATCACACCGAAGGAGAAGAGAAGCTCATCGCCTATCTCGGTACCAAGGAGAAGCCCGAGCTGGCCTCGGTGCTGAACTTCCCGCTGCAGGCCACCATGACCCAGGTCTTCGCCGGGGGTAAACCCACCGCCGAGCTGGGCTTCCGCCTGCGCAAAATGATGGAGATGTACCCGGATCCTTACCGCCTGGGCAACTTCATCGAGAACCACGACATGGCGCGCCTGCTCTCCCAGGGCAATCCGGATGATCTGAAACAGGCACTGTTCACCATGCTGACCCTGCCCGGGATCCCGGTGATCTATCAGGGCACAGAGCAAGCCTTCACCGGCTATCGCGATGCCATGTTTGCCGGTGGCTACCGGGAGGATGGCCAGCAGATTGACTCCTTCGACAACCAATCCAGCATGTACCAGTTCATCCAGCAACTGGCGCAACTGCGCCATGACAACAAGGTGCTTTCCCGTGGTGATCTGACGATCCTGGCCGAAGACAAGGCCGGAGCCGGGGCCTTTGCCTATCGCCGTCATCTGGAGGATGCCGAGGCACTGGTGATCCTCAATACCGCCAGCCAACCGGTGCTGTTGAACCAGATGGCCACGGGACTCGCCGCCGGAACCCGCCTCAAGGTGCTCAGCCAACTCAATGGCGATACCCTGCCGCTAAACCTGGTTACCGGCGAGAATGGCACCCTGACTCTGGCGTTACCGGCTAAATCAGCCCTGCTGCTGGAGAGCGATGGCACGGGTGAACTGCCACCGGTCGATACCAGCATGACCCTGAGCACGACGCTCGCCGATCAGATCCTCAGTGCCGATCTGCCGCTGCAAGGCACAGGAACTCCGGGCAGCACCATCAAGCTGGTGGTCGATGGCGAGCTGGAGAGCGCAACCGATGTGCTGGTCGGCGGTGATGGCCAGTGGCAAAGCACCCTGAGTGTTCGCCACTTTGCCATGGGCACCCAGGAGCACCGACTGGCCCTGTATAACGCCGGCCAGGGCAGCAGTCTGGCCGATATCAACTTCCAGACCCAGTTGGCTTATCCGGACACCCCGGCGCTGACGCTGGATGACAGTGGGGATGGCGTCAATGGCAGTGCGGGTCCACAGGGCAGCTACTCCCTGCCGCAAGATGCCAGCTTCGACAAGGATCACAGCCAGTTGGCCATTGAAGCCGCGCGTCTCTACCACGCTGGCAGCAATGTGCGCCTGAGCCTGACCATGGCCAACCTGACGGATACCTGGGTACCAACCAACGGCTTCGACCATGTGGGCTTCAGCATCTTCATGCACCTGCCGGAACAGGCCGGTGGCGCCACCCTGCTGCCGAAGATCCGCGCCAGCATGCCAGATGGTGAAACCTGGCAGCGGCAGGTGGTTGCCTTCGGTTGGCAAAACAGCCTCTATAGCAGTGAAGGGGCGACCGCCAGCCAGTTCGGCACCTCCATCTCTCCCGCCCCGACCATCACGGTGGACAAGGCGAACCGGACCATCCACTTCGATTTCCCGAGTGCCTCACTGGGACGTCCGGATAGTCTCAACGGCATCAAGTTCTACGTCACCACCTGGGATCTGGATGGCCTTTCCAGCAGCTATCGTCCGCTGCAGGCCGAACTGGGCCCCTGGAACTTCGCCGGAGGCAGCGATCAGGATGCTCTGATCTGGGATGACACCCCGCTGCTGAGTCTGAGTGAGTAATTCCCTCTCTCCTCCGAGGTCGTGATAGCAAGCCCTGCCAGCATCTGGCAGGGCTTTTTCGTTTCCAGTCCCTCTCCCCAGGCTCACCCTCCTGGAGCAAGACACGCGCGAAAGCACATTTTTTAGCGGCCGGTACTGTAACTTGGCAGAAATAACTTGGAGTCCCTCTCTTTCGATGGAAAAATCTGCCGCGCTTCCCATCAGTGGGACAAAATCTGCCAAATGCCGGCATCGACAGCGGAACTAAGGACACTATGAGTCAACAATCTCTCAGCGTGAAGCGGGATGGCTTCACCAGCAGCTTCGGCGTACTCGCCGCTACCCTGGGCTCGGCCGTCGGCCTCGGTAATATCTGGAAATTCCCCTATATGACGGGAGCAAATGGCGGCGCCGGCTTCTTGCTGGTCTATCTGCTGGCCACCCTGCTCATCGGTCTGCCGGTGATGATCGCCGAGATCACGCTCGGTCGGCAGGCCAAGGCCAACCCCATCACCACATTGCAACGGCTGGCCCCCCGTGGCCAGCCCTGGTGGCTGATCGGCGCCTTCGGCATGCTGGCGGCCTTCCTCATCATGTCCTTCTACTCCGAGGTGGTGGCCTGGGTCTTTGCCTATATCCTCAAGGCCATTGATGGCTCCATCCTCTCCAGTGATCCCCAGGTGACCGGCGCGGCATTTGGTGCCCTGATCAGTGACCCGCTGCAGTCCCTGCTGTGGCAGTGGGCAGTGTTGATCTTCATCGGCGGCATCTTGCTGTGCGGTGTGGCCAAAGGCATCGAAGCGGTCACCAAGAAACTGATGCCGCTACTCTTTCTGCTGCTGCTGATGCTGTGTGCCGTCAGTTTGTCGCTGGAAAAAGCGAGCGAAGGTCTGGCCTTCTTGTTCCAGCCGGACTTCAGCAAAATCACTGGCTCCGTGGTGCTGATGGCGATGGGGCTGGCGTTTTTCAAGCTCTCCATCGGCATGGGCACCATGATGACCTATGGCAGCTACTTCCGTGATGATCAGAATATTCCGGCTACCACGGTGCGAGTCATGGCGGCGGATCTGTTTGTCTCCATGCTGGCTGGCATCGCCATCTTCCCGGCGGTGTTCACCTTCGGCTTCGAACCGGCAGCCGGCCCCTCGTTGGTGTTTATCACCATCCCGGCGGTCTTTGCCCAGATCCCCATGGGCCACCTGCTGATGGTGGTGTTCTTCGTGCTGGCCGCCGTGGCCGCCACCGGAGCCATGCTCTCGCTACTGGAAGTGCCGGTAGCCATCATCCACGAACGCTTCGGTCTTTCCCGCAAGAAGGCGACGCTGATCAGCCTGCTGATCCTGGCTCTGATGGGCTCCACCTGCGCCTTGACCAACAGCACGTTGGCCGATTTCAAACTGTTCGGCATGACCATGTTTGATCTGTTCGACTACCTCTCTTCCAACATCATTCTGCCCGCCGGAGGCATCTTCGTGGCGCTGTTTGTCGGCTGGGTCTGGGGCTTTGACAAGCTGAAGCTGGCGCTCTCCAACCACGGTGCCCTGGCTAACGACAGACTGGTGCGGGTGCTGTTTTTCCTGCTGCGCTACGTCTCGCCGCTGCTGATCCTGCTGGTGATGCTCAAGGGTTTGGGCTTGTTTTAAGACCCCTTGGAGTCCTAATCTGCAACAGGCTGCCCTCATGGTGGCCTGTTTTTTTTATATCTTCATAAGATCAAGAACTTATCTATCGAAAACCTGGACCGACCGATAGTCTGCGCCGTTCTTTTACCGTACAGTAATTCCTCTATTCCCTGATGCGGAGGATCCCATGCTCACCACGCTGCACCGGCTGCTAGTGCCGCTGGCGATCCTGTTGGCGCTGGGTATGGCTGCGTTTATTGATTACCAGAAAGCCAGCGTGCCCATGGTGCGCCAGGAGCCCCGACATGCCGTTTATGTGCTGGAGTCGCCACGCCATCAACAAGCGCTGGCACAAGGTCAGGTGGTGCTGGCTCTGGGCCCCTGGTGCTACGGGCTGCTGACCGGTAGCCAGGCCTTTGCCAGCGTCAGCGAGGCCACCGACTTCCTGCGCCTGCAGGGGCTAAGCGCCGATAGCTGGCAGATCTATCAAGTCTCCGGCGACTACCAGTTGGATGTCAGCGACGGCGTCCTCAACAAGACCCTGCAACTGGTTCGTCCTCTGCCCTTTAGCCACTAACTGCCTTTTCCAGCCATCACAGGAGTGATGGTGATCCAGCAAGGAGCTCGCCATGTCTTTTCACCTCGATCCCATGACCCCAGCCGACTACCCGGAGGTGATGGCTCTCTGGCAACGCAGTAGCGGCCTGACCCTGCGCGAAGCCGACTCCCAAACCGCCATCGCCGCCTATCTGGCCTGCAATCCGGGCTTGAGTTTTGTTGTCCGTGAACAGGATGTGCTGCTGGGTGCTATTCTGGTTGGCACCGATGGCCGTCGTGGGTATCTACAGCACCTGACCGTGGCCGAAGCCGCCCGTGGACGAGGCATGGGTAAGGCGCTGTTGGCGGCAGCAGTCGGTGCCCTGAATGAAATAGGTGTCGGCAAGACTCACTTGATGGTTCATGCTGATAATGACAGCGCCATGGCGTTTTACCGCCATCTTGGCTGGGAAGAGCGCGGAGAAATTCGTCTGTTTTCGTTCAACGCCAGTGGCCGCGAGAGCTGTTAATACGACGAATTGAGGCCAGGCAGAACGACTCGAGCCTGCGCCCATGATGATGAAGCGATTTGTCACCCGGAGGCTTGTACACCATGTCGATCCTGTTTGATCCTCATGCCCTGATCACCATCGACTTGGTGAGTATGCTGATCGGTCTACTCACCATGCTGCTGCTCTGGTTGCTGAACCGGGAGACGCCGGGAGTCAACTATCTGCTACTTGCTGCCACGTTGATCATCACGAGTCTATTGCTGCTATTGCAAGATGAGCTATGGCTCCGGCTACCCCCCTGGCTATGGATCTTGAGCATCAACCTGCCCTACATCAGCGCCCTCTGGCTGGTCACCGCCGGACTCTATCGCTTTTTGGCGCGCCCCATTCCCTGGTCTGCGATCGGCGGCATCCTGCTGTGCTACGGAGTGGCATTGGCCTGGTTCACCTGGATACAGCCCTCCCCGGTGCATAGAGCCATTCTGACGACCACCACTCTGGTGATAAATATGGTATGGAATATCCACTATGCCCACCGGTGGATGCGCCAACGCTACCCCTACACCTATCGGCTGATGCTGATCCTCGGCGGTAGCATCATTGTTCTTCTGCTCTGGCGTTTGAGCCTGCTACCCCAGCCCCAGCAACCAGGCAATACAGTCGCCTCACCTGCCATGACTTTGCTGTTTTTCGCCATGATGACCAGCAATCATCTACTGACCCTGCTGTTTGTTGCGTTGAGCCATGAGAAAAAAAGTGAACAGCTGATCCAGGCCGCGACCCATGATCCCCTGACCGGGTTGTTGAATCGGCGCGGTATGCAGTTGGCCATAGAACGCTGGCAGCAGGCCGCACGCGCGACAAGTGGAGCCGTCATCCTGGTGGATGTGGACCATTTCAAGCGGATTAACGATACACTCGGTCATGACAAAGGCGACGATATCCTGGTCTGGCTTGCACGGCTGCTGCAGCCGCTGCCAGTCGTTGGCCATGTATCACGTCATGGCGGGGAAGAGTTTTTACTATTTCTACCCGACATCGACCTGGGCGATGCCGCTGCGGTGGCCGAACAACTGCGACAGCGCCTGCAGGACCATCCGCCTCAGGAACTCAGTGTGACCGCCAGTTTCGGGGTCGCGACACTGGATGCAGCCTCGCCGTTGCGGGACGCACTGCACAAGGCGGACTTGGCGCTGTATCAGGCCAAGCAGTCAGGACGCAACCGGGTCGAGGTCGCATCCATGCTGCCGTAGTTCATTACGAGCCAGTCACCAGTTGCTGATATAACTTCTGGGTCTCGTCCCGATCACACAACTGGGTGCCATGGCGCAGGGTGGCGGCCGTACCCGCCGCCACGCCATAGCGCACCATCTCCTCCAACGAGGCACCGGCCGCCAGCTTCAGGCACATGGCGCCCACCATGCTGTCACCAGCGCCGACGGTGCTGAGCTTCTTCACCGGCGGCGGCACCACCTGCACACTCTGATCGGCACTGATGGCCAAGGCGCCCTGAGGGCCCATAGAAACCACCACCAGCTTGCTGGCGCGCTTAGCAATCAGCGAACGGGCGGCCGTGATGATGGCCTGCGGGCTATCCAGCACCAAGCCGGTCAACTCCGCCAACTCGGAGAGATTCGGCTTGATGAGCAGCAGGCCGCCCTCGGCGACCGCAGCGGCCAGGGCCGGGCCGGAACTATCGACCACACAGCGCAGATGGTTCTGCTTGGCAAAGACGATGAAATCAACCAGATCCGCCACATCCATGCCCGGCGGCAGGCTACCGCTGATCACCAGCAAGGAGTGGGCGGGCAGGGCCGCGACCTTTTGCCGCAAGCCATGGATCTCTTCCGAACAGAGACTGGCGCCGGGCATCACAAACCGGTATTGCTCACCGGTACTTTCCGCCAGCACATGCAGGTTCTGGCGGGTCCAGTCACGGGTTGACTCCACCGCGACTCTCAATCCTTCTGCCTGCAACAACTCGGTCAGATGCTGGCCGGTCGGGCCTCCGGCCGGGAAAATCGCCAGCGCCTGGCCCCCCAGACGCTGGATGGCACGCGCCACATTGATACCGCCGCCGCCAGGCTCGAAGACAGGAGCAGCACAGCGCAGTTTGCCTTCGGGATAGAGCTTGTTGGTGAGGGTGGCGCTATCCAGCGAAGGGGAAAAGGTCAGGGTTGCAATGTGGCTCATCAGACTCTCCTTGAAGAGCAATACAACAGGCAGAACATACCTTCATCATCGAGCAGGGTTGGCGTCATTACAAGTCCGGTCAGCGAATCAATTCGACCACCCGGCTCCACCCTCGGGATGGAAGACAGCCCGCCGTCACATGCTCCAGACTAGGCCTACAGCGGATGAAGCCGGAGCAGGCAGACTCCGGTTTCAGGAATAGCCCAGACAGGAGTCGAACCATGGTGCTCGCCGCATTGAATCCCCCATCACCCCACCCGATGCAGCTGGACGGTGAACAGTTGTTACTGGCCGGTGAAGTCTATGTCCCCATCACCGAATTGGGCCGCGGCAAATCCGCAGTCTCCTATCTGTATCAGCAGGCCGAAGGCCGCAGCGCCCAGGGCTTGCCGCCACAGATAGTCCTCAAACGCTACTGTCCGACACCCAATCAGACCATCCCCTTCGCCCAGGCGCTGGAGTTTGAACTGTGCAGCTACATGCGACTGCAGCAGGCGAACATAGCCCATCCACGATTACTCGGGTACAGCACCACCGGGTATTGCCTGGCCAAGGAGTACATCCCCGGCGAACTCATCACCGATTTGCTGCTCCAGAACGCACTGGATGACCGGCATTTTCGCGCCATCTTGGAAATGGCCGCCCAGTTACAGCGAGCCGGTTGGCATATCGATTACTTCCCGGCCAATTTTGTCCTCACGCCGCACGGGTTGTATTACATCGATTACGAGGCGCATCCCTATAATGCTGAATGGGACTTCGCCCATTGGGGGATCTTCTACTGGCTGAATCCGGAAGGCATGCGTCAGTTCCTGGCCACTGGCGATGACCGCCACATCAACAAGCCCGGGCAACCCAAGCCCTGGGATGAACCCTTTTGGCGTCAGCGCGAGAGTCTGCTGCGCCGCCTGGCCCCCGAAGCGACCGTGTGAGAGCTGGCCTGCACCTCTGGTCTATGGCAGGCTAGGACTAACCCGTTGCCTGCCGAGGATCGAGATGGCCCAACCCGAGCTTCTGACGCCTCGCTTGCGTTTGCGTCCCTTCACACTTGCCGATGCCGACCGCGTGCAGCAACTCGCCAGCCGACGCGAAATCGCCGAGGGTTGCGTGCTGATCCCCCATCCGTATCCACCAGGTCTTGCCGCTCGCTGGATTGAATCCCAAGCCGAGAATTGGCAGACCCAGCAAGCCGTCAGTTATGCCATCACAGTGCTCAATAGTGGCTTACTGCTCGGCAGTATCAGCCTGCTACTCAACGAGCAGCGCCAAGCAGACCGCAGCATCGTATTGACCGGCAATCTGGGCTATTGGCTTGCCCCGGAGTATTGGGGGCAGGGGCTGATGAGCGAGGCCGTCGCCGCACTGCTCGATTTTGCCTTCGATGAGTTGGGGGTGGATCAGATCCTCGCAGAACATACGCCGCAGAACCCGGCCTCAGGGCGGGTGATGGAGAAAAATGGCCTGGTGTTTGTGGCTGAACGGCTACGCGATGAACCCGACCATCCGCCCTGCCTGCTGCGTCATTACGCCCTGAGCTGGCCCCAGTATCGGCAGTGGCGCAATCGCTCCCGGCCTGCCGTCAAGGTCAGGCAATAATCAGGCTCATCAGGCCGGCCTCGGGCGCTATGATCTGGTTTCAGCCTGTGTCTCAGCCTGTATTTCGGCCTGTAGCCAGCGCACAAAACTCTGCACCGCGGGTCGTAGACGGGTACGCGGGGTTTGTAACAAGTAGTAGGAATAGGGACAGGGCAACACCACATCGAATAGTTGCACCAGGCTGCCCTGCCGCAACTCGGTACTCACCAACGAACGCCGCGCCAGTGCAATCCCCTGCCCGGCCAGCGCCATGCTGACGATCTGGGCCGAATCGGAGATGGTGAGATTGTGATAGGGCGTAAACCCGGTAGCACCGGCCAACGCCAACCAGCTGGACCAGTTGAACGACTCCAGGGAATTATCCTTGAGCAGCGTGAAGCGGTGCAGATCGGCTGGCGATGCCGGTGCCCCTTGCGCCGCCAACAATCCCGGAGAGGCAACCGGAAACAGTTCATCATCCATCAGATGCGTCACCTGCATCCCCGGGTAGTTCCCCTTGCCGAAGCGGATGGCCAAGTCCAGCGCCGAGGTGTGCAAGTCCTGCAGCTGATCGCTCATCGACAGTCGCAACTCGATCTGCGGGCAGCACTGGCTGAAATGGCTCAGTCGAGGTAGTAACCAGCGGCTGGCGAACGACGGCAACAGGGTGATGGTCACTACTCGATCATCGTCCTGCCGCTTCAGTTGTCGCCATCCTTCCTCCAGCTGGGCGAAACCCTGAGCCAGATAGGGCCGTAATCGCTCGGCACTGGAGGTGGGCTTCAACTGGCGGGATGTGCGCTCGAAGAGCAGCCCCACCTCGCTCTCGAGCTGCTTGATATGCTGACTGACCGCCGATTGAGTAATGAACAGCTGCTCGGCCGCCCGGCTGAAGGAGCCGGTACGCAATACCGCCTCCAAAACCGCCAACGCTTTTAGACGATGCATGAGTACCGACATAAGCCTACCTTATAGATGCTGCAGTTTTTCGCGTTTGAAGCTTAGTCAGCCTAAATGGAACATTGGCCTAACAGCAAGCTCTAGCAGGAGGCTAACATGGATATTCAATCCGCAGAACAGGCAACGACCCCGAGCGCAAAGTCATTAGAGTTTCTTAAGCTGATAGCGCGGCTAATCCAGCAGTGGCGGCACAACCGGCGTAGCCGTCTGCATCTGGCCGAACTCAGCGATTACCAGCTCAAAGATATCGGCATCAGCCCCAGCGAACGCCAGCATGAACTGGATAAACCATTCTGGCGTTAAAAAAAACGGCCCCGTCAGGGGCCGTTATGTGTAGAGCCTGGGGCTTATTTCTTAGCGGCGTCAGTCTTCACTTCAGCATTGGCATCCGCCGGCTTGTCTTTGCCGATGGAGAGCAGTTCAACTTCAAATACCAACACGGAATTGGCAGGGATAGAGCCAGCGCCTTGTTCGCCGTAAGCCAGTTCAGACGGCAGGTAGAACTTGTACTTGGAGCCGACATTCATCAGCTGAACGCCTTCGGTCCAACCCGGGATCACGTGATCCAGCGGGAACTCGGCCGGCTCTTTACGATCCACGGAGCTGTCAAACTTGGTGCCATTGATCAGAGTACCTGTGTAGTGCACCTTGACCATGTCGGAAGCCTTCGGCTTCGGACCCTTGCCTTCGGTGATCACTTCATACTGCAGACCGGACTTGGTAACCGTCACGCCCTTCTTCTTGGCATTTTCTTCCAAGAACTTTTTACCCTTCTCCAAGTTAGCCTTGGCATCGTCAGCGGCTTTCTTGGCAGAGGCTTCATTGATTTTCTGATCGTAATTCTTTAACGCTTTTTCCAGTTGCTCTTCGCTCAGCAGAGACTTCTTAACCAGACCATCCTGGACGCCCTTCATGATCATGGCGTTATCCAGCTTGACGCCCAGCTCTTGCTGACGCTCCAGCGTGTTGCTGATGTAACGGCCCATGGATTGGCCAATTGCATAGGCAGAAGTCTCTTCGAAAGTCTTCAATGCACCGCTGGCGGCAGGAGCGGCGGCATCAGCCTTCACTTCAGCCTTGGCTTCTGCTGCTTTCCCTGCTGCAGCAGGCTTTTGCTCATCTTGTTGGCAACCGGTGATCACAACGGCCATGGCCGCAGCCAGCAGGGAAACTTTCAGGATCTGTTTCATTATCTTCTCCAAAACACCAATTTCAGCTCTCTGTGCTAGTGATAGAGAGGCTCGTCATATAAAGCGTTTAATACTAACCGTACTCGGGCGCGGAACAACAGGCTTCGCACGGCAATTATCAAAAAATAGTGAGCCAGATTGGGTCTGCAGACTCTGGTACCCATTTCAAGATCCGATTTTGGTGATTTTTCTACAGCCGGTTGTTGTCGGGATCGGCAACAAGCTATCATGCACACCCCATACTCCTATCGGCAGCACGCCGCAAAACGAGGCCACGATGTCACAGGAACTCAGTGCGCGGATCGAATACCTGGAAACCCGGGTCGCATTTCAGGATCACGCCATCGAACAACTCAGCCAGGAGTTGGCTGAACAACAAAAGCAGCAAGAGAAATTGCGTGTGCAGATGGATGCCGTAATCGCTAAATTGCGCGAGGGTGGCAGTTCGCAGATTGCCAGCCAGTCAGAAGAGACTCCGCCGCCCCACTATTAACGACACATCCCTGAATCGAGGTATAAAAAAACGCTCCCGAACAGACGGGGGCGTTTTTATTTTGTCGGTCAGATGATGACATTAACCATCCGGGCTGAGGGCAGGCACGCCATGGGGCGCCCTGCCCGACCTTCAGCCTTGTCTGGGCCATCGGTGCCGCTGACGGGTACGACAGACCAGACGCAGAGATTCACGATGGCGGGATTCGAGTGTCCGGGCCAACGTGGTTTCATCCAACCCAATATCCCGCAACAAATGCCCTGAATAGTGACCCAGCTCGGCACGGGCCTGACGCACAGCACTGCGCAGACGCGCTTGCTCCAGCGCCACATCCGCCTTTACACACCACAGAGCCAGATTCATGAATACAGAACGACGCATAACACACCTCCAACAGGATTTTTAAGGAGGCCGGGGGACAATGCGACTGGGGGTATTACGAGGTTCCACAGTCCGCTTGTACCGCGGCCTGTGAAAATTAAGATCAGGCAGCGGACCGAATGGCGGTCGCTTTATCAGTGCTCGGGTTAACGGAGAACATGACAAGATGTCGTAGTGAGAATGGGCTCATCTTTGCTCTCCTTCCGTGACTGAAAAACCGCGTCGATCCTGACTGCGCGGCCAGTATGCAGAAAATCGTTTACACACACAATCGTCTAGCAGGCCGATAAGCAGCACTGCAGGGGCAACTTATGCCGTTTGTATAGCAGCTATCACCTCGCATACCGACATCCGCAGGAGGATCCTCCAGCCTGTCACGGTTGGACAAAAAGCAGGCAGCATAATGCTGCGAATTTGCAACGTTGACGATGAGAATGAAAGTTTTCCCGCAGCCAATAAAAAAACGGCGGAGCTTCAGCTCCGCCGTTATCAGTTGTACAACCGGCTAGTCATTAACCCTTATAGATCTTCGGGTTGAACACATCCCGCAACCAATCCCCCAGCAGGTTGATGACCAGCACCAGCAGCACCAGGCACAAGCCCGGGAATGCGGTGATCCACCAGGAGCCGGAGAACATGTAGTTAAAGCCGATGCTGATGAGCGAACCCAGCGACGGTTTATCCACCGGCATCCCCAACCCGAGGAAGGAGAGCGCCGCTTCCGACATGATGGCGTTCGCCACCTGCACGGTAGAAATTACCAGGATCGGCGACAGGCAGTTGGGCAGGATATGCCGGAACATGATGCGTGGCGCCTTGAAGCCCATGACGCGCGCCGCCTCCACATACTCTTTTTTCTTCTCGGCCAGCACCGAGGCACGGATGGTCCGGGCGTATTGCGGCCACTCGGAAATCCCGATAATCACCACCAGCATCAAAATGGCATATTGGGAGTAGAACTCGCCGCCCAGCGCAGCCTGGAAGATCGCCGAGACGATGATCGCCACCATCATGGTCGAGAACGAGAGCTGCACATCGGCAAAACGCATCAACAAGTTATCGATCCGTCCGCCAGCATAACCGGCAATCAGACCGATCACGATCCCCAACACCAGTTGCAGCCCTACCGCAAACAGACCAATGGTCAGGGAAACCCGTGAGCCATACAGCATGGTGCTCAGAATATCGCGGCCCTGGTTATCGGTACCCAGCAGGAAACGTTCATCCCCACCCTCCAGCCAGGAGGGGGGTAATTCGGCATCCATGATGTCATAGGTTGCCTGATCATAGGGATCATGGGGAGAAATCAGCGGTGCCATCAAGGCCAGCAACACATAGCTGACAAACACGGCCATGCAGAACATGGCCACCTTGTCTTTCAGAAAGAAATAGACCAAATCGGACTGACGGAAGCGGTCCCAACGGCTGAGAGTTTGTAGTTGGCTCATGTTCAGGCTCCCTTGCCAGTCAGGTTGACGGTCGGATTGATCACGCCGTACAGCAGATCGACGAAGGTATTGGTTACCACAAACACCAGCCCCACAAAGATGACATAGGCGGTGATCAAGGGGGTATCGACCCGGTTGATCGCCTCAAGGAACAGAAAGCCGGTACCCGGCCACTGGAACACAGTCTCGGTCAAAATGGTGTAGGCCACCATGGTCCCGATCTGCACACCGCCGACGGTAATCACCGGCAGCATGGTATTTTTCAAGGCATGCTGATACCACACCTTCTTTTTGTCGAGCCCCTTGGCCCAAGCAAATTTCACATATTCAGAGCTCAGTACTTCCAGCATTTCGGAACGCACCAGCCGGATAAACAATGGCAACATGATGGATGACAAGGCCACCGAAGGGAGGATCAGATGCTGAATACCGTCCCAGGTGAAGAAGCCGGAATCCCACCCCAGCAGGTTCAGGGTTTCACCTCGGCCATAGGAGGGCAGCCAACCCAACTGCACCGAGAACACATACATCAACAAGATCGCGGTCAGGAACACCGGCACAGAAATACCTATGATGCTGGCACCCATGATGCACTTGGTCAGGATGCTACGAGGATGGATGGCGGAATAAACCCCAAGCGGGATAGACAGCACGACGATGATCAGTGAGGCGCCGAACACCAACTCCAGCGTCGCAACCAGTTTGGAGAGAATGACTTCCAATGCCGGTTTCTTGAAAATGAAGGAAGTCCCCCAATCGCCATGAACGACACCCTTGAGGAAGCGACCGTACTTCACCATGAAGGGGTCGTGTAATCCCAGTTTGACGCGCAAGGCTTCGCGTTGGGCTTCAGAGACACTCTGCCCCACCATTTCGCGTAAGGGATCACCCAAGTTATCCTGAATGGCAAACGCCACCAGGCTGATGACAAACATGACAACCACGGCTTGCAGCAGCCGCTTGACCAAAAACGTAAACATGCAGGGGTATCCTTGCAACCACACGTCATCGACAGGCGATGAACTATTAAACAAACGATAATAACGGCGCGTCCCACGCCCCACCAAAGGCGGGGAGCAGGACGGCCGTAGCATTACGCCTGGGGACTAACCCCGGGTATTACTCTTTGACTTTCAGATCGCCGTAGTACGGGAAGTCATTGCTGTTGACGATCGGCTTGATATCCAGCGCGGTCTTGGAAGCCCACGCCAGGTTCTGCCAATGGATGGGCAGGATAGCGGCATCATCAGCCAGGATCTTCTCGATCTGTTGCAGCTGGGCAGTACGCTTGGCGACATCCACTTCAGCATTGGAAGCAGCAATCAGCTTATCCACTTCCGCATTGGAGTAACCGCCGCAGTTGTATTGACCCTTACCAGTCTTGTCATCACGAGTCTGCACCAGGTATTCGAAGTAGTTACCGGAGTCCTGGGTATCAGACTGCCAACCGATCATCTGCATGTCGCTAGCGCACTTGTCAAACTCTGGCCAGTACTGAGCCTTCGGCATAGTCTTCAGCTCAACCTTGATGTTGATCTTGGAGAGCATGGCGGCGACGGCCTGAGAGATCTTGGCATCGTTGATGTAACGGTTGTTGGTGGAGATCATGGTGATCTTGAAGCCCTTCTCATAGCCAGCATCCTTCATCAGTTGCTTGGCCTTAGCCAGATCGAAGGCCGGAGTCAGGGAATCAACATGGCCCAGGTAACCAGCCGGGCTCAATTGGCCAGCCGGAGTCGCGAAGCCTTTCATGATCTTCTCGACGATACCTGGCTGATTGACCGCGTAGTTCACCGCTTGACGCACACGCTTGTCAGCAAATGCCGGTTGAGTCTTCTGGTTCATTTCGAAGATCACGGTCCGGTTGCTCGGCTCGGTCACCAGCTGGATATTGGCCGCCTTCTTGACACGATCCTGGTCGTTCGGAGCCACAGGCGCGATCATATCGACGTCACCGGACAGCAGTGCGGCAACCCGAGTCGCGTCTTCCTTGATCGGTACAACCTTCAGCTTCTGGACGTTACCTGGAGAGGCCTTGTCCCAGTAGTCAGCATTGCGTTCCAGCTCCAGCTTGACGCCTTGCTCACGGGTTACCACCTTGAACGGACCAGTCCCGGAGACGTGGGTTGCGGCATAGGTGCCAGCAGCCTTGACGATTTCAGCCTTGTCCTTACCATCTTCGGTAGTACCGGTGTAGAACTTGGAGTCCATCGGGAAGATGTAGGTGGCGTTTTGCAGCGCCAGCGGATATGGCACCTTGGCCACCAGATCCACAGTGAAGTCATCAACCTTCTTCAGACCTTCATAGACTTCGAACAAGCCCTTGTAGTCTTCAGACTTCATGATGCGGTTATAGGTCCAGATGACATCATCAGCGGTGAACGGGTTGCCAGAATGGAACTTGACACCCTTGCGCAGATGGAAACGCACTGTCTTGGCATCCAGTTGTTCCCAGCTTTCCGCCAGACGCGCTTCAAACTTCATATCCTTGGTCAAACGCACCAGCGGATCATAGGACATATGGGCAAACTGCAGGATACCACCTGACAGTTGCTCATAGACGTCCAGAGATTCCGGATCCGCATCCAGAGCCACAGTGACATTAGCGGCATACAGGTTGAAGCTCACGCCTGCAGCAAACAGCGCGGCTGCGATCTTGGTAAATCCTTTCTTCATTGCTTACTCCGTGTAGCTGTTGTTGTTGTTTGGTTCCGGTTACGGACTCAGCCTGCGATCTGCAGACCGTCGCGACTCATCCCCTTGAACTCCGGCATCAGGGAAATCAACTTACGGCTGTACTCATGGTGTGGCGCCGTAAACAGTTGCTCGGTCGGGGCGACCTCCAGCAGGGCCCCTTTCTGCATCACGCCAATGCGATCGCACATCTGGCGGATGACGGGTAAATCGTGGCTGATGAACAGCATGGTCAACTTCAGCTCATCCTGCAGATCCTTGAGCAGATTCAGGATCTGTGCCTGAACCGACACATCGAGTGCCGAGGTCGGCTCATCACAGATGAGCAAGCGGGGACGCGTCGCCAAAGCCCGGGCAATCGAAATCCGCTGGCGCTGGCCACCGGAAAACTCATGGGGGTACTTCAACGCAGCCAGACGCCCCAGACCGACATGATCCAGTAAATCGGCAACGATTTGTGCAATCTGCTGCTCACTTTCCGCCAGCTTATGGAAACGGATGGGCTCGGCGATGATGTCACCGACCTTCATCCGGGGATTCATGGATGAGTAGGGATTCTGGAATACCATCTGCATCTGGCGACGTAATGGCCGACGCTCTTTTTCGCTCTTCAGCGCCGTCAGGTCGATATCTTCGAAGATGATCTTGCCTTCGTTAGGCGGATATAGACCGGCAATCACCCGGGCAATCGTCGACTTGCCGGAGCCGGATTCACCGACCAGGCCAAAGGTCTCGCCTTCCTGGATCTCGAAGCTGACATGATTATTCGCCTGCACATATTGGCGGCGAGACTCGAAGAACGAGTCTTTGGTCACGAATTTCAGGCTGACATCTTCGACCCGCAGCAAAGCCCCCTGATGCGCCCGCTGTACCATGGCCTGTCCCAGCCAGTGATTCTTCAGATCCAGCGGCTGGCTCTCGCCCGCTTCTTCGATGTAGCTGACCAAAGGGAAACGGACCAGCTTGATATCCGAGCGCGGAACCGCCGCAATCAGACTCTTGGTATAGGGATGTTCCGGTTCACCCAGTACTTTGGCGGTAGGTCCAATCTCCATCAGATCGCCGCGGTACATCACAGCCACGCGATCGGTAACATTCGACACCACACCCATGTCATGAGTGACGAGCATGCAGCCGACTTGGCGCTCTTTGCACAGGGTTTTGATCAGTTCGAGGATCTGATCCTGAATTGACACATCCAGCGCGGTAGTCGGCTCATCGGCAATGATGAACTCGGGATCCCCTGACAAGGCGATGGCTATAACCACCCGCTGACGCATACCACCGGAGAACTGGTGGGGATACTGCTTGATACGGATTTCCGGCTGCGGAATTCCGACCGAGGCCATCAGCTCGATGGCTCGCGCCACGGCCGCCGCGCCTCGCAGCTCGGTATTGGCTTCGATGGTCTCGACTAACTGGCGTTCCACGGTGAACAGGGGATTCAACGAGGTCATCGGATCCTGAAAGATGAAACCGATATGGGCGCCACGGACCTTGCGCATCTCTTCCGGTGTTAGGCCGGAGATTTTTTTACCATTGAGATAGACATCACCCCGGGCAATACGACCCGGAGGGCTCAGCAGATCGATAATAGCGTTGCCAATGGTGGACTTACCGGCACCTGACTCCCCGACCACACCCAGGATTTCTCCCTTTTCGATGGTAAAGGAGAGATCCTTGACCGCGGCCATCACGCCACGGCGGGACGGATACTCGATCCGCAGGTTCCTGACTTCAAGCAAGGACATGACACAACCTCGACAGGGCTTGCACCCTGAATCTTTTACTTCCGATTTATACCTTCGGACCGCGTGGCCAAAGGCGGTTTATTCTTAAGTTTTGTAAGCAAACTGACGTAAGTTACTTCGTTTATTATGCTGTGTAAATCGGGTATACGCAGATAGATATGCAACTTATCACTATGCTTATCCATCTTTTAAGAATATTAAGCTAGTAAAAATCCACACCAGCAACAGATGAAACGCCAATCAGGTCTTCAGCTGAATAATTGTTTCAGCAAAACCGCCACAGAGCAGTAAAAGCCGCTATTTTCACGAATAGACTCAGATGGTCACGTTTCGCAACTTATCCGTCACAATCCCGATTTGTTGCTATTTTGCATGGCGAAATCAGGCAACAGACGAGATAACGTCTGCTGCTCTGATCGGCAGCCATTAGAGCGGAAGCACGAAATGTGCCAAAACTTGCAGAGTTAAACAGGCGAAGATCCCGGCCACTATGTCATCGAGCATGATACCCAGACCGCCTTTGACCTGACGATCAAACCAGCGAATAGGCCAGGGCTTGAGGATGTCGAAAAAACGGAATAACAAGAAGCCAACTCCGATCCAGAGCCAGCCACTGGGGGCCAGCAGCATGGTGATACCAAAGCCCATGAATTCATCCCAAACGATGCCGCCATGATCTTCCATGCTGATCGCCCGGGTCGCCGACTCACAAATCCAGACACCGGCGATGCAGCCCACCAATAGCAAAGCACTGTAGGCCCAGAGTGGCCACTCCATGACCAACAGATAGAAGGGAATGGCCGCCAGGGTACCGAAAGTACCGGGAGCCTTGGGTGAGAGACCGGAGCCGAATCCGGTCGCTAACCAATGCAGCGGATTGCGCCACGACAAACGCTTGAGTTCAGGTTTGATCATCTCATCTCCTTGAGTTTTATACGGTAGAGGCCTGGAAGTGATCCCAGCCCTGCAGCGTCAAAAGCCGGGGCTGACCCTGTTCCAGCCACTGGATCTGTGGCTCACCGGCCACAATACGCCCAATCTCGGTCACGGTAACCGATGCGGCTTGCAAGGCCAACAGCAAAGCACCTCGGTGGGCTTCCGGCAGGGTGAAACAGAGCTCGTAGTCATCGCCACCCGCCAGTGCCAATTGCCAGGCCTGAGCTGCCGGTAATCCCTCCAGTGCGGGCGACAACGGCAACTGACTGAGCTCGATCTGGGCGCCAACGCCGGAAGCCACAAGGATATGCTGCAGATCCGAACTCAAACCATCCGAGATGTCCAGGCAACTGCTAGCCAGATTGCGCAGGGCCATACCGGCCAGGATGCGTGGCTGCGGTTGCTCGAGTTTTTGCATCAAACCCGGCAATGCATCAGGCGCCACCTGAAGCTTGCCCAGACAATGCTGCAGGGCCAGAGCCCCATCCCCCAGGGTGCCGGTGACAAACACTGCATCACCCGGCAGGGCACCATTTCGGCGCAAGGCGCACTGTTCTGGCACAACCCCCTTGATCGAGACCGTCATCGATAGCGGCCCTCGGGTCATGTCGCCACCGATCAATTCGACATTGTAGAAGTCGGCCAACGCCAGAAACCCTTCGGCAAATGCCGCCACCCAGGACTCGTTCACCTCGGGTAAGGTCAGTGCCAATGAGACCCAACGCGGCTCGGCCCCCATGGCAGCCAGATCCGAAAGGTTCACGGCCAATGCTTTGTGCCCCAGTTTGCGGGGATCCATATCGGCAAAGAAGTGGACTCCCGCCACCAGCGTGTCGGTACTGACGGCCAATAAGGTATCGGCTGGCACACTCAGCAGGGCGCAATCATCACCGGATCCTACGACCACATCTTTACGGCGCACCGGACGCTGAAAATAGCGCCGGATCAATTCAAATTCACCCATGTCACACCTCGCGCTATGGCTAACTCCCTTAGCGACACCCCATGGCTGGCATCCAGTGCCAAAACAGTTCTAAAAAAAAGCCAGCTTACGCTGGCTTGAGGCAATCAGAATGAAACGGCTCGAGCTTACTTGCCCAACCCCTGATCCTTGATCACCTTGTCGAGTACGCCATTGACGAACTTGTGGCTATCTTCGGCAGCGAATGCCTTGGCCAGCTCAATGCCTTCGTTGATGACCACGCGATAAGGAACGTCCTTGCGATACAGCAACTCGAAAGTCGCCAGACGCAGGATCGCCTTATCCACCAAATCCAGATCCTCAAGCTTGCGCGACAGGAATGGTGAAAAAGTGGTGTCCAGCTTGCTCAGGTTACCAGCCACGCCAAATAACAGTTCACGGAAGTAGCCGAGATCGACACCTTTCATGTCCTGATCCAGCTTGAACTGCTCTTCGATATCAGCCACGTTGTCCTGGGTCATCTGCCATTGGTAGATGGCCTGGACGGCAAAATGGCGGGCCTTGCGGCGTTCAGACGGTTTCAATCTCTTACTCCTTTCAGACGCCCAGATTTTTCAGGACGTTGATCATTTCCAGTGCGCTCAGTGCCGCCTCTGCACCCTTGTTACCCGCCTTGGTACCTGCGCGCTGGATAGCTTGTTCAACATTGTCAGTAGTCAGCACACCGAAAGCGACTGGAATTTCATATTCCAGCATGACCTGCGCCATACCCTTGCTGTTCTCATTGGCCACCAGCTCGAAGTGGTAGGTATCACCACGGATCACACAACCGAGCGCTATGATGGCATCGACGTTGCCGCTCTTGGCCAGCTTTTTCACCGCCAATGGAATTTCCACGGCACCAGGAACCCGCACCAGGGTAATTTGTTCGTCCGGGACCAGCCCCTGACGCTTGAGCACGTCCAGCGCACCATCAACCAGATTCTCGTTGATGAAGCTGTTGAAGCGAGCCACCACAATGGCCACGCGAGCCTCGGGCGCAGCAATGTTTCCTTCGATGACCTTCATGGGAAATCCTATTATGCGGGGTGAAAAGTGCGCGTATTCTAGCACAACCAAGCTGTGACAAAAGCCCGGTTCTGTGACTTGCCGCCTTGACCTCGCTGCAATACCGGGTCAAGACGGCATGATAGACCTTACTCGGAGATATATTCGACTACTTCCAGGCCGAAGCCGGAGAGGGCGTGATAGCGTTTCTGGCCACTGAGTAGCCGCATCTTGGTGACACCCAACGACTTGAGGATCTGCGAGCCCACACCAACCCGGCGCGAAGCTTCCTGACGTTTGTGTTGCAATTGCTGCTCACCGCGGTCAATTGCCGCAAACTGCTGCACACGAGCCAGCAACTCATTCTGCCCGCCTTCATTGCCTAGGATCACCAGCACGCCCCCTTCATTGGCAACCCGTTGCATCGCCTCATGAATTGGCCAGCTGCGCGGCGCATGGCGGTCAGTCAGAAGTACATCACTGAAATAATCGTGCAGATGGACCCGCACCAGCGGCGCAGCCGCGCCATTGAGCTCACCCTTGCACAGCGCAAAATGCAACTGGCTGTCGATGGTGTCACGGAAGGTGACCAGCTCGAACACGCCGTATTCGGTTGGTAACTGGCAACGCGCCACCTCTTCCACAGTGGTTTCATGCTGGTTGCGATACTCGATCAGATCGGCAATGGTGCCCAGCTTGATACCGTGTTCGGCGGCGAATTTTTCCAGATCCGGTCGCCGCGCCATGGTGCCATCCTCATTGAGGATCTCGACGATAACCGCGGCAGGCTCAAATCCTGCCAGACGAGCCAGATCGCAACCGGCTTCGGTATGACCGGCACGGGTCAGCACCCCGCCTTCCTGCGCCATCAATGGAAAGATATGACCGGGTTGTACTACATCATTGGCCGTCGCCTCAGGCGCAACCGCGGCTAATACGGTCCGAGCCCGATCCGCGGCCGAGATACCCGTCGAGACCCCTTCGGCAGCCTCGATGCTCACCGTAAAGTTAGTTGAAAACTGGGCACCGTTATTACCCACCATCAGAGGCAGATTCAGTCGCTGGCAACGGGCCTTGGTCAGCGTCAGGCAGATGAGGCCTCGACCGAAACGCGCCATAAAGTTGATATCTTCCGGACGCACCATGGAAGCTGGCATGATGAGATCGCCTTCATTTTCCCGATCCTCATCATCCATCAGGATCACCATCTTGCCCTGACGAAACTCTTCAATGATCTCTGCGGTGGTACTCAATGCCATCTCGATGTTCCTTACTCTTGATTGTCGGCTTAACGCATAAAGCCATTTTCCGCCAGCATCGCCAGGGTGACGCCGGATGCAGGGGTCGCGTCTGCGGCTTTATCACCCAGCACCAAACGCTCCAGATAACGGGCGATCACATCCACTTCCAGGTTGACCCGACTCCCGACCTTCCACTCACCAACCGTGGTCTCACCACTGGTATGGGGAACTATGGTCAGACGAAACCGGGCACCTTCCACACTATTGACCGTCAGGCTGATGCCGTCCACCGTAATGGAGCCCTTCTCGGCTATATAGCGGGCCAGCTCGCTAGGAGCTTCAACCCAATACTCCATGGCTCGCCCCAATGGCTTGATTGCCACGATTTTTCCCACGCCATCAACATGCCCCGACACTAGATGCCCACCCAGGCGACTGGTCGGCATCAAGGCCTTTTCCAGATTCACGCGCTGCCCGGGCTGATAATCGGCAAATCCGGTACGGGCTATGGTTTCGCCCGACACATCGGCGATATAGCCATCACCGGGAAGTTGCACGACGGTGAGACAGACACCATTGGTAGCAATCGAATCACCCAGTTTCACATCGCGCAGATCCAGCTTGCCACTGCGTACCCGCACCGACACATCCGAGCCCTTGGACGCCATCGCGACGATCGTGCCGACGGCCTCAATAATTCCGGTAAACATGATTACTCCTCCCGCCTGCGCGGTTGCAACGTCAAGCGCAGATCATCACCGATCTGGCATGCTTCACGCAGAGAAAATAGTGGCGCTTGCGCCAGGGATTCGAGCTCAGGTAGAGCCAGCAGTCCTTGCGCACTCTCACCCAACACTTTGGGTGCCAGGTAGAGGATCAACTCGTCCACCAACTGTTGGGATACCAGGGCTCCGGCCAATTGTCGGCCCGCTTCCACCCAAATCTCGTTGATGCCACGCGCGCCCAATTCGCCCAGTAACGCATGCAAGTCCAGCTTGCCGCTCTCGGCCAGTGGCAGCAGCAGTTGCTCGGTCTCTTCAGGCCAAATGCCTTCCGCTTGATGGCGCGCCAACCACACAGGACCAGACAGAGAAAACAGTTTGGCATCCGGCTGCAAGCGCTGGCGAGAATCCACCACCACACGAACCGGTTGACGCAACGCGCCTTGGGGATATTCAGCCTGGATCTCGCTCGGCAATTCATGCCAGCGCACATTCAAAGATGGATTATCCAGCAACACAGTATCAGCGCCACTCAGGATCGCACTGCTGCGCGCGCGCCATACTTGCACATCGGCGCGAGCATCGGGACCGGTGATCCACTGGCTCTGCCCGTTAGCCAATGCTGTACGACCGTCGAGGCTGGCCGCCAGTTTCACTCGTACCCAGGGCAATCCGGTTTGCATGCGTTTGATAAAGCCGGGATTCAGTGCCTTGGCTTCGGCCTCGCGCACGCCGCACAGCACCTCGATGCCCGCAGTACGCAGTATCTCCAGCCCGCGGCCGGCAACCAGCGGATTGGGATCCATCATCGCCACCACAACACGCCGAACTCCCGCTTCGACCAGAGCCAAGGCACAGGGTGGCGTGCGGCCGTAGTGAGAACAAGGCTCCAGTGTCACGTAGGCGGTAGCACCCCGCGTTTGCTCACCCGCAGCCCGTAGTGCGTGCACTTCGGCATGAGGCTCACCGGCTTTTTGATGCCAACCCTCGCCAACCAGCTCGCCGTCTCGAATCAGCACGCAGCCAACATTCGGATTCGGTGTTGTCGTGAAACGACCGCGAGCTGCCAATGCCAGAGCACGATCCATCCACATGAAATCGGATGACGTAACCGCTAACTCTTGTGTCACCGCTTAAGTCTCCAGACGGGCGATCTCTTCGCCAAACTCACGGATATCCTCAAAACTGCGATAGACAGAGGCAAAGCGAATGTACGCGACCTTATCCAGCCCTTTGAGCTCTTCCATCACCAGATTACCGATAAACTTGGCATCAACTTCACGCTCCCCCGTAGCCCGCAGCTGGGACTTGATACGGTTAACGCTCTCCTCGACGGCTTCCATGCTGACCGGACGCTTTTCCAGAGCACGCTGAATGCCGCCGCGCAACTTGTCTTCGTTGAATGGTTCACGGCTACCATTGCTCTTGATGACGCGAGGCATCACCAGCTCGGCACTCTCAAAGGTGGTAAATCGCTCATGACATTCGACACACTCACGACGACGACGAACCTGGTGCCCTTCGGCCACCAGACGGGAATCAATCACCTTGGTCTCATCAGCGCTACAGAACGGGCAGTGCATGAAGCTTGTCTCCGGCGAGGAACAGGATCCGCAGTGTAACAGACGCGCTACCTGCTATTGAACCTTCAGTGCCACAACGGCGAGCTGAGGACGAAAAAAAGAGCCGCGTCTGCGGCTCTTTCGATAAGGGAGCTGTATAGCAATCAGGCGTAGACAGGCAAACGCTTACAGATCGCCAATACCTTCTCGCGAGTATCGGCCAGAACCTTCTCGTCGGTGTGGTGATCCAGCACATCACAGATCCAACCAGCCAGCTCGGTAGCATCCGCTTGGGTGAAACCGCGGCGGGTAATGGAAGGTGAACCAATCCGGATACCGGAAGTGACAAACGGGGAACGCGGATCATTCGGCACCGAGTTCTTGTTCACGGTAATATTGGCCTTGCCCAGAGCAGCATCCGCATCTTTACCAGTCAATTCCTTGTCGGTCAGATCGATCAGGAACAGATGGTTCTCGGTACCGCCGGAGACAATCTTGTAACCGCGAGCCTTGATCACCTCGACCATCGCCTTGGCGTTTTTGACCACTTGCTGTTGGTAGGCCTTGAATTCAGGCTCCATCGCTTCCTTGAACGCCACCGCCTTACCGGCAATCACGTGCATCAACGGGCCGCCTTGGCCACCCGGGAATACCGCAGAATTCAGCTTCTTGTAGAGCTCTTCATCATTCTCGGCAGACAGGATCAAACCACCACGCGGACCGGCCAGGGTCTTGTGAGTGGTTGACGTCACCACATGGGCATGAGGAACCGGATTCGGATAGACACCAGCGGCAACCAGACCGGCAACGTGGGCCATATCGACGAACAGGTAAGCACCGATCTTGTCGGCAATCTCACGCAGTTTGGCCCAATCCACAATACCGGAGTAGGCAGAGAAACCACCGATAATCATCTTCGGCTTGTTTTCAACCGCCAGGCGCTCGAGCTCGACATAGTCGATCTTGCCTGCGTCATCGATGCCGTAAGGAATGATGTTATACAGTTTGCCGGAGAAATTGACCGGTGAACCGTGAGTCAGGTGACCACCATGGGCCAGATTCATACCTAAAACGGTATCGCCCGGTTGCAGCAACGCCATGTAAACCGCGCTGTTAGCCTGGGAGCCGGAGTGCGGTTGAACGTTTGCGTAGGTGGCACCAAAGAGTTCCTTGGCACGCTCAATAGCCAGAGTCTCGACCACGTCAACGTACTCGCAACCACCATAGTAACGCTTACCGGGATAGCCTTCGGCGTACTTGTTGGTCAACTGTGAACCCTGAGCCTGCATAACGCGCGGGCTAGTGTAGTTCTCGGAGGCAATCAACTCGATGTGCTCTTCCTGGCGCACGGTTTCATCGGTGATGGCCGCCCACAGTGCGGGATCGTAATCGGCAATGTTCATGTCACGCTTCAGCATCCATATCTCCTGACTCTGCGTAATGATTTGGGGGGTTGGTCACATTCTACCTTGCCGTCAGGCGACTGGATAGCACAGGATAATAACAATTGAGCTAAAAACGAGCTGGAATGCAGGGCACTGCGCACCTGATTTGTGCACTTTGTAATCATGTTGTGGTGATTAGACCAGTAAAGTGCTGCCAATTTTCACGAAATCACTATAATTGGCGAGTTTGGCTTGAAGGCCGACGCAAGAAAGCATACAAAACGCACAGTAATGCGTGAACTGCGCGGCTAGCCTAACGATAGCTGCATGATTGCCGAGGATAAGCTCACAATGGCCACAAAAGAACGGATCCTGCTCCTGAATGGCCCCAACCTGAATTTGTTGGGCAAGCGGGAGCCGGGCATCTACGGTTCAGCCACTCTCGACGATATCGTGACCCACCTGTCGCGATTGGCGGATGAACACGCGATCACACTGACCCATCTGCAGTCCAATGCCGAATTTGAATTGGTGAACGCCATTCATGCCGCCATGGGCCAGGTGGATTTCATTCTGATCAATCCGGCGGCCTTCACTCATACCAGCGTGGCACTGCGTGATGCCCTGCTGGGAGTTGCGATCCCGTTTATCGAGATCCACCTTTCCAACGTCCATGCTCGTGAGCCGTTCCGTCATCACTCCTATTTGTCCGATGTGGCTAAGGGCGTGATTTGCGGTCTGGGAGCGGATGGTTACGAATTTGCTTTACTAGCGGCTGTGCGCCACCTGCGCCGGTCAATCATTTAACTGCTAGAGAAGTTGAACAGAGAATGCAAATGGATATCCGTAAAATCAAAAAACTGATCGAACTGGTAGAAGAATCCGGAATTACCGAGCTGGAAATCACCGAAGGTGAAGAGTCCGTTCGCATCAGTCGCGGTGGCCTGGTCGCACAAGCCGCGCCGATGGCTTATGCCGCACCACAAGCGCCGGCAGCACCAGCGGCTGCAGCCCCTGCTGCAACAGCCGCAGCTCCTGCAGCCGCCGAACTGAGCGGACACATTCTACGCTCCCCGATGGTTGGCGCTTTTTACCGCTCATCTGGTCCCGATGCAGCTCCATTCGTTGAAGTGGGTCAGCAAGTCAAAGTCGGGGATGCTCTGTGCATCGTGGAAGCGATGAAAATGATGAACCAGATCCAGTCAGATAAAGCCGGCGTGATCAAACGCATCCTGGTTGAAAACGGCGATACCGTTGAGTTCGATCAACCGATGTTCATCATCGAATAAGGGGCGTCTGACCATGTTGGACAAAGTAGTCATCGCCAATCGCGGTGAAATTGCGCTTCGCATCCTGCGCGCGTGTAAAGAGCTCGGCATCAAGACAGTCGCGGTACACTCCACGGCGGATCGGGATCTCAAGCACGTCAAGCTGGCCGATGAAACGATTTGTATTGGTCGTGCTTCGGCAAAAGAATCCTACCTCAATGTGCCATCACTGATCGCCGCAGCCGAGGTGACAGGTGCTGTGGCCATTCATCCTGGCTACGGGTTTCTTTCCGAGAATGCGGATTTCGCCGAACAGGTTGAAAAATCCGGTTTTATCTTTGTCGGACCGAAAGCTGAAACTATCCGTCTGATGGGTGATAAGGTCTCGGCTATCAATGCCATGAAAAAAGCCGGGGTTCCTTGCGTCCCGGGCTCTGGCGGCCCGATTGGTGACGATACCAAGGAGAATGCCAGCATTGCCAAGCGCATCGGCTATCCGGTGATCATCAAAGCAGCGGGTGGTGGCGGTGGCCGCGGTATGCGTGTCGTTCGTTCAGAATCCGAATTGGTTAACTCTATCGCGTTGACCAAGTCCGAGGCAGGCCAGTTCTTTAACAATGACATGGTCTACATGGAAAAATACCTCGAGAATCCACGGCATATCGAAATTCAGGTTCTCGCCGATGGTCAGGGGAATGCCATTTATCTGGGTGAACGCGACTGCTCTATGCAACGTCGCCATCAGAAGGTTGTAGAAGAAGCTCCGGCCCCGGGAATTACCGAGGAAATGCGTCAGTTCATCGGTGCCCGCTGCGTACGAGCCTGCATCGAGATTGGCTATCGTGGCGCTGGCACCTTCGAATTCCTGTATGAAAATGGTGAATTTTATTTCATCGAGATGAATACCCGGATCCAGGTTGAACATCCGGTAACCGAAATGGTGACCGGGATAGACCTGATCAAGGAACAGCTGAAGATTGCTGCCGGCCAACCGCTGACCATCAAGCAGGAAGATATCCGCTTGAAGGGGCACGCTATCGAATGCCGTATCAATGCTGAAGATCCGCAAACATTCCTGCCAGCCCCTGGCAAGATTGAGTGGTTCCATGCGCCGGGTGGTTTAGGCGTCCGTTGGGATTCGCATATTTACAGTGGTTATACAGTCCCCCCCTACTACGACTCTATGATCGGCAAGCTGATCTGCTACGGCGATTCGCGCGACACGGCGATTGCCCGTATGCGACAAGCGCTGGATGAGATCGTGGTCGAAGGTATCAAGACCAATATTCCGCTGCAAAAAGAGATCATGCGGGACGAGAATTTTGCACTGGGTGGTACCAATATCCACTATTTGCACAAAAAACTCGGGCTCTGATCCTGACATCACGTAATCGGAAAAGGCCGCTGCTGCGGCCTTTTTATTGCGCGATAACCGGGTATGCAGAATAGCGGAATAATCAGGAGCAACGACATTCCTGAATGGACGAATAGCTAGAGGGAAAAATAATGACGGTCAACACCTGGCGCCAGCAATTGCGTGACTACATCCGCCAACATGCAAAACCCGCTGACAAATTCAGCCATCAACCTCGCCTTTACTCGCTGGCTTGTTCCTTGGCCTCAGGTTACGAAGTGGATGATGACATTCTATTTGCCGCATGCTGGCTACATGATCTGGGGGTTTTCGTCGGTCATCGCCCCGAAGACCTCCAGGCGTTGGCCAAATGGGACAACGTGGCATATGCGATTACCCAAGCTCCCACATTACTCAAAAGCTGGGGATTTCCCGTAGACAAGATCACCGCAGTCCAGGAGGCTATCCAACAGCATCATCCACAAGCAAGGCCGACCAACATAGAAGCGATCTTGCTGCATGATGCCGACATTCTGGAGCTGATTGGCGCAGTCGGACTGCTAAGAGCTATCAGCAAAGTAGGGCGGGATAGCCGATTCACCACCTTCCATGATGTGCTTCCGGTCTTGGAGCGGTATCTGCAATTTGAATCCGATTTATTGACGGAACCAGCTCGGGAACTGGCACAACCTCGACTAGCTCTAGTCCGACAATTTATCATGCAAGCAAAGGCGGAAAGTCAGGGCATGCAACTTTGAAAATGTATTATGACCGCGGATGAAACTCAGCATGCATTGATTTAAGACGCTCACTAGCAACATGGGTGTAAATTTGTGTGGTGGAAAGATCGGCATGTCCCAACAACATCTGCACCACGCGCAAATCGGCTCCATGGTTGAGCAGGTGGGTGGCAAACGCATGGCGTAATGTGTGAGGCGACAGCTCGACAGCAATCTGAGCTCGAGATGCATACAACTTGATCCGGTGCCAAAAAGTCTGTCGTGTCATTTGTTGAGCGCGACTGGAAGGGAAAAGAATATCTGAAGTCTGGGAGCCGAGAAGGACACCACGTGCCTCGCGCAAATAGACACTGATCCAATACATCGCTTCTTCCCCCATGGGGACCAAGCGCTCTTTATTCCCTTTACCCAAAATCCTTACCACCCCCTGCCGCAGACTAACATTTTCCATTGTCAAACCAACCAGCTCAGATACCCGCAACCCGGTCGCATATAACAGTTCCAGCATGGCCTTGTCGCGCAATTCCAGTTCAACAGCCACATCAGGTTCAGATAGTAGGGCCTCGACTTGGTGCTCGCTGAGATCCTTGGGTAATCGCTTAGGCAGCTTCGGCGTGAGTAACAAAGCAGTGGGATCGTCATCCCGCAATTGTTCACGAATCAAATATTGGAAAAAGCGGCGCAGGGCAGATAACAAACGGGCCGTAGAGGTAGCTTTAAAACCACGTTCCAGTCGCCAGGCAATATAGTCATGTAAAACATCGCCTTGTAAGGTCAGCAAAGAGTCTCCTCGATTATCCAACCAACTAGAAAATTTCTCCAAATCTGAGCGGTATGCGCCCAGCGTATGTTCCGCCAAACCGCGCTCTAGCCAGAGAGTATCGAGAAATTGGTCAATCAATCCATTCATCCGAAATTACCCAAGGCCAACATATCCACGCGCGTATTATGCGGATAAACCGAGAACAAATGAAACCAGGGAGAGTAATGAAACCAGAGGGGATAACCAACAAGGGATGCCGTTAAATCGTTC
>NZ_JBVAYG010000019.1:0-87943 GCF_055413365.1 Pseudaeromonas sp. HNCC25DJ182 | reverse complement strand
GTCGATAGACTGGCTTTTTTGCTGCCTGATTCAGGTAGTGGCTTAGCTCTTGCGGCCTGCAAACACCACCATCACCTTGTCATCGCCTTTTTGCCGGACAAAGGTGTAAGGCTTGTCGCTGAGCTTCTTATGGCTGCCAGCTGCAACAGCCGGATGGTTGTTGCGGAATTCACCCAGCTTTTGCCAGTGTTTCACCAGATCCGCCTTTTCTCCGCTCGCCAGTTCACTCCAGTTCATATCGGAGCGTACTGCCTGGTCAAAGACGCCATCGCTTTTCATCAGACCACGGCCGGATTCATCGCCGTAGTAGATTTGCACGCCACCCGGCAGCAACATAAAGCTGTTGGCGACCCGGCGTTGCAAGGCGGCATCTTCATAATCCCCGAAGAACAGCTTGGTATCGTGAGACGAGATGTAGCTCAATACGTTGAAGTTCGGATCGGTATTGATGGTCTTGGCATACTTCACATAGGTCGGCTCTGCCGTCGTCATGCACTGGGCATTATTGAGGGCGTCACGTTGATAGTCGAAGTTGATGATGGAGTCGAAGCCATTATCGAACCAGAGATCCTTGTTCATCCCATGATCCCAGACCTCACCAACCATGAAGAAGGGCAGGTCATCCAGCTTCTTGCTCGGGTTGTTGGCTTTCCACTCCTTGAGTGCTGCTGTCGCTTCGACTTTCAGCTTTTGCCAAGCGGCCGGTTCCAGATGTTTGACGGTGTCGCCTCGGAAGCCATCAATACCGAATTTGCGTACCCAATCGGTGTGCCATTTGACCAGATAATCGACCACAGTGGCGTTGGGCAATGGTTTGGCGTTGGTATCTTTCTTGTCCTTGAGGAATTGCGGTAGATCCACCGCTTTGGTGGATTCCGTCAGAAAATCGGGCAGGCCGCCAACCGCGCCAGTGACATCGTCGTTCCCCGGGGTCTGGTAGCCAGGCATGGTGGCGCGCACCCAATCCGGCCCCCACCACTTGGACCACTCGGTGGACATGTAATTCACATTTTGCGAGGAGCCATGCCAGTTGCCGTACAGGCCCTTCGGTGTCCAGTCGGACCAGCGAGCAGGCAGCTCCTGTTGGTTGGTGACGACGCCTTGCGGGCCGACATCCTGCAGATCGGCGAGTGTCGCATAACCGGCATGGTTCATGACCACATCCAGCAGCACGCGGATGCCACGCTTGTGGGCTTCATCCACCATGGATTGCAGGGCCGCTTCGTCACCATAGTTCGGATCGATCTTGGTGAAATCCAGTGCCCAGTAGCCGTGATAGGCATAGAAGGGGAAGGTTCCATTCTCGCCACCGCCGATGAAACCATGGACCTGCTCCACCATGGGGGTGATCCAGATGGCGTTGACGCCCAGAGATTTGATGTAATCCAGCTTCTCGGTGATGCCCTTGAAGTCGCCACCATGCCAGGTGCCGATTTCATCTTTACCATCCTTCTTGCGGCCGAAGGAGTTGTCATTGCTGGTGTCACCATTCTTGAAGCGGTCGGTGAGCATGAAGTAGACGGTAGCGTTGTCCCAGGTAAAAGAGTGCACGGTTTGTTTGACCGGCTCCAGCAGCAGCATGCCTTCGCTTTCCGCAGCAGGAGTCATGGTGATCTTGCCTGCCTTGACGGTTGCGGTTTGGCCGGAGTACGCATCGCGTAGCGTGGTACCGTTGGGCCAGGTTTTGCCGACCTTGACGGTCACAGGACCTCCGTCCCAAGCGATACAGTCCACCGCGGGTGGCTGGCGTTTGAAGCTGCCAGCTTTGGTGGCGCGCAGCACCTTCAGAGTCGGTGCGTCCGGGTTGCTGTTGTCCAGCGTGAAATCGTAGTTACCGGCCAGGAGCACCTTGAGCTGGAACTGCTGATCCTTGGCGCAATTATTCAGAGTGTTAGCTTTGCCAAAGGGAAGAGGCGCGTTACTGGCAGGACCAAAGGTGGTCCCACAACTCTTGCCCTTATCTGCCACCTGGATCTGGTAACTGCCTTTTTTCAGGCTGGTGGTGACTTGGTAGAGGTCTTTCCCTTGGGCCTTGAGTTGCAATTGTTCGTCAGGAGTCTGGTTGTTGATCGACAAATATAAGGGCGCCGTGATGGGCGCTGCCTGGGCGGAGGAGGCCAGCAGAGTGGAAAGAGTCAGCAAGGCCAGTTGGCGCGGCTTGAACATAGAACAATCCCTGAGGTGATGTGAATTGGCACCTATTCTAGGGAGTGTCGCTCTCCAAGGTTGTTTGCAGTTGCCTGATTTGTGATGTCGGTTCAAATGGTTGCGTTTTCAGATTTTTTGGTCCAAATCCTCATGCGATCCCAGTGAAGATCCGGGGGGCCAGAATTACCAAAAGGGAGTTAATCGGGGCTGTTTGTTGGTTGGTGTGCAAATGGATTCTTAAGTCGCAAAGATATTCTGTCCAGACCCTGCCGTTTCCGCTCGTCAGCTGCTAAACCCATAGTATGGAGCCTTCTTCAGGATCGAAGTGATGCGTGCCCTGCTTCCGGTGGTATTGATAGTGTCGAGCCTCTCGGCTGATGCGGTCGAGCGCCTGGGGTGCGGTTTTGATTGCGTCGATGAGTTGCGGCTGTCCGGTGTACAGCTTTCTGGTAGTCCACAAGCTGGACTGTCGTTGCCGCTCGAGTTATATCGTTCCTCTTCCTCACCCTGGGTGACCACACCCGCTTTGCAGACGACCCCGGCAGCGTTGAGCCTGCGTCTTGAGCCGTCGCGATGGATGTTGCATCGAGCCCGTCCTGAATTCAAATGGCAGGGAGAGTGGGGCTCCGGCATGATGCGGCTGGATGGTCATCGTTTGCGCCTGCGTTTGCAGAATCCCGATCAGACTCAACAACTGCAATTCACCCTGAAACCTGAGGCGGTACGCCTCGAATTCCGTTGGCGCTATTGATATCGCACAGACCTGTGCAAGGGGGGCGCTTTCCGTTAGGATCGCCCCCTTTTCAATGCTCGGCATGCTGATGTCGAGGGTGAAACCTGGGGATGATTATGCGCATTGGTTTTGACTATGGCACCTCGAATTGTGCCGTCGCGGTGATGGCCGAGGGACAGGTTCGGCGAGTCGCACTCGAAGGGGATGAGTGCTATCTGCCCTCAACCCTATTTGCTCCTCACCGTGAAGCCATCGCCGATCTGCTGTTGCAACAGTTGCCTTCGCATCGGCAGGCCAGTTTTGCTCAAGAGCGTCAGCAGGCGATCACCAAGGGACGGCGTTTGCGAGACAGTCTGGAAGATGAAGGACTGGAGTATCAGTTGCTGGTCGGTCGAGCGGCGACTGAGCGCTATCTGGCTGCCCCGGAAGAGGGATATTATCTCAAGTCACCCAAGTCATTTCTTGGCGCCACAGGCTTGTCGGAGGGGCAAATCCAGCTCTTCCGCGACATAGTGGCCGCCATGATGGTCACCATCAAGCAGCGTGCCGAACAGGCTCTCGGCGCAGACATTCAGGATGCGGTGATTGGTCAGCCGGTGAATTTTCAAGGCTTGGGCGGTGAGGAGAGCAATCGCCAGGCGCGGACGATCCTGACGGATGCGGCGCATCTGGCCGGGTTTCGGCAGGTGGAGTTCCAGTTTGAACCTGTGGCGGCTGGCCTGGAATACGAAGCCAGTCTGCAGCAGCCACAGAACGTGTTGGTCCTGGATATCGGCGGTGGCACTACGGATTGCTCTGTGCTGCGGATGGGGCCGGAGCGGGCGCGGGCCAGTAGCCGTGAGCAGGACTTGCTCGGTCATACCGGTCAGCGGATCGGCGGTAATGACTTCGATATCCGGCTCGCCGTGGCGGAATTGATGCCGCTGTGCGGCATGAGCTCGAGCAACAAGCGAGGGCTGCCGATGCCGAGCAAGTTGTTCTGGGATGCGATGGCGATCAACGATGTTCAAGCCCAGGGACGTTTCTATGCGCCGGACACCGCACGACTGCTTCGGCAACTGATGCTGGATGCCAGCGAGCCTGGATTGCTGGCCCGTCTGGGCTGGGTACGGGAACAGAAGCAGACCCATCATCTGGTCTGGGAAGCCGAACAGGCCAAGATCCTGATGACGGATGCGGACCAGTTCTCGCGCTTTGTCTGCCTACTGGATGAGCAGTTCAGCGTCCCCTTTAGCCAGACGCGTTTTGCGGAAGTCTCCAACCCCCTGTTGGAGAAGATCGGCGAGTTGGCGGATGAGGCCTTGCGGCAGGCGGCTCTGGTGCCGGATGTGATCTTTGTCACCGGAGGTACGGCCCGCTCGCCGGTGATCCACCGCTGGTTGCAGCAGCGTTATGGTGCCAGCCGCATCGTGATGGGGGATCACTTCGGCAGCGTCATCGCTGGTTTGGCCCGCTGGGCAGAGCGTTGCTTCGTCTGATCGGACCCTGTGCGCTGGCTCCATGATTTAAGGCTCGAAAGGAGCTAGCGTAAGGTCTCATTTCCAGGAGGCCGCCATGATCCGAATCCTACCTTTGTCTTTGAGTGTTCTGGCTCTGACATGTTCCGGCATGTCCATCGCTCAGGCAGAAACCTTCATTCGCACCAGCCAGATCCAGGCGGTCACCGTCCATCCCGGGTTGGCGACTGTGACTCGACATGTTCGTTTACCCTTGCCGGCAGGCGATCACCAGTTACAACTCACCGGATTCCCTGCCGGACTGGATGAGAACTCGTTGCGCTTGCGCGGACAGGGCGCTGGATTACAGATTGGTACTGTCGAGATCCGCCATATTCAAGCCAGTGAGCTGGTGCAGCCCGAGGCGCAGCAGTGGCTTGCGCGGCAGCAGATCCTGCAGGATCAACAAGCGAACCTGCAAGCCGAGGCCCTGGCCCTGACCACTCAGGAGTCCTTCTTGCAAGCCCTGGCACAAGCCCCCGGCAAACCCGGTGAGCAGACTAAACCATTGCCTGCCAGCGAGTGGCAAGCGGGAGTGACCGCGTTGGGCGAGGGGATGCGCACCATAGGCTTGGCGCGGGTCAAACTCAATCAGCAGCAACGCGGTTTGCAAGCGGAGCTGGAAAAGGTCGGTCGGGAGTTGCAGCGTTTGCAGAGTCAGGCACGGGAAAGCCGGACGCTGGCCATCAATCTGCACAGCGCGGGGGGGGATGCCGAACTTCAAGTGACCTATCAGGTGGCGGGAGCCGGATGGCAGCCGGTGTATGAGGCCGGGCTGGATACTCGCCGGGGGCAGCTGAGCCTGACCCGTGCCGCTCTGGTCCAGCAGGTAACGGGTGAGAATTGGGATCGGGTTGCCCTGCGTCTGGCCACCAGTCGTCCGCAGCAAGCCACCCAGGCGCCGGAGGCCGAGAGCTGGTGGATTGATTTACATGATGAGAGTCGGGATCTGCAAAAAGCGGCGCAAGCCGGTGCCATGGCCGAACGCAGCAAGCTGCAAGATGAAACCGTGATGCTCGCGGCAGCCCCCGCTCCAGCCGAAGAGGCACGGCTGAGTCTGGCGACGCTGGAGGCTGGCGAGTTCGTCGCCGAATACCAGATTGCCGGAGCCGTGACGATTGCCTCGAATCAGGATCAGCAACGGGTGGTTCTGGGGCAGGAGCAGCAGCCGGTGTCACAACGGTTGCAGGTGCTACCCCGACTCGATCCCCACGCCTATCTGTATGCCGATCTGACCAACAGCCTGCAGGCGCCTTGGTTGGCGGGTGAATGGCGACTCTCGCGGGATGGCACCTATCTTGGCGCCAGCTCACAGCCTCAAGTCGAGGCGGGCGGCCAACTGGCGTTGGCCTTTGGTGTCGATGATGCGGTCAAGGTCAGCGTCAACCTGTTGCAGGATGAGCAGGGGGAAACCGGGGTGTTGAACAAGGAACAGGTCGTGACCCGGCGTTGGCGCTATGAGTTTGTCAGTGGCCACCAGCAGCCGATGCCGTTGACTGTGCTGGATATCTGGCCTGTGCCGCGGCATGAGCTGATCAAGGTTTCACCACTGGCTGGCAGCCCGGCTCCGACCCGGCAACAGGTGGCGGGTAAACCGGGTGTGCTGGCCTGGGATCTGACACTGCCCTCGAAGGGTGAAATGCAACTGGAGCCGGGATACCGCATCAGTTATCCCTATCAGCGCAAACTGGAAGGCTTCTGAGAGAAGATCGGGCGCCAGGACTGACACTCGGCGGGGTGACGGGTAGAATGGCGGTCGATATGCCACTGACATCGGCTGTAGTTGAGCGTCATGTGGCTTGCCCCTGATTTGATGGATGGAAGGATGGACTATGAAATATCGTGTTGCGCTGGCGCTGATCCCGTTGCTGATGACCGCGTGCTCCAGCGATAACGGCCTCTCGGAACAGTACCGCTATACGCCGCCGACCGCGGTGGCCACCAACAATACCGCGGAATTCGACAAGCCATTCGATCTGGTCTGGTCGCGCGCCGAGCGCTGGTTCGCCGATCAGCAGTTGCCGCTGCAGAGCCAGGCCCGTACCTCCGGGTTGCTGGCGGCGCAGCAAGAGAATTATGCCGAGGGGCTGGATTATTTGGATTGCGGTAGTGGCGGCAACAAGGTGGCGATTGAAAATCCGTCGCTACACGTCAATCTGATCCTGACAGAAAGTCTGGGCAAAACCGTGGCGACGGTAAATATCAAGGGCACCACTACCGTCTCCTTCCTGGAAGCGGACGGTAGCCATGTTCCGGCACCCTCCATAGTTCCGAGCTGTGTTTCCAATGGTAAGCTGGAAGCGGCGTTGATGGCGGCACTGGACGACTAGTGATGCGCTCTCTTATAGGAGCACGAAGATGAAAAAACCCGGCAGTTGCCGGGTTTTGTTTATTCCACTTGCCTCACGCCAGATGTCTCGTGCGCGGATGGTGATGCTCAGGCGCTTGGCGATTTGCGGCTATAGCGCAGGCTGAGCAACATGCTGCCGATCAGGATCACGGTCACCACGCCCAGCGAAACTGCTATCGGGATCTTGTAGATGTCGATCAGCAACATCTTGGTACCGATGAACAGCAGGATCAGCGCCAGACCATACTTCAACAGCACGAACCGGTCGGCAAAATCAGCCAGCAGGAAATACATGGCCCGCAAGCCCATGATGGCGAAGATGTTCGAAGTCAGCACGATAAAGGGGTCCGTGGTGATGGCGAAGATCGCCGGTATGCTGTCGACCGCGAAGATGACATCGCTGATTTCCACCAGGATCAGTACCAGGAACAGCGGGGTGGCGTAGCGAACCCCCTGCTTGATGACGAAGAACTTCTCTTCTTCCAGGTGCTCCGTGACCTTGAGGTGGCGTCGCAACCATTTCAACAGCGGGTTATTCGCCAGATCCGGCTCTTTATCGGCCATCCACAACATCTTGCCACCGGTCAGCACCAGGAAGGCGCCAAACAGATAGAGCACCCAATGGAATTGGCTGATGAGCCAGCTGCCGCCGAAGATCATGCCGGTACGCATGAGGATGGCGCCCAGTACGCCGTACAGTAGCACACGCCGTTGCAACTCGGCCGGTACGGCAAAATAGCCGAACAGCATCAGCCAGACAAAGACGTTATCCACTGCCAGGGCTTTTTCGATCAGATAACCGGTGAAGAACTCCAGCGCCTTCTGGTTGGCCAGTTCCCGCCCGGCTTGGGCATCCAGATACCACCAGATGGCGCCATTGAACGCCAGCGCGACGCCAATCCACACCAGTGACCAGATGGCCGCCTCTTTCAGGCTGACCTTATGCTGTTTGCCACCGCCGACCAGTAACAAGTCGACCAGTAGTAGTGCGATGACAATGACGGCAAAGCCGCTCCACATCCACCAGGTTCCCAGTAATTCCATCGTCCCTTTCTCCTCATAAAAAAGCCTGTGACCGCAACGGCACAGGCTCTTTCGGGGTATCCGGTGAAGACTCCTTGCCTGTTGCGGCAAGGTCTCACTTACAGCAGATCCTGCTGCCCGACGGCCGAGTGCATGGCACTGTATTGACGACGCGTCGGCATTGAAGTTACTCCCCTTGTGTTAAAAAGGCTAAACCATCGTTGAAAGATTGACCATCAGGCAATACCGAATACTGGCGCAGTTTTTGCCTGACAGCCTGTGCTGTTCATCACATCAAGCGGTAGGCGTCTGTAGTGCCGATGTCGTTACTTGGTATGGTAATCGGCGAAAAATATCGCCAGAGATGGCGCAATATACTGTTTTCCAGGATGTCGCTATGAGTTATCCCAAACCCCAGAGTCAGGCCATGCTGGCCGAATTATCCCGGTATGTGATTGCCGAACCCAAACCCTTTGTTGTCGATCTGGCCAATTGCCGCGGAGTCTGGCTGGCCACTGTGGATGGGGATCGCATCATGGACTGGTGTGGTCTGTATGGTGCACGTCTGATTGGTTATAACCACCCACGGCTATACGAGCCTGACTATGTTTCGCGCCTGGCACTGGCGGCCAATAACAAGATGGCCAATCCGGACTTTCTCACCGCCGAATGTCTGGCGTATTACCAGCTACTGCACCAGTTGGCTCCGGAGTGCATGGCCGGACAACCGGTCGAGGTGTATGTGGTCAATTCCGGCGCCGAAGCGGTGGAGAACATGCTCAAATACTTCATCAACTTGCATCAGCAACGAATGCAGGAGTTGGGCAGAACACCGCGCAGTAAGCGTTTCATCTATTTTGACCAGGCGTTTCATGGTCGGACTGTCTTTACTCTGAATATCACCCAACTGGCCAATGATCCGCTGGCGACCCGGGATTACCAGGGCATCATTCCCGGCAATCTGCAGGTGCCGTTCCCGGCCTGGGACCACAGTCGATCTGACGCCGAAAATGAACAGGAGCTGGATGCCTGCCTGCTAGAGATCGAATCCCTGATGCAACAGTATCCGGATGAGATCGCTGGCGTGATCCTCGAACCGATGCAAGGCGCCGGAGGGCACCGGATCGCCGGGCCACGTTTCTATCAGGAGCTGTCGCGGCTATGTCATCGCTACCAGATCAATTGGGGGCTGGATGAGGTGCAAACTTCGGGTGGACAGTGCGGTAAGGTGTTCGCGATCGATCTGTTTGACTTGCCCTATCCGCCTCAGGCGATTGCCAGTGCCAAGAAGTTTGGGAATGGGGTGCTGTACATGCAGCGTTCGATGCAGGATGTCGGCGTGCTTGATTCAACCTGGGGCGGAACCTTGGCCGATATGGTGCGTTTTGTCCAGGAGTGGAACATTGTGCGTGACGAGCAGTTGCTGGCCGCAGTCCCTGACAAGGCGCAGCAACTGGTGAGGGGCCTCGAGCAACTGGCACGGGAGTGGCCGCAACTGATGTATAACGTTCGCGGCTGGGGGCTGTATCAGGGCTTCAGTTTGCGTCGGGGTGACGATAAAGGTCGGCTCATCCAGATGGCGCTGGATGAGGAGGATCTGCTGTTGCTGGGGGCGGGTACCCAGAGCATTCGTTTCCGCCCGCCTCTGGATGTCAGTGCGGCCGACATCGAGTTGTTGCTGGAAAAATTGCGGCGTTTGCTGGTTCGGCTGGCTTGATGGCGACTTCAGCACCAGGAAGTCAGGGGCTCAGTGTTGAGCCCCTGCTTGTTTAGAGTGACAGCAGATCGCCGACATTGAACAGGGTCAGTAGACCCAGGACAGCAAACAGGGCCGCGGCGATGCCGTGCACCAACTTGAGCGGCACCTTGCGGGCCATTTTGTCACCGAGAAATACCGCCGGGACGTTGGCAATCAGCATGCCGACCGTGGTGCCGGCCACTACGCTATAAAATGCCGAATAGTGAGCCGCCAGGGCCACAGTGGCGATTTGGGTCTTGTCACCCATTTCGGCCAGGAAGAAGGCAATCAGGGTGGCGCCAAACACCCCGTAGCGGCCGGTCACCTTGGTCTCTTCATCATCAATTTCGTCGGGGATCAGGATCCAGCCCGCCATCAGCAGGAAGGAGAGCCCCAGGATCCAGCGCAGCCAATCGGGCCCAATCAATTGGGTGACGGCATGACCAACGGCACCGGCACCGGCGTGATTCAATAAGGTGGCGACCAGAATGCCCAGAATGATGGGCAGAGGGCGTTGGAATCGGGCGGCAAGTATCAGCGCGAGCAGTTGAGTTTTGTCACCCATCTCGGCCAGAGCGACAATGCCCGAGGAGACAAGAAATGCTTCCATGTGAGGTCCTCAAGGCCGGTTTAGAAAATTCCAATGACCACACGACTACCCCGGCCTAATCCGGTAGTTGGGTGGTCAAAGGTCTTGTCAAACCGTATAGGTCGTTTACGCCATGGCCGTGAGGGCCAAGTATGTTGACGTAAACCCTGTTGGCTTGCTGCCGGGCGGCGACAAGCCACAGGAGACTACTCCCCAATGACGGCGCGAGTGTACGGAGATTAAATGGCCATGTCCAGACTGTGGAGATAGGCGGAGCGGATTTTCGCCGACAAAGGCGGCTGCAAACGCTGTCAGAGCTTGGCGTGGAGCGGGGGGTTTGTAACAATAGCGCCCCTTGTTGTGTTGGGTGCCTTCATCATGTCCGCGATTGCCTCCTTGGGCCGACTATTCTTGCGTCGCCTGCTTCCTGTTGCCTTGTTGTGCGGGGTGGGACCCGTTGCCGCCCAACCCCTGAATGCGGTATTACCGCAATTTGATCGGGATGTGGAACGCATCTTTGGTGCCTACCGGATACCGGGGGCCGCAGTAGCGATAGTCCAGAATGGCCGCGTGGTCTACGTCAAGACGCTCGGCGTCGGCAGCACCAAAACCCGTAATCCGGTGAATCCCCATACCGTGTTTCGCCTGGCTTCGGTCTCCAAGACCTTTGCCGCCGTACTGGCGGGTCAAGCCGCCTACGCCGGGGAGATCAATCTGAGTGCGCCCCTGAGTCGCTATTTGCCCGGTTTCCGATTGAAGTACGATACAGCCAATCGTCTGACGGTGCGCAACGTGCTCTCCCACACCAGTGGTCTGCCACACAACGCCAACGATAACCTGCTGGAAGCGGGAGTCTCCTACCCTGCACTGCTGACCAAAACTCAGCGGCTGGGTGCAGCTTGCCCGATTGGGCGCTGCTTTGGTTATCAGAACATTCTTTATTCCACCATCGGCGATGTCCTCAGTCGTCAGCTCAAGCACTCCTATGCGGATTTGCTGGAAAACCGGTTGTTCCGGCCGCTGGGAATGCAGGATGCGAGCGCCAGTCGCTGGAGCATGCTGAACAACCGCAACATTGCGACGCCGCATGTCAAAGGCGGGGGCGGTTGGGTGCCCAAGGCGATTACTCAACCCTATTACAACGTGCTGCCGGCTGCCGGGGTGAATGCGTCCATCACCGATATGGGGCGCTATCTGGCCGCCGTGATGGGGCACAGACCGGACGTGATCCCGCCGAAAGTGATGCAGGAGCTGACCAAGCCCCTGATCCGCTCGCCCAAGGAGGGCGCGACCTCGAAATGGCGGCAGACGCGAGTCAAAATGCCGATGTACGGTATGGGCTGGCGCATTTTCCAGTACAACGGTAACCACAAGATGATTTTCCACGCCGGCGGTCTCTCCGGGGTGCGTGCGCGTCTTGGATTCTTGCCGGAAAAGGATATTGGCCTGGTGATGTTATGGAACGCCAATGAGTCGCGGCCGGAAGTGTTGATGCCGATGTTGTTCGATCGTCTGCTGGATCTGCCGACGGTGGATTATCTGGATGGCGCGGCCCGCTCTTCAAGCTTCTATGCCAATGCGGCCCCGGCCCTGATGTCGGCCGGTGCGTTGGCGGCGGCAAACTCTTCATCCCCCAAGGCGCGCCAGCTGGCAGGTTCGAACCAGACCGCGACGGCAAGCAAACGTAAGGCGGTGGCTCCGAAAGCAGGCGTCGTGACCAGGAAGAGCCCTGTGCCTGCAACCAGTGCGCGGGCTCGGGTGCCAGCCAGTGCTTCGACTCTCGCCAGCCCCCGCTCGCTGGCCTCAAGCAGTGATGATGGCATCGTCAGCCTGACGGCGCAGCGGGTAGGCTATGACCCCATGCTGGGGGCTCGCAAATCTGCGGCCACCAGTAAGACCAAGCCGAAGTCTGGGGTCACGAAAAAGGCGACGGCCAAGAAAAAAGTGGCGACCAAGAAAAAATCTCAGCTCAGCAAAAAGAAGAAAGTGACCAAGACGCAGCGTAGCCGCACAAAAAGCGCCGTCCAGAAAACACACTAGAGTTTCTGGCCGCTGGGTGCGGCCACACGGAATGTTGGAAGATATCAGGGGCTGCGGCCCCTGAGTTTTTCTGACCTATTTAGCTCCAGGCCCGGCTGCAACCTCGGCAGAACCAGGTTCCTCGCGCCACTTACTGTGTGTGCATTGTCGGACAATTGGGGGATCACAACCTCTTATCTTGTTGATCTATATGGCCTTATTTTAGGCATCACTCTTGTATCTCTCAGCTGAAATCACCAAGTTTCAGGATGAGACAATGAAGCATGAACTGCAGTGGTCGGCTTATCAGGATCAGGGGATGGGGGATGCTTATGCCGATATTCCCCGTCACGGCGGAGATTTTGCCAAGGCGGTCGCGGTCTGTATTCGCAGTGGCCTGTGCCAGCAGCCGGGACATGGAGTCATGTGTCCGAGTTATCACCTGCATCGTGATCCTGCCATGTCCCCCGGTGGTCGGGTGGTCCAGCTCAAGCAGGCGCTGAATCATCCCGATCCCGAGTATTGGCTGGATGATCCGGAGGTCGCTCGACTACTGGATAGTTGTGTCTCCTGCAAGGGATGTCAGCGGGAATGCGAGAACAACCTGGATATGGCCGCCATCAAGTTGGAATATCTGGCCCAGCAGCGTCGGCGGCGCCGTTTTTCACCCCGGGCCTGGCTGTTCGGCCACTTCCCGCAATTGCTGCATCATGCGCCTTGGCTCTCAACCGCTCTGAGTTGGCGAAATCGCTCACCCTGGCTGGCGCGGCAGATGGAGCTATGGCTGGGCATCTCCGCCGCGTTCCCGCTGCCGGTGCCCAGCGATACACCGTTTGCGCCGCTCGAGCGCTGGTTTGATCCGTTGATCGGACAGCCGGCGCTACGGGAGGTAGTCCTCTGGGTTGACAGTCTCAGCAGTCAATTTGCTCCGGAGCAGGCTCATGATGCCTTGCTGCTATTGCGGGCTTTGGGTTATCGGGTGCGAGTGATCCATCCCGGTTCAGGTTCTGGCGCCATGCTGGATAGTGGCCGTATGTTGTTATCTCAAGGTTATGTCGAGGCGGCACGAGCCCAGGCGCAGGAATTACTGGCAATGCTGGAGCCCAGTCTGCGTCGCGGCCTGCCGGTCATTGGCTTGGAGCCCTCGGCGCTATTGATGCTACGGGATGAGTACCGCCAGTTATCGTTAGGGCCGGTGGCCGATCTGGCACAGCAGCAGGCGGTGTTACTGGAGGAGTTTCTGGCCCATGAACTGCAGGCCGGGCGCGTTCACTATCAGCCCCGGAATATGCCGATACGTGTTTTGGTGCATGGTCATTGTCATCAGAAAGCCAGCGGGGCCATGAAGTCGCTGCGGCGGGTACTGCGCCTGATCCCGGCGCTGGATTTTTCCTTTATCGAGGCTTCCTGCTGTGGCATGGCGGGTACCTTCGGCCTGGAGCGTGAGCATCTGGCTGATTCAGTGGCCATGGCCGAGCTGGCGTTGCTGCCCGCTCTAGCCGCCGAGCCGGAGGCGCAGATCCTGTGCACCGGTATGGCTTGCCGACAACAGATTAGCCGGTTAACTGGACGCCAGCCCTATCATCTGGCGTCCTTGCTGCTGGCCACGTTGGGGCTAGGATCACGGGGTTAGCGGAACCTGATGTTTAGCAACACTCGACCTCCAGCAGGTCGAGTGCAGCCAGCGCTTCTGTGTCTTCCCAGGTTTCAAATAGCTCACGGATCTGGTTCAGATTGCTGTGGATCAGAAACAATTCATCGGGGCGGGGCCCTGAGCCGCCTGCAGCCTTGGTTTTGAAATATTCCCAAAAGGCATTGCTGCGGGCCGGATCATCGATGTGCTTGCGGATCATCGCCATCACGGCCCGGGCATTGCCATCACAATCAATTTCCTTGAAGCTGACATACCGATCGGGTGGCGCAGATTTACAGCTACAGTTTCCCATGCAGATTTCCTCCATTGGTGCAGAGAGTCGTGGCGCAAGACTCATAACGCGTGATGAAATGAGGGTATGAAGAACGGGCAGCAAGATGTGCGCCATTCTCGATTACCGTTTCCCTGCGGCAATCAGGCATCAGGGGCAGGAAAGAAACGCACAATTCCGCTGCGATTGTGTGGAAGCTGACAGGCTTTGTCATATGCGGCTGCGCGCACAGTTTTTGCATTTGTTCGTCAAGCGGTGCGGATTGACGCCGTTATCTGAACCAGGTATCGCGCATTCGGCGTCGGTCATTTGAATGGTGGCAAGAGGCAGGGAGGCAAGATGGTCGAGAGTCATGGCGCCTGGCAATGTTGGGCTTGTCCCCCGGTGCTGTTGGTCGACATCACAGGATCGATTAACAAGGAAGGGGCCATTCAGCAGGTCGATGAGATCATGGCACTGCTGAGTGCCGCTCCTCAGCAGTACCGGGTGCTGTTGGCCTTGATGGAGCGCTGGGAATATTCGACCCATGATGCGCCACCGGAGTTTCAATTGTTTCATCGCTGGCTGGCGAGTGAAACCGCAGTGCGGGATTGTGTCTATGTCACTGCCGGTATGCGCCTGAAAAAAGCCTTCATTGAGCTGGGGTGGGAGGACTCAAGCCCGGTGAGGCGCCACTACTTTAGTGATGTGGCGGGGGCTATGGCGTTTTTGGAGTGCCAGCAGATCCCGTGCCCCGAGCCCTTGTATCTGCGGACGGTACTCATACCCTCCTGAGCGGTTTACTTCTCGACGACTGATGATGGCAGGCCTGCGTTATGGGCGCGGCAGTGCTGCAGTAAAAATTCCTCATCCAATGGCGAGAGATCAAACCGCAGGCTCGCCTCTTCGATGGCCTGACGATCATGGCGTTGTTGTTCGCTGAGCCAGCGCACTGCTGCAATCAGATCGCTGCCTTTGGGCATGAGCCAGTTATCACTCATGATGCCCTCCCGTTCATTCTCGCCGATACCTTGAGTATAGGTTCTGGTTGCCATGGGTTCTTGAGCCGCAACGGTAGCACCATGGCGCCCTGCATCGGCGCCATGTACTATGCTCGGCAACGGCCGCTTGCACCACACTATGGGGCTGCGGTGCCAGGCAGTGGTGATTCAGGGATGGGCAGCACCATGATGGTTCGGATTTTGTTGTTGCTGGGGAGTTTGCTCGTTACGGTCGGCGCCGAGCCGATCGCCACGCTTGATCGCACCCTGTGGCCCGATTCACTGGCCAGCCATCCCGGGTTCAATGCTGCCTCGCGTCTGGAAATCCTCAATTTCGCCAGCGAGCTGATGGGCAGCGAGTTGGTGACTCCCGACGAGTGGCCACAGCGTCTCGGGCTGCCGCAGGTCGATATGCTGGCAATTGACCATTATCGTGCCCAGAGCTGGTTGCGATTGCTGGCCGCGTTTCAGGCCGCCAGCCGTGAGTGTCGTGGCTGCCCACAGCTGAAAACCGTGGCCGAGCTGCGGCAATTGGTGCTCTCGCCTCCTGCCGTGCCCGCCCGGCTGCAACATTGGTTAGCCGAGTCCCGGCTGTTTCATGCCCGCTATTTGCAGGAGCAACTAACCCTGGCGGCGCAGTTTCCCCATCCCAGCAGTGAAATCGCCACCCTGACGAGCGATGAGTTCACGGGTTATGAATTGATGGATGGTGAATTCTTGCTCAGCTTTGATGCCGGGCCGACGATGGCGGGGGGCAGTACTTGGCGGACCACCCGGGTGTTGAGCAAGGCCGGACAGAATGCGGTGTTTTTCTTGCAGGGGGAGCCACTGGCACAGCGGTTATCTTCCTCCCCGGAAGCGTTAGCCCAGGAGCTCGGCGAGAACTGTGTCGCCTCGAACGGGATGAGCGAGGAGCTTTATCCGGAGCTCGAAAACTGGCGTGATTCCTTGCGTCAGTCGCGGCGTTTGCTGCATGCCATTCCCGAAGTGACCCAACTCTCCTGGTTTCGCCCTCCCCAGGGGCAGCGCACTGCCGAGATGAGCGGCCAGGTTTTCGAACGGATCGTGCTATGGAATATCGACAGCCAGGATATGAGCCCGGGGTTGAGTACCCAGCAAGTCGCGGATCGGGTGACCACTCTGATGTTGTTGTGGCGCAAGGGGATCATTCGTTGGCACGACAATGGCCCCAAGGCGGCGGCAGCCTTACCGGAGCTATTTCTGGCGCTGCAGACCAGCCCGGTGCGCTGGGTGGATTGCCGGACATTTGCCGACCATTGAGACCGCTCTGCCGCTTGCTCCGTCCTTCAGCGCACTCGGGTAACGCGATAATAACCACCGAGAACCATGAACTCATTTTCCCCATCCAGTGCGCCGGGTAGCAACGACTCAAAACAGATGATCTTGCTCAGCGGCACCTGGACAGCATGGACTCGCGGCCCGAAGCGATAAGCCTCGTCGACCTCGCGAGTGAAAGAGCTCAGGTTGTTGTACAGCACCACCGGCTCACCGTCTGGCCCAGGGGCTGGCCATTCATCGCCGCCCCGGAATAGCTCCAGATGCAGTGTGTCAGGATAGCGATGGCGCAACTCGAATTGGCAGAAGCTGTAGAGCAGATCGAACTGCCCGGCCAGATCGTTGGTGTTATAGGTGGCTCGGACACAGGCTTGCATGAAGCGGTAGTAGGGGCCTGCGTCCTGATCGAGGATGGGCTCCTTGTGATAGCGGGTGCAGAGGCCGAAGCGCGACTCGACCCAGAGCCGCCAGGCGGCGCCGGCGTCAGAATCGGAGTCAAATAACCAACCCAGTAGCAAACGGCGGTAGTTGGCTTGGGGGCGTGGTATGGGTTCGGCTTCCGGCCAGGGCTCTAATGGATGCCCTGGCAGGCGAAAGTGCACCGCCATATAGTCCGCAAAGTGTTGGCAGCGACTTCGGCTATCGGTCAGCGCGGACAGTTGTTCGAACAAGTCCTGGTAATGGGGCTGAATGCCATCCAGCTCCAATGGCACGGGATGACGCTGAAACGTCAGGCTGGCCAGCACGACCGCGGGCAGGTTGCAGCGGTTGATGGGTAGACAGATCCGACTAAACGGCGGACTCTGGCTGTTCCATTCGCTTGTCTGAGCCAGATCCCGGGTCATGGCGTGAACTCGGGATGCGGAGCGTTCAGGCTCAGACTCTGTTGCTGATCCAGGGCAAATAACTGGTCGGCCAGTTGGCAGATCTCGGCCTCCCGATGCAGCGCTTCGCGCCACGCGGGACGGATTGCCGCGTACCCATAGCAGGCACCGGCAAGCTGACCCGCGACGGCGGCTGTGGTGTCGGCATCGTTGCCCAGATTGGCGGCGGCCAGTACGCAGTCGGCATAGTTGTCGGTGTGATAGAAACACCAGAGTGCCGCTTCCAGGCTGTCGATGACGTAGCCGGTTCCCTTGAGCTGCTGATAACTCTTCTGTTGCCAGTGACCGCGTTGCAACTGCTCGACTTCGTGACTGCTGGCAGTATAGTCGCTGGCCTGCAAGCCGGATTTTCCGTAGCCGCGCAGTAGCTGGATCAGTACCGTAGCCAACAGTCCGCAGCTATCCAGGCACAAGGGGGCGGCGTGGGTGGTGCGAGAGCTGGCCGCAGCCAGGCGTTGTGCGGCCGCCACATCATGTGCGCACGCAATGGCGATCGGCGCCAGTCGCATGATGGATCCATTGCCGGAACTCCAGCGTGATTTGGCACCTGCATAGGGGTTGCCGGTTTTCTGAAAGCGACGCAACGCGGATGAGACCGTGACTCCGACGTCGAAACAGGTCCCTATGCTGCTCATGTAGCCGTTATCCAGCCAGTCGCAGTAACGTTGCATCTGATCGGTGGCATCGAAACGCTGGCAAGCCACCAGGCTGTGCCCAAGACAGAGTGCCATCGAGGTATCGTCCGTCCAGTAACCTTTTTTCAGACAAAAATGGCCGCCGCCCACCATATCGGTGAGGGGGGCAAATGAGCCCGGTGGGCGGAACTCCAGTGTGGTGCCAATAGCGTCACCAATGGCGAGTCCGAGCAAGGCTCCCCGACTGCGGTCTTGTGGCTGTTGCATCAATTATCCTCTTCGCTTGTCGGCTTCCCTGCAGCGACGTCGTCATCTTGTTGCGTTTGCTGCGCTCAGATGCCTGCCGCAAACCTTTCTATTTTTTAGAATAAACAAAGCGTTTTATTGCGCTTTATGTTCGATTGCCTACTGGGTACAGTGACTCCACGAAGCGACATTTCGGATAACAATCCACTCGAGGTGAACATGGCACAGGTATTGGCAATCAAATCCAGCATTCTGGGTGATTATTCCAGCTCAGGACTGCTGATCGATGAGCTGTTAGCTCAAGGTAGCAAGCAAGATCCGGCCCAACAGGTGGTTGTCCGGGATCTGGGGGCCGCGCCACTGGCTCAGCTTGATGGCGAGATCCTTGGCGGTTTTGCCAATGCTGAAGGTCGTAACGAGCGTCAGCAGCAAGCAGTGGCTCTTTCCGAGCAACTGATTGCCGAGATTGAACAGGCCGATCGCCTGATCATCGGGGTGCCCATGTATAACTTTGGGGTGCCGACCCAGCTCAAAACCTGGTTCGACTACATCTGCCGTGCGGGTGTGACCTTCAAATACACCGAGCAAGGTCCGGTGGGTTTGCTGACCAACAAACCGGTGCTGCTGGTCTTGACCACGGGTGGCGTGCATCGTGACGCCGCGACCGATCTGGCGCTGGCTCATATCCGTACCGTACTGAATTTCCTCGGCTTGACCGACATTCATATTGCCTATGCCCAAGGTCTGGGGATGGGTGATGCGGCCCGGGAACAGGGTCTGGCCCAGGCTCGCGTCGAAGCGGAATCCTTTCTCGTCGAGGCCTGATCCACTGCAGTTGGAATGAAAAAAAGCCCCGCTGACGAGAGTCTACGGGGCTTAGTCCGTTTGTGGACTAAAGCAAAGAGCTTGCAGCGTGAGTCGGCAGGTTCTGAAATGTCGCCTGAAAAGCGAGCCAACACGGTCAAGATCTAGGTGATCTTCGGCGTTCCTTCTGCTGTTGAACCTGACAGTCTTATGCCTTCGGCCAGGCTGCTGCTCCTGCCTGTTCCAATCTTCGGTTCTATCTGAGCCAGTTCACGGCGATCCCACTCCAGGTCAATACCAGCAACGCCCATGGTAGCCAGGTGATCAGCGATCGCGATGATTTGGGAATGGCAACGAGTGGTTCTGTGGGTTCGTCGTTGGTCGCATCGGTCACCAGAGTGTTCGTTTGGCGACGTAGTTGCTTTTTCGCTTTCTCGGCAAGTCGTTGGCGGGCTTTCTGGGCGCGTTTGTACTCGGCAATCCCTTTTTGAATACCTTGTGCGATCAACTGGGTCTGTTCTTTGCTCTGACCCGGGACTTGATTCGCTCGGGCCAGGCGCAATGATTCGGCGACGACTTCGGCTGAAACCTCGATTTTCCTGTTTTGCATCCCACTCGCTTCCTGAGCCAATATCGGACGGCGATTGTGGCATAAGGGAGAAACAATGGGCAGTGTCAAACGCAGGATCCGGGATCGCGTCGCCGCCTCAATGGGCGTGTGTCGAGGCCCAGAGCTTATCAATGGCGCGGGCCAGATCCACATCCAGCTCGGTAATGGCGGCCTGTTGAGGTGTTGTCAGGCGAATGGTCAGTTGACGCTCATGGTGCTGCCAGTCGGGATAATGCTGCATGTGCTCGGCGACCAGAGCGACCCGGGTCATGAAGCCAAACGCCTCGATAAAATTGGCGAACTGGAACTGGCGGCTCAATACGCCATCCTGCGGCTCCCAATCGGGTAGATGCAGCAAACAGGTTTGCAGGGTTGAATCGTCCAACGGGTGCATGATCGTCCTCCAATAAAAACAGTCGATCGGGTGACTCAGGGTAATTCCCAGTTTAATTCCAGAGTCAACAGATTCAGGCCATCATTCGGCGTCTGCAGCCCGCCATTGGAATAGTGGTAGCCCCTTAGAGCCAGGATCCAGCGCTCATGGCGGACGCCCAATCCGACGCGGTCCTCGAACAGCAGATGGCTACCGAGTTGATGATCGGCAACTTGCGTCTTCTCGTGGTAGCTGGCGCCGATCCCGAAATCGACAAACCAGTGCCAACTTCGTTGTGGATGCCAGCTCCAGCGTACGACCGGCAATATGCCAAAGGCATCATGATGTTCTCCCAGCGAGCGCAACCGACTGGCGCTGTACTCCAGTTGTAGACCGAGATTGGAAAAGAACTGATTGAAGCCTAGTGGATCCAGGTCTTGCACCAGAGCCAGCCGTGCGGATCTCGCACTGGCATTCCCCCGGCCGCCACTGACGGTGATGCTGTCGAACGCTAGCAGTTGGGGGACATGACTGAATAGCAGGATCCACACCAGCAGCAACCATCGAGTCATGACCTGCACCCCCTTACGACAAGAACTGGCAACAGCAAGGTCTGCTATTGAGCATAGTCGGCAAATGGGTGGTTTTATGGACGCGGTGGCAGGCTTTTCTGGTTTTTATCGGCTGACCTGACAATGGATGCGCAACTGCTGCGCCAATTCCAGCGTCAGTTGATCACCTGGGTGCAGTGGGCCGACACCCGCTGGTGTTCCGGTCAGGATCAGGTCACCTGGCAGCAAGGTGAAGTGCTGACTGATCGCGGCTGTCAGCTCCAGCATCGACCAGATCATCAAGCTGCTATGCCCAGATTGACGTGGCTCGCCATTGACCTGCAGGGAAAAATCGATGTCACCCCAAGAGGGGAATGCAGTGATCGGTACCCAGCGTGAGACCGGACAGCTATCGTCGAAGGCTTTGGCTTTTTCCCAGGGCTGGCGTAGTGCTTTGAGCTGATTCTGCAGGTCACGCAGGGTCAGGTCCAGGGCGATGCCAATCCCAATAATGGCTGCCGTCGCCTGTTCGGTGTTGGCTCGAGTCAGCGGTTGTCCTACCAATAACGCCAATTCGGTTTCGTGGTGGACCTCTCCCCGATCCACTGGAATGGCAAAACCCGTCTCCAGTGCTGTCAGCGCAGTCGCGGGTTTGATGAAGAGTAATGGCTCCTCTGGCACCTCGTTACCCAGTTCAGCGGCATGCGCCACATAATTTCGTCCCACGCATACCACCTTGCCCGGACGGTGGGGAATGATGTCTCCGGAGTGCCAATGAAAATTCTGTAGCATCTAGATTCCTTGTGATGGATGTCTCTCATGGAATCTTGCATCAATTCCCGCTGCACGCAACCGATTGCTGCCAGCCGATCCTCTGCCGCTGACTATACTCAACGCTATGGGCCTTGCGGCGGGAACCATGGGCCGTAGCGCCCTTCTGCTTGCTGCACAAAAACAGAAGGAGTGGTGATGGGCAGCTATAACCTGTGTCTGCGGGAGGTGATCCTGGCATTGAGTTCGGCGCTGGATTATGTCGGCATTGAAGACATCAGCCATGGCAAGCGGGTGGCTTTTATGGCGGCGGAATGTGCACGTTGTGCGGGTTGGCCGCAACACGAGATAGAACATCTGCTGGTGTTGGGATTGTTACACGACTGCGGAGTTTCCAGTAGCCATGTGCATCAGCATCTGGTCGAAGAGTGGGATTGGGAGGGCAGCCTTGAGCATGCCAAGCGGGGGGCTGAGCTGCTAGCCGCTACCCGCTTGCTCCAGCCCTATGCCGAAGAAGTCCGTTATCACCACATGCATTGGCAGCAACTCCGTGACATGGCGTTGCCGGAACTGACGCGTCGGCACGCCAATCTGATTTATTTGGTGGATCGGGTGGATGCCCTGCGTGCGCAACACCAGAGCGCCGGAGGGGGCTTGGTCGGAGCCAGTCACTGGGGCGCGCTGATCAGCCGACATAGCGAGATCGAATTTGACCCCGCACTTTGCCAGCTGTTTATCCGCACCTCGGGTAACGAAGCCTTCTGGATGCAGCAGGATGAGGAAGCACTGGATGACTATTTCAGCTCGTGGGCGCATTACGGCGAATCCATGGCCGTGGAGTATGAGTCCTTGCTGGAGCTGGCCTTCATGTTTGCCAATATTGTCGATAGCAAGAGTGAATTTACCTATCGTCACTCCCTCGGTGTCAAGGCGGTCGCTGCTCTCCTGGCTGATACCCTGCACCTGCCGCCATCCGAGCGGGAAGCGGTCGTCCTGGCGGCTTTGCTTCACGATCTGGGCAAACTCAGGGTCGAAGATGCGGTGTTGGAAAAACCGGGCCCTTTTGATGCTCAGGAGCGGCTGTTGATGCACCGTCACTGTTTCGACACCTGGCAGCTATTGAAGCGGATCAGTGGATTTGAAGAGATAGCCCGCATTGCCGCCATGCATCATGAAACCCTGGATGGTCAGGGTTATCCCCGGGGGTTGAGCGGTGCCGAAGTGCCGAGAACGGCACGCTTGATTGCAGTGGCTGATGTGTTTCAAGCCCTGGTACAAAATCGTCCCTATCGTCAGCCAATGCCACTTCCGCAGGCCATCGAAGTCATGACGCAGCTGGTGGCTCGTGGCAAGTTGGATCCTGAGCTGGTGGGCCTGCTGTTTTTGCATGCTGACGAGGCCTATCAATTGGCGCGTCAGCATGAAGTGGTGCATCGCGAGTCTGCTGATAAAAAATAGCCGTCGATCACGAATGCTCCTGTTGTATGCCGCAGAGAAATCCATAAGATGGCAGCCGAAACGGTCGACAATAATAAATACTGATGGTGAGCCCATTGGCGTCACTATCAGGAACTGGTGAGTATCCGAGGGAACGAATGAAAGTGTTGTGTTACGTGCCGGTGATTCTGGGGCTTTTGCTCTCGTCCGGTGATGCGTCAGCCTCCTTGTCCAAGGCGGATATGAAGGCTGATTTGGTGGTGGTCAAGAAGTCCCAATACAGCCTGACCCTGATGAAAGGTGGCAAGCCGATCAAGCGTTACTGGATCGCGTTGGGTTCCAATCCCAAGGGGCCCAAGATCCGTCGTGGTGATAAGCGGACGCCGGAAGGCCGCTATTTGCTGGATTACAAGAAGGACGAATCGGGCTTTTACAAGGCGATTCATATCTCCTATCCCAATCTGACTGATTTGCAGCGCGCCAAGGCGCTGGGGGTCGAGCCTGGTAATATGGTGATGATCCATGGTCAGCCGAACTATGCTACCGAAGAGCAGGCCGCCGTGCAGAACTCCAACTGGACCAACGGCTGTATTGCCCTGTTGAATCAGGATATGGCCGAGCTGTGGGAGCTGGTAGACCCAGGCACTCCAATCGAGATCCATCCCTAACCTGACAGCAATGGATCTGATTGAGCCTCCTTGCTCGATTCCATTATGCATATCGTTCGATATCTGGTGCCATCATGGCAGGAGTTTCATGGGTGAGGAAGCCTTGGCGTTTCTGGGTGGGAACGGCGTTTAGTCTGCTGATTCTCACTCTGGCTTTGAGTCTGCTTTATCACATCGGTGATGAATATCACTGGCGTGATGTCAGTGCTGAAATTCGACAATTACCATGGAGTCGTATCGTCCTGGCATTGTTGTTTACCGTAGTGAGCTACTTGTTGCTGACCCTGTACGATACCCTAGCGGTGCGACAGGTGGGGGGCCAGGTCCCCTATCCTAAGGTAGCTTTGACATCCTTCATTGCTTACACCTTTTCAAATACCCTCGGCTTCGCCCTGTTGACCGGAACGTCCATTCGTTATCGCTTCTATTCGGCTCTGGGACTTACGACCGGGCAAATTGCCCAAGTGGTATTTTACTGCTCGGTGACCTTTTTCCTCGGTCTGTTTCTGGTGGGGGGGCTGGCGCTGAGTTTGGGGATGGCGACTTTGCCCGCGGCAGTGCAACTGCCTGGCTGGTTGTATCCACTGTTGCATGGTTTGGGCCTGTCGGCGGTGGGGTTGGCAGGGGCTTATCTGATTTTGCCGTTGCTGCGTTCTGAACCGCTGAGGTTTCGTGGTTATGTCTTGCCGTTGCCACGTTGGCGAGAAAGCGCCGCCCAGATGTTGGTTGCGATTGGCGACTGGATGGCGGCCGCTGCGGTGTGCTATGTCCTGCTCCCTGCGGTTGATGGGCTGAGTTATTGGCATGTGCTCAGTATCTTTGTGGTGGCGAATCTATTGGGCGTTCTGGCTCATGTTCCTGGCGGGATCGGCGTCTTCGAGTCGGTGGTGACGCTGTTGCTGGCTCCTTTGCTGCCTGCGGCTCAGGTGCTTGGTGCCCTGATTTTTTATCGTCTTCTCTACTATGTGCTGCCCTTCTTCATGGCTCTGGTGCTGTTCACCAGCCTGGAATTGTTGCAACACCGTCAGCGTTTGGGTCAGCTGCAGCAACTGTTGCACAGTGCCCGTCAATTATTGCCTGCCCTGATTAGCCTAGGAGCCTTTGCGGCCGGGACTCTGTTGTTGTTCTCCGGGGTGACTCCGGGCATTGATAGCCGCCTGACCTGGTTATTGCAGGTATTGCCTTTGTCGCTGCTGGAGATGTCCCATCTGATGGGCAGCATCAGTGGTGTACTGCTGTTGCTGCTGGCGCGCAGCCTTTATCGCCGCTACGACTCCGCCTTCCGCATCACTCAGTCGTTGTTGCTGGCGGGGATCCTGTTTTCTCTGCTCAAGGGGCTGGATTGGGAAGAGGCGTTGCTGCTGGGAACCTTGTTTGTGGCGATGTGCCCCTGCCAATCGTTATTTTATCGTCGCGGCTCACTGATCCATGCGCCATTTACTCTCGGATGGTCGTTAGCCTTTGGTGCCGTTCTGCTCGGGGCCTTCTGGCTATTGCTCTTCTCCTATCGTCATGTGGATTACAGCCATGAGCTCTGGTGGCTGTTTTCGCCCGAGGCCATGGCTTCGCGCGGATTACGGGCTCTGGGCAGCGTGGTGGGGATTGTGGCGGCCTCGGGGTTTGCTTATCTGTTGCGCCCGATGCGTATCTCGGCCGGCATGCCGTCTGATGATGAGCTCCGCAAGGCGCAAGATCTGGTAGTCCAGGCTCCCAGCACCCATGGACATCTGGCCCAATTACGTGACAAGTCGTTATTATTTCACCCCTCGGGTGAAGCATTCCTGATGTATGCCATCGAAGGGGCAAGCTGGGTGGTAATGGGTGATCCCATCGGTAAGGAGTCCTGTTTTGACGAGCTGTTATGGCAGTTCCGTGAGCTGTGCGACTATCACGATGGCAACCCGGTCTTCTATCAGGTACCACCCAAGCACTTGCCGGATTATCTCGAGTTGGGATTGACACCGTTCAAGTTGGGGGAGGAGGCCATCGTTGATTTGCGGCAATTCAATCTGAGTGGCAGCAAATGGCGAAGTTTGCGGCAGAGCCATGCCAAGGCACAGCGCGATGGCCTCTCCTTCGAGGTGATCCCCGCCGAGGAGGTTACCAGTTGGCTACCTCAGCTGCGAGTCATCTCCGATGCCTGGTTGGAGGGCAAACAAGGCCGCGAAAAAGGATTTTCGGTGGGTAATTTTGATGCTCGATACCTCGGTTGTGGTCCGTTGGCGCTTGTCCGTCATGAGCAGACGCTGGTTGGGTTTGCTAACCTATGGACCAGCCAGAGCTTGCATGAGCTGTCGGTCGATCTGATGCGTTATCACCCGGCACTGACTTCTGGCGGAGTGATGGATTTTCTGTTTACCGAACTCCTGTCCTGGGGGCAGGCGCAGGGATACCAGCAATTCAATCTGGGAATGGCGCCGATGTCCGGCTTTGCTAACCATCCACTAGCGCCGTTTTGGGGCAAGTTGGGTAAGGTGTTGTATGTGCGGGGCAATCGTTTCTATAACTTTCAGGGATTGCGCCGCTATAAAGAGAAGTTCAATCCGGACTGGCAGCCTCGTTACTTGCTCTGTCCGGGAGGAATGGCGGTCCCTCGCGTTCTCACCAACCTCGTCAGTCTTATCAGCCGAGGCTCTTTGGGTGTTCTGCATAAATAGGTGGCAAGATGCGATTCCTGATTGGATTATGCTGTTGCTGGCTGGCGTTACCCCTGCAGGCTGGAACCATGGAGGAGCAGCTCGGACTGACCCCCTTGGCGGTGGCTGGTAACCAAGCACCTCTGGTCCTATTCCTGAGCGGTGATGGCGGCTGGGTCAAATTGGACAAGTCAGTGGGAGCCTTGTTGCAGAGTCAGGGGGTACCGGTCGTCGGTTGGAGTTCGCTCTCTTATTACTGGAAACGCAAGACACCACAACAGGTCACTACTGACGTCGAACGTATCCTCGATGTTTATCTACCGCGTTGGCATCGACGGCAGTGGGTGCTGGTGGGTTACTCTTTTGGTGCTGAAATCGTCCCTTTTGTCATCAATGGGTTGCCTGCTCGCTACCGTCAGCAGTTAGTGGGAGCGGCCATGCTTTCTCCCTCGACTTCTTCCGATTTCGAAGTGCATGTCAGTGAAATGGTGAGCAGCAATAGCAAGGGTAGTTATCTGACGGAACCCGAGGTGCTGAAGATCCGAGATGTTCCCATGATCTGTCTCTATGGTCAGGATGACACTGCCGAGGACCAACTTTGTCCTCGATTGCACCAAGCAAACGTCACTGGTATCAGTGTGCCGGGTGGGCATCATTTCGATGACGATTACTCTCTGCTGGCTGAGTTGTTGTTGCGGCATATCAACTTACAGCCCTGAGTCCTGCGGTCACGATTTGTCACAAATCACCCGGTTATCGACAAAGTTATGCGACACCTGACGGATATGCTTTCAGGCGTACCCACTAAGGAGTTGCCTACCATGAACACACTGATGACCAAAACACTGATCCTCTCTTCTTTGCTGACGTTGGCGACCTGGGCTTATGCTGCCGAAGATACCGCGACCGCTCAGAGCTCCGTGCACCCCAAGGCCCTGTTTGCCCAAGCCGACAAAGATGGCGATGGCAAACTCACTAGCAGTGAATTTGCCGAGTTACAGACATTACACGATGCCGAGATGGCCAAACGCCAGGCGGCGCGTCCAGATTTTGCCACTCTCGACAAGGATGGTGACGGCCTGGTGAGCCAGGATGAGATGCGAGCTGGCATGCAAGCCCATCGCGGAGGACGCCATGGTGGCCGAGGTGGTCAATGTGGCGGAGAGCCACGGCATGGGATGTTAAGTCAGGCGGATGCCGACAAGAATGGCACCCTGAGCGAGAGCGAATACCAGCAGTTGCTGAAACTGCGTCAGGAGCGTCAAGCTCGAATGAATGCGGCTACGCCGGATTTCAAAACGCTGGATACCGATAAAAACGGCCAGTTGAGTCAGGAGGAGTTACGAGCCGGGATGCATAAAAGCATCAAGATGATGGCAACACCAACCACTGACGCTGAATAGCGCCATCTCTGACCATGAAGGCCCGCATTGCGCGGGCCTTTTCTATGGGCACTTAATCGGGTGGCGTCCGTTGCTGCAATAAAAACAACCCCAGTTCACGATCCTCTCCCTGAATATGATCCATAAACCATTCGCGCAGTGATTCGCTCACCGTGCTGTCCAGCGGCAGGTCTCCGCCGAGAAAGCGCTGATTCAGGACGTAGGCCTGTTGGGTCAGCCGTACATGTTGGGCTTGGTGGCGCGCCAGATGCGGATAGTTTTGCTGCTGCATCAACTGCTCTTCGGTGGCGAAGTGCTCCATGGCGTAATTACACAACAGCTCCAGTCGGGCGGAAAACTCCGGCCGCTGCATGGGCTCCGTAATACAGGTGTGCAACTGGTTGATCATGGCGATCATGACTTGATGCTGTTCATCGATGAGCGGGTGTTCTGTCGCTAATTGGTTACTCCATTCAAGGATAACAGGCATGTGCACACTCCCTTGGCGTATCGGTCTGTCCCTAGTATGGCAACAGTTGGGCCTCTACCACCAACAATAGTCTTTCGTTTTTTGTGCCATTTATGACGCCATCCAGCGATCCAGTTGCGACTTGATGGTTGGTATCGCCAACGCCAGGTTATCGGCTCGCCAGCGGTCGCTGGCATTGGGCGCTGAACTCTGAATGCCGATGACGCGCCAGCCTTGATGGGTTGGCAATAACAGCGGCGAGCCACTATCGCCGGGCAGGGTGTCACAGCGATGTTCCAGTATCCCCTGCGCATTGAACTTGCGGATCCGGCAACGAGAATGCACCAACAGGGTATCCAGACTGTCTTGTGGGTAACCCCCCTGACTCACCTGATTTCCCTGCTGGTTGAGTGCGATCTGCAGACTGTGCCGATCCCCGGACCATAAGGGGATCGGCGTAATGGCGTGCACAGGCGCGGGAAGATGCAGCAGAGCAAAATCATAGCGACTGGCTTCAGGACTAATGATGAAACCATCACCATCGGCGGTCAGTCCCTTCGCCAGCTCTTGCGGTAGCAGCAGACGATCAGGTTGCTGGCTCTGGTGGGGGTCTCCCGCCAGGCGCACACTCAGCGCCGCTTGTTGGTGGCGGTTGGCGGAGATAAAGCAGTGACCTGCACTCAGCACCCATTGCGGTGCGATAAGGAGGCCGCTGCAGAGGTTCTGTTCGGCGGTTTCAATCTGGGCGACGGCGCTCCAGGGGGAGGCGTCGGTGGCGACCGCTTGACGATCATCATGGCCAAACAGCAGCGTATTCTTCTCGGCGTCTTGTGCCGATGCTCCGAATGTCGGGAATGAGACTAAGGCTGTTAGCGTCAACCACCGCAGGATCCTGGATCGGTCAGACATGCGGAATCTCCATGTACTCGATGCCAATAAATAGGAGGCCAAATAGTAAAACCTTGCGGGGGAGACTTGCTCCGACCGCAAGGCTAGGGTGTTGCGACTGACTTAAGCAGCCTTTGCTTTGGCGGCTGGCTTGGCGGCTACATGTTTCTTGTGCTTCGGAGCCTTCTTGGCCGTTTGAGTCTTCTGTGCGGCTGGTTTAGCGGCGACATGCTTCTTGTGCTTCGGAGCCTCCTTGGCCGCTTGAGTCTTCTGAGTTGCTGGTTTAGCGGCTACATGTTGCTTGTGCTTCGGAGCCTTCTTGGCAGCCTGAGTCTTCTGGGCGACAGGCTTGGCCGCAACATGTTTCTTGTGTGTCACCGGGTTAGCGCTGGCATGCTGCTTGTGCTGGGTGGTTTTGGGGATCGGGGCTACTTTAGCCGGGGCCGTCTGCGCGGCCGCCGATTGTGTGGAGGTGGCGGCCATACTGACGGTGGAGGCGAGCCCGAACAGAGTAGCGATAGCAAGAGTGAGCAGTTTTTTCATGGCATATATCTCCAAGGAAACACAGGGTGGTGATGGGGCAGGGATGGTTGCTGGCTGCCTTGAAAGAGATGCTATGTGGTTGGCGCTTGCTATTCAGTGGTTCATGGGTATCCAGTTGTAACCAAATGTACGAGGCGCTAGGGGCGTAGGTTCCGGCTTGTCAGCTGTGTTGTGGCCAGGAGAGGGTGAAGCTGGCACCACCTAACGGGCTAGGCCCTAGGACCACCTCGCCGCCATGAGCTCGCATCACGCCTGCGACTATGGCCAAGCCCAAGCCGCAGCCTCCCGTGTGACGATCCCGACTGGGATCCAGACGCATAAAGGGTTCAAAAACCTGTTCATAATGAGTTGGCTCTATGCCCGGACCATCATCTTCGATACACAGTCGGGCGAGCTGGTCATCCGCCAAGACGCGGATCCGGATCCGTTGCCTGGCATAGCGCCGTGCATTGCCAATCAGGTTATCGACGGCTCGGGTCAGCAGGAGTGCATCACCCTGCCAGTGCTTGGGGGGCGCAGGCAGATCCAACTCGAGTCGCAGGTTCTCCATCAGGGGTTGCCATTCCTGTTGCCTCTGTCGCAACCAGGGTTCGACAGCGAGTGTAGTCAACTGCAAGTTGGGCTCCGGGCGATCCAGACGGGCATAGACCAGCATTTCATCAATCAGGCCGTCCAGACTCGATAGATCTCGGGTTATACCCTCGCGAATAGTGTCGGGTAACGACTCCAGCAGCTCCAGCCGATAACGCAGTCGTACCAGGGGGGTTCGTAATTCATGGGCTATGCCATCGGTGAGCTGTTTGCGACTAGCGATCAGGGTTTGTAACTTGCCAGCCATGTGATCGAAGGCGGTGCCGAGACGGAGGAGCCCGGAGTCCGCCGCGAGTTGGCTGCGAATGGATAGATTTCCTTCACCCAACTGGTGGGCGGTTTGCTCTAGGCGTAACAGGTCCCGCCAGTGTGGCCGCATCCACAGGAATACCGGAATGGCCAGCGAGAGGCCGAGAACGGCGATCAGCAGATAATCCAATAGGCGCAGTTCGCGCAGGAAGGAGAGATAGGGAATGGGGCCGACCACCATCACATAATCGCTTTGCGGCAGACGCTGCAGGAACCGATCCTGCTCTTCGAGCATGATGATATCGCCATCCAGCAGCGCAGTTCGGGCCGAGGACTCGACACTGGCTTCAGCCTCCTGCAGCGGCTGCACCCGAATATCGAACGAGAGGGGGGAATCAATCTGCTCCAGCTTGGCGGCCCATTGTTCCGGGGGCGTGTGTCGCAACTCACCGCGCAGCAAGGAGAGGGCTCCTTGCATCAGATCATCCAGCGACTTGTCCATCGCTCGTTCGGCGGTCAGCCGATAGACGCCGCCGATAAGGAGTGCCATCACCAAGAAGCAGACCATGAGCAGCAGGTAAAACTGGATAAAGAGTTTGCGCATGCTGTGAAGACTCAGTGTGATGAGGGGGACGGCTCCCAAGCATTGGGAGCAAATAGGTAGCCACGATGACGCACCGTCTTGATGCGATGCGGAGCGCTGGGATCATCCCCCAGCTTGCGTCGCAGACGGGAGATGGCCACATCCATACTGCGATCCAGACCATCATAATCAACGCCGCGGAGCAGTTTGAACAGATGTTCCCGACTCACCACCTGACCGGCATGACAGGCTAGCTCCCACAGCAGATCAAAGTCGGCGGTCGATAAAGCAATCGAGTGATTGGCTAAGCGCACATCCCGGCTTTGGGGGTCGATACGCAACTCGCCAAAGCTCAGCTGGCGTTGACTGAGCAGTCGACTGTTACTGTCGACGATGGGTGCTGTCGGCCGTTGCCGTAGCTGGACGCGCAAACGGGCCAGCAGTACCGAGGGGGGCGTGGTTTTCAGGATGTAATCGTTAGCCCCCAGCTCGAGCCCGAGGATCTGGTTCATATCGCTGTCCAGTGCGGTCAGCATGATAATCGGCCCCTCGAAGGTCGGACGCAGATCCCGACACAGAGTCAGGCCATCAACCCCGGGTAGCAGGATATCCAGCAGTACCAGATCGGGCTGTTGCGCCGCTATGCATGCCAGCGCGCGATCACCCCGCGGTTCGATATGCACCGACATGTCGTGACGGGAAAGAAACTCGGCAATCAATTGACCCAATTCCGGGTCATCCTCGACAAAGACGATATGGTACATGGGCATGGACAACCAACAACCAGTGTTCAGGTGCGCAGCATACTCCGGCTGTTCCCGGGATGGATAGCCAGATGTTGCGCGAAATCCTCAGATTTCACTATCCGTAGCTCAAGTTACCGGATAGGCGTCAAGCTCGGCGAGCTTACTGGGGCGTGGGCGCCGGAATTGCCAGGCCAGTGCCAACAGGGTGAGGACACCGACCAGCCCCAGGATTAACCAGGGTAAGGCCGGCCAGTCGCTATGTCGGCCAAGGTCAAACAACCAACCGCCCCCCAGGTAACCGGCCATGCCACCCAGTGCCAAACCAATACGGCTGAGACCCATGTAGCTGCCGCGGGCATTCGGATTGGCCAGCGAAGTAATCAGGGTTTCACGGGCCGGTTCGGCGATGCTGCAGCCCAGATAGAACACCCCTATCAAAATAAATAACGCCAACAGATGGTGCGCCAGCGGCACCAGCACCAAGGCGAGAGTCATCAGACTTAAACCGGCCATGAGTCGCGCGGGCAGGGAGAAGCGTTTTTCGCTCCAGCGGGCTAGTGGGTAGAGCAAACTCAGGGCGATGACACTATCGAGCATATACATCCAGCCGACCGCCTGAGCGTTACCCGCCATCTCCTTGGCCAGGATGGGCAGCATCAGCATTACCTGCACGCCGAGCACAAAATAGCCGCTCAACGTCAGAACAAACCACACGAAGCGGCGATCCTGCAGTACTTCATGCATACCGACCCGCATCGGCAAGCGGCGCAGCGATAAACGATAGGCTGGCAGCAGCAGAGCGTTACACAGCGCAGCCAGACAGAAGAGTGCGGCCGCCGTCCAGCAGACCCACTGGAAGTTGTAACTGAGCAACCAACTGCCCAGCAGGGCTCCGAGCACGGCACCGGCGCTGTCTTGCACCATCATCAGAGAGATGAAGCGGCCCCGCTCCTGCGGTGTGGTGAATTTGATGATCAGTGCCGAGCGCGGCGGATCAAACAACATCCCTCCCAAACCGGAGAGCACGCAGGAGGCGATCAGGATCCAGGGGCTGTCGGCCAAGGCCAGGCTGGCAAAGCCCAGGGCGCGCAGCAGCATACCGATGACGATGAGCGGTTTGGCGCCGAAGCGGTCGGCCAGGGAGCCGCCGAACAGACCCAGCCCCTGCTGGGTCAGTTGCCGCAATCCCAGTGCCAGTCCGACGATGCTGGCGGCCCAGCCCAGCTCATCGACGAAGCGGATGCTGATGAGCGGCATGACCACGAAGAAACCGAGGATGACCAGCAGGTTATCCAGCAACAGAAAATATTTGCCCATGCGCCGGGCATGAGAGACGGACGCCATGCAACACCTCGATAAACAATGCCGATGCCAGGTTTGCGAAGGTAACCTGGTTCTGATGAGTCAAAAATGAGGAGCGGAAGGCCAAAATGAGCGGATCCTTGTCAGAATGCCGGTTATGACCGCGTACCTCTTCCATGGAAATCTTCTTCGGCAGGGGATTATTTTCCATTGGCTTTAGATATATTGATAGCCATGATCTAGTGATAGTTATTATTGGAAATACTTATGTCTGTGACCCTGGATGATCTGCGTCTGTTACTGGAGGTGAGTACCACGGGCAGCTTCAGCCAAGCGGCGGCACGGCTCGGCTGGTCACAACCTCAAGTCAGTCAGCGTATCGCCGCTCTGGAAGCGGCGCTGGGGGTGACGCTGTTTGCCCGCCATAGACGCGGAGCCAAGGCGACAGCGGCCTGCGAGCATTATCTGCCTGCGGCCCGGCAGGCACTGCATCTACTGGATGAAGGGCGTCTGGCACTGCAGGGCGCTCCAGCATTACCCCGGGTGACGCTGGCGAGTTTGCCGTCCCTGTCGGCCGTGGTGATGGGCTCATTGCTAGTGGTGTTGGCCGAGGCACCGATGGAGATCCGCTGCGAGACCGACCACTCCAGCATTGTCATGGAGTGGTTGCTGACGGGAGCCGTGGATGTGGGCTTTGTGCTGAAGTGTCCGGCGATTGCCGGCATCCAGATGGAGTTGATGTGCCACTCGCCGATCATCGCGGTCGCGGCGGCGCCCCATCCTCTGGCTGGTGCTCGTTCGTTGCAATTGGCGGATATCGCCGATCAACGCATAGCGCCTCAATATTGGGGCGAAGAGTGTGATGGCTTGATGCAGCAGATCCGGCGTTTACGCACTCAGGTTCAGCCATTGCACGCCATTCAGCCGGGGAGTGCGGCTCGTGAGCTGGCGCTGGAGCATGGTTTTATCACCATCATGCCTGAGTTGGTGGTTCGACGGGATCTGCTGGCCGGTCGATTGGTGCGCTTGCCGTTGGTCGATTTACCGGCGGCTAGCTGGCAAGTGATGATGGCCTACCGTAGCGGAAAACGATGGCATGATGCCAAGGAGCGGGTGTTATTAGCGGCCAGGGCTCTGGCTGAAGAGTGGCAACAGCCATTGCCCTGACCGGCAGTATCACGCGACGAGGTTATCGTTGTTGCCACTGCACCTGACAGTGACGCTCGTCGGGATGACGGGATAGCAGCATGCGGGCGAACAAGCGGTCAAACTCTTCGTCCTCATTCAGCAGGCCGATGCAGATCTCGACGTGACGTTCCGGATCGATATCAAAATCGACATATTCCTGCCAGTCGTCCTCCGGGGTGCTGTCACCCAGAGCACCACGTTCCTCGAACTCGGCGTTGAAACATTCGATCTGCTCGGCGCTCAGGTTATCGGCCGCCAGCTCCAGAAAAATCTCATAGGCGTGATCCAGTAGTTCGTCGACGCTCAGCAGTTGTGGTGATTCCATAGTTTTCTCATGGTCGGTGAATCCAGCCATTATTAGAGCATGGATTTTAGCAGGGGTCATGCCGAAGCATCGGCAGCAGAACAGTGACCGCATCGAAACTGTCAGCAGAATAATTATGTAACAGTTGAGTCCAGACACTACCCTTGATGACAGAGTAGAGCACAGGAGTCGGCTATGAGCATTATCGAATGGAGCGAAGTCTTCGCGACCGGGCATCCACTGATCGATCATCAACATCAATCACTGTTTACCCTGATGAATGAGCTGGATCAGTCCTTGGCCCAAGGCGCCAGTGAAGAAGCGCTTTGGGTGCGATTACTGCGGTTGCATGAGTTGACCCGGGAGCACTTCCGTTGTGAAGAGCGTTTGATGCAGGAGCAGGGATTTCCGCAACTGGCGGCTCATCGCGCTGAACACACTAAAATTCTGCTCAATGGCGAACGCTTGATGGAGCAATATCGGCATGGCCAGTTGCGCTTGGGTGAGGCATTGCCGGAGAAGCTCCATGGTTGGGCCGTCCGGCATATTCTGGAAGAAGATCTGCAACTGGCAACCTTTATGCGGCAACGAGCCCGGCAATAGCGAAAGCGCGCGTGGGTGTAAACCGTATCCTGTTGAGTCGAGGGGCTAACTGGAACAGGATATTTCCAGATGCCGTCCCCAATCCGGGGGCAGCCCAGCCAGATCTTCATACTCGGGTTGTTCTGCAAACGGCTGTTGCAAGCAGTGATGCAGCCGCGCCAAGGGCGCCGGATCATCCTGTTCTGCCGCCGCAATCGCCATCTGGGCCAGATAGTTGCGAAGTATATATTTGGGATTCACCTGATCCATCGCGGCCCGGCGCTGGGCGTCACTGGCCATTTCCCGCTGTAAGCGTTGCCGGTAACTCTGTAGCCAGTGATCCAGCGCTGGGCGATCGAGGATCTCATCCTGAAGCTGACATGGCGCGATTTCGCGCCGCACCTCACTGAGCAGACGAAACGTTCGGGTGAAGTCCAATCCCTGATGCTGCATGAGCTCCATGAGTCCCAGCAGCAGATCGTTATCCCTTGCTTCCTGCTGCTGTAAACCCAGCTTGGCGCGCATCAGGCGGGAGTATTCATCCATGAGTACGCCTTCATACTCGGCTAGCTGTTGCTGCAAGATGTCAGTGTTCAGTAGAGGGGTTAGTGATTGCGCCAGACGGTTGAGGTTCCACAGCCCGATACTGGGCTGATTGTCGAAACTGTAGCGCCCCTGGTGATCCGAATGGTTGCAGATATAGCTCGGATCAAACGCCTCCATGAAACCATAGGGACCATAGTCCAGAGTGAGACCTAACAGACTCATATTGTCGGTATTCATGACACCGTGGGCAAAGCCGACGCTCTGCCATTGGGCTATGAGTCGGGCGGTCCGCCCGACTATGTCGCCAAACCATGCCTGGTAGCGGGGTTGCTCTTCGGCAATGGTCAGCAACTCCGGCCAATGATGACGAATGGCAAAATCCGCCAAGTTTTTGAGTTGCTGGAAATCGCCGCGCTGATAGAAGTGTTCGAAATGACCGAAACGCAAATGACTGTCACTGATCCGCAGCAGCATGGCACCTCGCTCTTCCTGCTCCCGGTACACGGGTTCTTGGCTGGTGACCAATGTCAGGGCGCGCGAGGTGGGGATCCCCAGATGATGCAAGGCTTCGCTGGCCAGAAATTCGCGAACCGAGGAGCGCAAGACGGCACGACCATCGCCCATTCTGGAGTAGGGGGTTAGCCCGGCGCCCTTGAGGTGCCATTCCACGCGCCTCCCGTTGCTCAGTTGCTGCTCGCCAAGCAGTATTCCGCGTCCGTCACCTAACTGACCGGCCCAGATACCGAACTGATGACCACTGTAGACCTGGGCGAGTGGACGCATGCCGGGCAACAGATGTTGTCCGCTCCAGACTCGGTTGGCAAATGGCGGCAAAAATAAGCGGTGGGGTAACTCGAGTTCATCGGCCAGAGCTTGATTCCAGTACAGCAAACGAGCGCCTTGTAAGGGAGAAGGCGCCAATTCGGTGTAGGTGTCGGGCAACTCGGTGGCCCAGTGCGAGGTGAACATCAAAGACACAATGAAACTCCTGGTCGGCATCAGCACCTAGATACGGAGTTGGCGGCCATCCGGATCAGTCGTCCTCATGGTGCGCTGCTTGATCCCGTCACGCCAGCTGATCGCTACGATTTCTTGCAATGATAGCGCCGGATATTTGCGCTATTCATCCATCAGGACTCCACTATGATCGAGACCTTCCCCGATTTGCAGGAGTTTTTATGCGTCACTTTCGTCCCGCCGCCGAGCGCGGCCATGCCAACCATGGGTGGCTCGACAGCTATCACAGCTTCTCGTTTGCGGACTACTACGATCCGCAGTACATGGGATTTTCGGCTCTGCGGGTGATCAATGAGGATCGTATCGCGGCGGGTGCCGGTTTCCCGACTCACCCCCACCGGGAAATGGAGATCCTGACCTATGTGCTGGATGGCGCCGTGGCGCATAAGGACAGTATGGGCAATGTGGCGACTGTGAGCGCTGGCGAATTCCAGATCATGAGTGCGGGCACCGGCATCACTCATTCGGAGTTTAACCCGTTGCCGGAGCAGGCATTGCATCTGTATCAGATCTGGATCTTGCCGGGTATGGCCAAGGTGACACCACGCTATGCCCAGCAACGCTTCGATGCCCCTCGGGGTCGACAGTTGATTCTGTCTCCAGATGCCGAAGCGGGCTCGCTACGGGTGTACCAGGATATGCGGTTATGGCGCTGGGCATTTGAGCCTCGGGAGCAGGAGCAGCTATTTCCCCTGGTACAAGGACGGCATCTTTGGTTACAGGGCGTCCGCGGAGAGGTTATGGTTGATGGTCAGTTGCTGGCGGCAGGCGATGGCTTGGCGATTTGGGATGAGTCGGCGATCCAGATTGCATCGCTGGATCTGGATGCTGAAATCCTGTTATTTGATTTGCCTTGAGCGTGGATGCGGCAGCTTGCCGCATTTCATGATGCCTCATCCGTAGCCGATGGCGAGTCCCTTTGGGCGGGTTGCTGATCCGGGCGCAGAAACGGGTAGTATTTACGGTCATATTTGAACATGTGGTTCAGGATTACGTCTTGCACCACAAAATTCAGCAAGCTGCTCAAGGGTAACTCCTCGGATACGGCTGCTTCACTCAGGGCCGCCGCTTGCTCGAGCAACCGTTGATGCTCGAGGCGGTGGGATTGCAGCTCCGGATAGTCGAGAGCGGTCATCAACTCTTCCTCGTGGTGAAAATGTTCGGCGGTATGGGCCAGCAAGGCTGCGAGATTGTCCTGAATACTGTCGGTTGCATGCTGTTGTTCCAGCGCCGCATTGAGCAGCGCGTTGGCCAGTTCGAACAGCTGGCGATGCTCTTGGTCAATAGCTGCTGAGCCACACTCGTAGCTATCCTTCCAGTGCAGGCGTACCAGTTGATGGCGCTGGTCATCGGGTTGCTCCAGCTCGGGATGGGCAAGGACCGGGGTGAAAAACTGGATCTGATTGCGGCCACTCTCTTTGGCTTGATACATGGCCTGATCGCCATGTTTGAGCAACTGTTTCTGGGTTTTGCCATGTTCTGGGTAAAGCGCAATGCCGATGCAGCAAGCAATCGACAATGGAGTCCCATCGCTCATTTCGAAACTTTGATTCAACCGCGCATGAATTTTCTCCGCGATGGGTAGCACCTGCTCTTTTTCGATGGGGCCAGGCAGTAACACCACAAATTCATCCCCGCCCAGCCGGGCGACCGTATCGGATTCGCGGACACAGTTGAGCATGCGGCGGGCCACCATCTTCAGCAGCCAATCGCCAGTATGATGACCGTATTGATCATTCACCGGTTTGAAATGGTCGAGATCGATAAACAGCAGCGCCATTTTTTGCTGTTCTCGATGGGCGGTGATCATCGCCTGCTGCAACCGGTCTTGTAACAGACGACGATTCGGTAATTTGGTCAGGGCATCATAGAACGCCAGATTGTGCATCATCTCTTCACTGGCTTTGCGTTCGCTGATGTCGCGGGTGACGCCAAGGACCGAAACCAGCTCGCCGGCATCGTTGGCATGCAGGGTCGTCACTACTTCGGTATGGATCAGATGGCCATCTTTGTGGGGTTGTTCAATCGCCAGGATGCGTTTGGTATCTCGCCGATCGCCTGCATTCCAGCGAACAATCGCGTCCTCCAGCGTGGCTAGAACTCGTTCTGCAGACTCTGCCGTCATCCACTCGGACAAGTCTTGCTGCATCACTTCTGCCGCCGTAAAGCCACGCAGTGCCAGCACGGATGGGCTGATATAGGTCAGACGTCGAGTAGCCAGCTCCATGGTCCAGATGACATCGGCGCTGTTCTCGGCAATAAAACGGAAGTGCCGTTCATTTTCCGCAACTTCATTGCGCAGGGTGAGTTGCGCGCTACGTTCTTGACGTAACTTGCGGATCAGATACAGCAGCAGTAGACCCGCAACTGTAAGCAGCACGGAGTAGAGAATCAGAAAATCGGAGGGCGGCAAGAAGCAATGAACGAGAGGCGGTGTGGTTTGCGTGTTCACCTGCATACTGCTGTCTCCCGCCCAGGCCCCTGGTCCGCCGGTCAGGAGCCAGATTGCGGGTAGCCAGCCTCCCCGGCAGCACCGAATCAGGTTCTTACGCTGTCGTCTGTTGGATAACCGATCCTGATTCACGTCGAAGGCTCCCTGCCGAGTGGCCCGAAGGCCGTGTTGCTCCTAGAGTTTAGGAAATCGGTGATGGGTGCAAGCCAAGAGTGATAATGACGTAAATTTAATATGGCTTTATGTGGCTGACATCCGCTGAAGTGCGCTTCTGTCAGCCTGATATGGCGCGTATGAATACGATCGTACGCGCCAGAATGGGAATATGCTGCCCGTCTAGAACAGATAGGACCCCTTAAGGCCAAATTCCAGGGTGTTGTTGGCAGGCTCCATTCCCGACATCGAGTAGTAGTATTGGTCATCGGCGATGATGGTATTGACCTGATCCGAGTCTTCGATATTCCAGTACATCAGATAGGGGCCAGCTCCCCAACTGCCTTGCTGATATTGGCTACTGATCCGGATACCGTATCCTTGATTCTGCTTGTTCTTAATTTCCTGACCATAGGTAAAGTTACCGTGGCCCGCCAGATCCTCAAAATGGGAGCTTTGCTTGCCCTGCAGTAGATAATCCAGCTCCAGGATGGTCTCCAGTTTTGCCGTCTCGCCCAGTGCCATACGATGAATGGCGCCTACCGGTAGATAAAAGTACTGGCTCTCACGACGATAGCCGACAGATCCGGTGCTACTGTCGCCACGCAGATCGTTGAACAGGTAGCGATAGCCAAAGCCGGAGTAGGGGGCAAGTACCGAATTGGTCAGTTCAATATCTTTACCGAACAGGGTGCGGACCTCGGCATACCAGTCGGGGATGTTATCTGCGGTGCCAGTGCCCGCGCTCTCGTAGTCGGCGTCGCCGGTGGCATAACGGCCATCCAGGCGCATAAACCAGGCGCTGTCGAGCATCAGGGTGCTGCTATAATCCACACCTAACTTGACCGCCTCCAGCGACATAAAATCCGGCTCTTCATATTTGTAGTGGCTCAGGGTTATACCCAGCTGTTGCCCGTTACGGCTATGCAAGCTCTCGACTCCTGCCGCAGCAGCGTTAGGACAAATCCATGTCGCCATCACGGCGGTAGCCAGGATGGGAGTGCGCAAATTCCATTTTAATTTCATTCCATTTATCCCTGATTATTCAATTGGCTGCAGACAACACGCTGCGGCTAGCAATTATGCTGAGTTCCCGATAGCGATTCAAACGAAGATTATTGTTCTGGCGTGGTACGCCGACGCTATGTGGATGTGATTGAGCTAAAGCTGGATCGGGTATTTGTCTTGGCATGCACCGCTTGATTGCGTCTGGACCTTGGATGGGGCAATCCAGCGTTAGCGCTCAAGTTTTTGCTCATCCGATGGTAGTCTAGGCGGCTTGCATGTCATCATTATGGCCACTTGCCCGAGTGCGGGTGGTCAACGGGATTGAAGAACACACATGAGTGATGCCGAACTGAGCCTCGAAGGGGTGGAGCGCCTGCCGCTACGCACTTTTACCGAACAGGCCTACCTCAACTATTCCATGTACGTGATCATGGATCGCGCCTTACCCCATATCAGCGACGGTTTGAAACCGGTGCAGCGACGCATCATCTATGCCATGAGCGAGCTGGGGCTCTCGGCGCTGGCGAAACACAAGAAGTCGGCCCGCACCGTCGGGGATGTGTTGGGTAAATATCATCCCCATGGTGATTCTGCCTGTTATGAGGCCATGGTGTTGATGGCACAACCCTTCTCCTATCGCTATCCACTGGTGGATGGGCAGGGGAACTGGGGGGCTCCAGATGATCCAAAATCCTTTGCTGCCATGCGATACACCGAGGCCCGGCTGTCGAAATTCTCCGAGGTGTTGTTGGCCGAGCTGGAGCAAGGCACCGTGGAGTGGGTACCAAACTTTGACGGTACCTTGAAAGAGCCCGCGTTTCTGCCAGCCCGTTTACCTCATATCCTGCTCAATGGCGTGACGGGGATTGCGGTTGGTATGGCCACCGACATTCCGCCGCACAATGCGCGGGAAGTCGCCAATGCCTGTATCGCGTTACTGGATAACCCGGCCGCCAGCCTCGGTGAGCTGATGAATCATATCCAGGGCCCGGATTATCCGACCAGTGCCGAAATCATCACGCCACGTAGCGACATCCGCAAGATCTATGAAACGGGTAAGGGCTCCATCCGCATGCGTGCCGTGTATCGGGTCGAGGATGGCGAGATCGTCATCATGGCGCTGCCGCATCAGGCTTCGGGTGCCAAGATCCTCGAACAGATCGCCGCCCAGATGCAGGCTAAAAAGTTGCCCATGGTCACCGACCTGCGGGATGAGGCCGATCACGAGAATCCAACCCGGATCGTGATAGTGCCGCGCTCGAATCGTGTGGACGTGGATCAACTGATGCAACACCTGTTTGCCAGTACCGATCTGGAGAAGAGTTACCGCGTCAACCTCAACATTCTTGGCCTGAACAACCTGCCCCAGGTCAAGGATCTGAAGACCCTGCTGGCCGAGTGGATTGTATTCCGCCGGGAAACCGTGCGCCGTCGGTTGCAACATCGACTGGACAAGGTCGAGCGGCGTTTGCACCTGTTGGAAGGTTTGCTCATTGCCTATCTGAATCTGGACGAAGTGATCCACATCATTCGTACCGAGGAAGATCCCAAAGCGGTACTGATGGCCCGCTTCGAGCTGAGTGAAGAGCAGGCGGACTACATTCTCGACACCAAGTTGCGGCAGTTGGCTCGTTTGGAGGAGATGAAGATCCGCGGCGAGCAAGATGAACTGGCCAAAGAGCGGGACCAATTACAACAACTGCTGGGTTCCGAGCGTCGCATGAACAGCTTGTTGAAAAAAGAGCTGCAAGCGGATGCCGAGAAGTATGGTGATGAACGCCGCTCACCCCTGGTCGAGCGGGAAGAGGCCAAGGCTCTGACCGAAAAAGAGTTGACCCCTAGCGAGCCGGTGACTGTGATCCTCTCCGAGATGGGCTGGGTACGGGCAGGCAAGGGACATGAAGTGGATGTCGCCGGGCTGGCTTACAAGGCCGGTGATCAGTTCCTCGCGGCCGCAACCGGTCGCAGCAATCAGCAGGCGGTGTTTCTCACCAATCAGGGGCGCACCTATGCGCTGGAGGCGCATACTCTGCCGTCAGCCCGCTCCCAGGGTGAGCCGCTCACCGGACGTTGCAGTCTGAATCCGGGCGAGCAGGCCCGATTTGCCCTGTTGGGGAATGATGAGGAGCGATATCTGATCTGCTCCGATGCCGGTTATGGTTTTATCTGCAGCTACAGTGATTTGGTGTCGAAGAACAAAAACGGCAAGGCATTACTCACGGTGCCGGAAGGGGGTGAGGTGATGGCTCCCCAGCGCATCCAGGATGTGGCCCAGAGCCTGTGCCTAGTGATCAGCAATGAGGGACGCATGCTGCTGTTCCCGCTGTCAGAGTTGCCTGAACTGGCCAAGGGCAAGGGCAACAAACTGATTGGCATTCCGGGTAGCCGGGTGGCCAGCCGTGAAGAGTTTGTGACCCAGGTGGCGGTGATCCCGGCTGGACAGCCGGTGACCCTGCATGCCGGTAAACGCAAGCTGACCTTGAAGCCGTCAGATCTGGATCTGTACCGCGGCGAGCGCGGACGGCGCGGTGCCAAGTTACCGCGTGGTCTGCAACGGGTCGACAAGGTCGAGCTGGAGAGTGTCGATCCTGCTTGATAGTTACAGTCTTCAATGCCCGATACCCAGGTTTCCTGGTGTCGGGCTTTTTTATCTATTGGTGATGACGAGAATGATGAGATGACAGAACAAGACGAGTTCTTTGATGAATCGGCGTTGTTTGCCGCGGTGGAAAACCAGCTTGCGGATGGCAATCCTCTGGCGGTCAAGGAAACCATGCTGCGTTTGCGCATGACCGGTTTCAGCCATCAGGAGGCGCTGGAGTTTATCGCCTGTGCACTGGCGGCGGAAATTATGGTGATGGAGGAGCAGCAGGTTCCATTCAATGAGCAGCGCTACGCCGGCTTCTTGGCCTGCTTGCCAGAGATGCCATGGGATGATGCGACCTAGCCACTAGTTTTTGTAGCTATGGCAGTATCGCGTCGGAAATCAAGCACAGTGCTGGCGCTCTGGCTCAGTTTGCCAAGGAGCTTGCCATCCGGGGTCGGCAGTAGCCGGTTTCGGGCGCTGGTTGGTTGCCGTTGGCTGTCTGATGGGCCAGATGGAACTTCTTGAACTCGATGCTATTGATCGGCTTGGAGAAATGCCAGCCCTGTAGACTGTGGATATGACGCCGAGCGACAAAGGCCACATCGGCGGCGAGTTCAACGCCTTCCACCAGCACTGGGGCACCGTAGCCGTTCGCGACGGTCAGCACGGCATCAAAAATTCGATCGCCCCCTTCTTTATCCACCGCCATCCGCACCAGGCTACGGTCGATCTTGATGAGTTCAAAACCGAATTCATAGAGTCGGGCCAGGTTGTTATAGCCGGTGCCAAAGTCATCGATCGCCAGTTTGAAACCGTACTGGTTGGCCAACTGCAGTACTTTGCGAGTTGTACTGCAGGAGTTATCGATCAGTTCGCGCTCCGTGATCTCCAGGGTCAATTGGCTGGGATGAATACCATGGCGGTGCAGGGTCTGATACGCGCGCTTCAGAAAGAAGGGGGACTCGAAATGGGAGGCGCTGATATTGATCGATAGATAACAGGTCGGGTTGGCTTTCAACCACTCACCCATCTCGATGGAGAGCTGTTCGATCAGCCACTGAGTCATGGGCACTATCATGCCGGTCCGTTCGGCGATCGGAATAAAGATATCCGGCATCACCAGCCCTTGTCGGGGATGATTCCAGCGGATCAGTGCTTCGGCGCCGATGCAGAGGCCACTCTGGTTGTCCATGGTGGGCAGATAATGAATGACAAACTCCTGATTGCGGATGGCTCGCCCCAATTCGCTGCTGATCTCACGGCTGAATCCGCGTCCAGATTTCATGTAATGCCATAGTCCCCACATTAACGCGGTAAAGAACAGGGCACTGCCAACGAAAATGGGTGCCAATAGCCCCCAAGTGGCGAGAAAGTAGTGGGGCGATACTTCGGTGGTAATGCGCAGCAGGCCGTCCCGTGACTCTGTCGATATCGTATAGCGTGAGCCGGGCAGACCGTCCTTGATCGCGGTTTCGTCATACATCAGCAGGTTTTTATTGGGTAGCAGCATCCCTAAGGGCTGATGATTGGCGCGGATGGTGATCAAGGCCGCAACCGGAACTTCTCCTGCCGACAGCAGTGGGCGGAAGAACTCTTGCTGGTTGAGTAGTAGATTGACGCCTTTATCGGCTTCTATGCCTAGCGCCAGAATGTTCGAATAGTTATTCAGATCGCCGAATTCGGAACCATGAATATTGGTCAGCCGCCAGCGGCCGGGGATAAACACCGAATCAATGGGATCCATCTTGATGGCGGGTGAATGCATCCCCCAGGATGAACAGCGCATCAGCCCCTTATTGATGACCGCCGCCTCACGAATATAGGCGTAGTCATAGGCCAGCGAGCGCATCAGTTTCAGACTCTCCTTGGTACAAATCCCCTGCGACCGATCAGCCAGCAGCAACAGCAGGCTCTCTGCTTCATCCAGAGTATTGTTGACGTGGTTGGTCAGATCGCTGGATAACTCATGAGTTCGGTTGCGGACCTGCCAGTCGGCCACGTAGCCGCTGACCAGAGTCAAGATGACCACCGGGATCAGGATGAAGAGGGCATAAGCCAACCAGTAGTGACGGTAGGAGCGCATGACGGATCCTGAGGAACAGGGGAAGACAGCGCCATCATAGCAATCGTTGATTTTTTGCCCACGACTTCCGTGCTGATTTGCGTCATGGGTCTATCTATCAGATTTTGAATACGTTTTCAGCTTCATGCTCTTGTGACGTAGTGGGTGGTTACTGGTCTCATAAAGCTCCGCCAAAGGGTAGAACCACTTTTTGGACCGGAAACTGTGGCTGCCAGCGCTCCACGCTGCGCGCCGAATAATCGATTTCGGTACGAACCTCGCGAATGGCAAAACGGCGTAGATCCTCCGGTGGCAATACGAAATAGCCGTCGGCCTTGTAGGGGGGCAGTTTGCCAATCCAGCACACGCGTTCGTCGACACCGATCTGTTTGAAAAATAACTGCTCCAGCGATACCTGCTGGCGTAGCAACCGCACGTCATCACTGGACAGGGTGACGGCCTTCTGTTCGAACAGTTCCGGTTGCTCATGTTGCAGCAGTTGATAATGCAGGTTGCCTTGCCAGGCGACTATGGCTCCGGGCTGGATCAGCTTTTTGCGCGCCGCCGGGAACCAGTAATTGGCGCAGCTTCCCAGACAGAGTCTGCTGACTTCCAACGTCAGCTGTTGTTGATGGATCCAGTAGCCCAGAGCAATTGCGGCTTCGGTACTTCCACCCCGGGAATCGACCTCGAGTACGCGTACCGATTTGCCTTTGACCAAGGCTTGAAAGCGATGAACTGAGTCCCAGCTGATCGGGCCGATGAAGCGGGCATGACCGCTGCTGGCATCCAGACTCAGGGTTGGCGTTGGCTCTTGCATCACCGACGCACAACCACTCGCAACGAGCAAAACCAGCAAGAACGATAACCGGATGCCTCTGGCATAGGCGTAGGACCCTATTGACATGAATGACTCCAATTCCATGGTGATAACGGCAGTCTAACTGGCGTACACGGCAAGCTCCAGTGGTGGATGCTCACCGCGTGATCAGTTACTTCTTCGATGAAAACGGCAGCAAACATGCTTCATGTGAGGCGCGGATGCTGTGAGCTCTCGGAGGCGATGCTATACTGTCGCCCTTCAAAAAGAGGGATCGTTATGCTGAAAATGTTACGGCTGGGCCTGCTGGGAATTCTGATGGTGGTCTGGTTTGTCTTCGGATTGCTGATTTGTCTATTGCGGCCACGCCATCGCACCAATGTGTACTGGCTATCCAACCGCATGATGCATCGGGCTTGTCCGTTGCTGGGCATCAAGGTACGGATCTCGATTCCGCAAGAGTGTCGAGATCTGGGACCTGCTGTCTACGTGGCCAACCATCAGACGAACTGGGACATCATGGTCCTGACTGGTGCGGTACAACCCGGTGTGGTCGCGGTGGGCAAGAAGAGCCTGGTGTGGTTGCCGTTGTTTGGCCTGCTGTTTTATCTCTCCGGCAACATATTGATTGACCGTTCTAACCGTTCCCGGGCCATCGATACCATTCGCCAGGTGGTAGATAAAATTCGCGACAGTCGCTTGTCGATCTGGATGTTTCCGGAAGGCACCCGCTCCCGCGGCCGTGGTTTGTTGCCCTTCAAGACCGGTGCCTTCCATACCGCCATGCAGGCTGGAGTACCCATTGTGCCGATTGTGGCGACTAGCTACGCTACCCAAATCGATTTGAATCGCTGGGACAATGGTGAAATTTTAATCGAGATGTTGCCACCGATTGACTCGGCCCAGTGGCAGCGGGAGCAGGTGCGTGAATGTTCCGAATTCGTACGCACAGTTATGCAGAACAAACTGATAGAACTCGATGCCAAGGTGCGCCGCCCAGAGTGAGTGGAATTCGCAACGAATAGGGCGCCCTCAAGTGGCGCCCTTTTTCATCGTCTTATATTCATTCTTGGCCGTTGTTGCCGGTATTAGCCTGACGTTGACGCCAGCAACAGAGCTATTTCGTCCGGAAGTTGTTTGGGCGCATGGATGGTCACCGTTTTATGGCGCCCGAGTTCGCCACGCACGATCTGGATTTGTCCCTTGGCCACCTTGAACTGCTTGGCCAGATATTTGATGAGGTGACTGTTGGCCTGGCCATCGACCGGTGGCGCCGTGATGGCTACTTTCAGCTCGTCACCATGTAATCCCTGGATCTGATCCCGGCTGGCTTTGGGCTGGATCAGGAGATCCAGCCACAAATCATCCCCGTCCTGGCGTACTGCCGCCACTACAGCTGATTCCAGATGGGGGCAATCCAACCTGTGGTCGAGAGGAAGATATTCACGGCCTGCAGGATTAGAAACAGCACCAGCACCGACAGATCGAGCCCGCCCATGGGGGGAATGATCCGGCGGATTGGAGCGAGCAAAGGCTCGGTCAGTTGCAGCAGGACGTAATCGACCGGGCTACGGCCCTGACTTACCCAACTGAGGATGGCGCGTAGCACCAGCATCCAGAACAGCAAGGAGCCTGCCTGTTTGAGGACCAGCAGTAGACTGAACATCAACAGCGGCAAAGGCTGGAAGGGGGCTGAGGCCAGCAGGGTAAAGGCGACAAATTTCAACAGCGCCACCAGCAAGGCCAGCAGCACGGCGGCTAGATCCAGACTGCCGATGCTCGGAATGACGCGGCGCATGGGGGCGAGGATCGGGTGGGTCGCCTTGACAATAAACTGACTCAAGGGATTATAAAAATCGGCGCGCGCCCACTGCAACCAGATGCGTAACAGCACGATCATCAGATAGATGTCGAACAGGGTATTGATGAGAAAATAAAGAGTTGCCATGGGATCCCTTAAAACAGTTGTTCCATTTCTTCGGCGCGTTGCACCGCCGCCTGCATGGCCTGACTCACCAGCCGTCCCAATCCTTGCTCTTCAAACGAGCGGATCGCTTCGGCTGTGGTACCGCCTTTGGATGTAACCTGAGCGCGGAGCGTTTCCAAATCAAGGTGTGGATTATCGACTACCATCTGCGCGGAGCCGAGTGCCGTTTGCTGCACCAGCAGTCGTGCCTGTTCGGCGGAAAAGCCCATGCGTTCGGCTTCTTCGGCGATGAATTGCATGAACAGAAAGAAATAAGCGGGGGCGGAGCCGGAGGCGGCGATCACGCTATTGATGCCTGCTTCGTCTCCGACCCAGACCGTTTTGCCAACGGCTTGCAGCATCTGTTCGGCGAAATCACAATCGGCCAAGCTGACATTCGGGGCGGCAAACAGTCCGGTCATCCCTAAGCCAATCAAGGCGGGAGTATTGGGCATGGTGCGAACTATGTTGCCATGACCACCCAGCAATTCTTTCAGACGGGCGACCGAAATCCCGGCGGCAATCGAGATCACCAGCTTATGCTGGTAATCCCCCAGGGTCGCGGTCAGGGCGGTGAGCATTTCGGCCATATACTGAGGTTTAACTGCCAGCACCAGCACATCGGCTTGTTGTGCGGCGAGGGCATTGTCCATTCCAGTCTGGATCCCGAACTGTTCGCTCAGTTCAGTGAGTTTGTCCTGATCCAGGTCGGTGACATGGATGAGGTGAGCCGGATGACCGGCATTGATCAGCCCACTGATCAGGCTGCGGGCCATGTTGCCGCCGCCAATAAAAGCAATCTTGCGCTGTTCCATTAGTCCTGCCTGTCGTCTCGTGCCCCGAAGATGGCGGTGCCAATTCGCACCTGACTGCTGCCACAGGCAACGGCCACCTCAAGGTCGTGGGTCATGCCCATGGACAAGGTGTCCATGGACGGAAACTGTTGCTGTAATGTGCCAAAAAGCTGCTGCAGACGCAAAAAGCTCTCTTTGAGCACCGCATCGTCCTCGGTATTTTCTGCAATCGCCATCAAACCGCGCAATTTTAAGCGCGGAAATTGCTGGATCCGGCTAGCCAGATCCAAAACTTGGGCCTCGGTCGTACCCGATTTCTGACTTTCTCCGCTAATATTGACTTGGATACAGATGTTCAGCGGCGGTAGTGCATCGGGGCGTTGTGCATTCAGGCGTTCGGCAATTTTTAGCCGGTCTACGCTATCGACCCAGTCAAAATGTTCGGCAATGGGGCGAGTTTTGTTCGACTGCAGCGGTCCGATGAAGTGCCATTCAATATCGCTCACGCCTGCGTCACGCAAAGCTTGAACCTTCAGGACTGCTTCTTGTGCATAGGATTCACCAAAGCGGCGTTGGCCGGCCTGATAAGCCGCCTGCACCGCCGCCAGCGGTTTGGTCTTGCTGACCGCCAAGAGCTGGATTTCCGCAGCCGAACGGCCCACCAGGGCAGCGGCTTCGGCAATTCGTGTCTGAACCTGTAGTAAGTGTTGGGCAATATCGCTCATAGTAGTTTTACAAGTGCCTGGATTGACGAAGAGTGGGTAACACATGGATATCACAGAATTATTGGCGTTTAGTGTAAAACATAAAGCATCGGATCTACACCTTTCTGCCGGGGTCCCGCCGATGATCCGGGTGGATGGCGATGTTCGCAAGATCAACTTACCAGCGCTGGAGCATCGCCAGGTGCATAGCCTGGTGTACGACATCATGAACGATCATCAGCGCAAAGAGCTGGAAGAGAATCTGGAAGTCGACTTCTCGTTCGAGGTGCCGAATCTGGCGCGTTTCCGGGTGAACGCCTTTCATCAGAACCGCGGGGTCGCGGCGGTATTCCGGACCATTCCCAGCCTGGTGTTGAGCCTGGACGAACTGGGTGCTCCGGAAATTTTCCGCCAGATATCCGAATATCCGCGTGGCCTGGTGCTGGTAACCGGGCCAACCGGCTCCGGTAAATCCACGACGCTGGCGGCCATGGTCGACTATATCAATGAGTCATTCCACCACCATATTCTGACCATCGAAGACCCTATCGAATTCGTCCACGAAAACAAACGCTGCCTGATTAACCAGCGGGAAGTTCATCGCGATACTCTCGGCTTCAGCAACGCCTTGCGTTCGGCTCTGCGGGAAGATCCGGATATCGTGCTGGTCGGGGAAATGCGGGATCTGGAAACCATCCGGCTGGCGCTGACAGCGGCGGAAACCGGCCATCTGGTATTTGGTACCCTGCACACCAGTTCGGCGGCCAAGACCATCGACCGGATCATCGACGTATTCCCCGGTGCCGAGAAGGATATGGTGCGCTCCATGTTGTCCGAATCGCTGCGGGCCGTTATCTCCCAGACGCTGCTCAAGCGAGTGGGTGGTGGTCGCGTCGCCGCTCACGAAATCATGATTGGTATCCCGGCTATCCGGAACCTGATCCGGGAAGACAAGATTGCCCAGATGTATTCGGTGATCCAGACCGGGATGATTCACGGTATGCAAACGATGGATCAGTGCCTTAAGCAGTTGGTCGCCCGAGGGCTGGTGACTCAGGCCGATGCCAAGACCAAGGCCATGGATCCGAATAGCATCTAAGGAATAGACGATGAAAATCGATAGCCTGTTACGGCTGCTGGTGGATCAAAAGGGTTCGGATCTCTTCCTGTCGGTGGGGATCGAGCCCTGTCTGAAGGTCAACGGCAAGCTGGTTGCGTTGGGTACTGTGCGCCTGGATGACGAGATGGTCTCGGAATTTATTCGCGAGGTGATGACCCCGGCCGCCTATGAGCGTTACTGTCAGTGCCATGAAGCTAATCTTGCCATTCAACGGCCGGAGCTTGGTCGTTTCCGGGTCAGTTGTTTCTGGCAGATGGGGTGTCCGGGCATGGTGCTGCGGCGTATTGTCACCGAGATTCCGACCATCGAAGAACTGTTTCTGCCGGGGATCCTGCGTGAGATCGGGGTTGCCAAGCGCGGCTTGCTGCTGTTTGTCGGGGCGACCGGGGCGGGTAAATCGACGACTCAGGCGGCCATGATTGGCTACCGGAACCGGACCACGGATGGCCATATTCTGACCATCGAAGATCCGGTGGAGTTTGTGCATCGCCATGGCCGCTCACTCATCACCCAGCGCGAGGTGGGGACCGATACAGAGTCTTTCGATGCCGCACTCAAGTCGGCGCTGCGTCAGGCTCCTGATGTGATCCTGCTCGGGGAAATCCGCTCTCAGGAAACCATGGAGTTTGCGCTCTCATTTGCCGAAACCGGTCATCTGTGCATGGCAACCCTGCATGCTAATAATGCGAACCAGGCCATCGAGCGGATCCTGCATCTGGTCCCGGTCGAGAAGCACCGGCAACTGCTGTACGATCTCTCCTTCAATTTGAAGGCGATTGTGGCACAGCAATTGATTCCAACCCGGGATGGACAGGGACGGCGCGCCGCCTTCGAGTTATTGATCAGTACGCCATTGGTAAAAGACATACTGCTGAAGGGGGAAATGCACCGTCTCAAGGAGGTAATGGCCAAGTCGCGGGAGCAGGGCATGATGACCTTCGATCAGTCGCTGTTCGATCTCTATCGCCAAGGGGTGATTGGCTACAACGAGGCGTTGGCCTATGCCGATTCGGCCAATGATGTGCGCCTGATGATCAAACTGGATGGTGGTGTGTCGCCGGACGCGGGTATGCTGAATAACGTGACGATTGATTAGGAGTGTGTTGCGCATGTTAGTGCTGTTATCCCCGGCCAAGACGTTGGACTATGAATCATCGCGGATCACCGAGCGTTTCAGTCAGCCGGAATTGTTATCGGAGTCGGCATGTCTGATCGCCTATTGCCGCACCTTGACGCCAGCTCAGCTGGCGTCATTGATGAGTATCAGTGACAAACTGGCGGGCTTGAATGCCGCGCGCTTTGCCGAGTGGCATCCGGAGTTTGATCTGGAGAATGCCCGGCAGGCGATTTTAGCCTTCAAGGGGGATGTCTATACGGGTCTCGCGGTCGATGATTTCAGTGACGAGGATTTTGAATTTGCCCAGCAGCACCTGCGGATCCTATCCGGACTGTATGGAGTGTTGCGCCCGCTGGATCTGATGCGGGCCTATCGTTTGGAGATGGGGACCCGTCTTGCCAACGAACGGGGTAAGGATCTCTATGCCTTCTGGGGTTCTCGTATCACCGAACATCTCAATCTGGCGCTTGCCGAACAGCCGACTCCCGTGGTGCTGAACCTCGCCTCGGAAGAGTACTTCAAGGCGGTGAAACCCAAAGAACTATCAGGGCGGCTGATTTCGCCGGTGTTTGAGGATGAGAAGAACGGCAAGTACAAGATCATCAGTTTCTATGCCAAGAAGGCGCGCGGCATGATGGCGCGGTTTCTCATCAAGCAACGGATTGATCGCCCGGAAGGGGTGCTGGACTTTGCCGAGCAGGGCTACCACTACTGCCCGGAGGGTTCGACCCTAGAGCGCCCGCTGTTCCGTCGTGCCGAAGCGGATAGCTGACATCTACCAAGGGCTGAAAAGACAAAAGGGCCAGATGGCCCTTTTTGTTTCTCACTTCTGGCATCAGCTTTGTTGTAGCGCCATCAGCTCATCCGCCGACATGGGGCGATAGTAGAAGAACCCCTGGATCTCCCGGATCCCCAAGGCACACAGGCGTTGCTGCTGGGCTTGTGTCTCCACGCCCTCGGCAATCACGTCCAACCCCAGATCCCGCGCCATGTTGATGATGGCCCGCACCAGCAATTCGCCTTGTTTTCCTTCCATCAATCGCAGCACGAAACTGCGATCGAGCTTCACCACATCAATGGGGTACTGGCAGAGAGTGTTGAGGGCCGAATACCCAGTGCCGAAGTCATCGAGAGCTAAATGAACGCCCAGTTGCTTGATGCGCTGCATCCGCCGGATCGACTCGCGCGGCGATTCTAGCAGCATGGTCTCGGTGATTTCGATGGCCAACTGCTCGGGGGGCAGCTGCGTGATCCGCAATGTTTCTTCCAGCGTGGGCAGCAGTGTATGACTGGCGAAGTGACGCGCCGACAGGTTGACATGGATCAGCAGCGGCGCCAGACCCGCAGTCTGACGGCTTTGATTGAGTTGATGACCGATATGGCAGGCCTGAAACAGGATTTTTTCCCCGAGTTCCAGTATCAGAGTGCCCTCTTCCGCGATAGGTATAAATTTAGCCGGTGAGATAAATCCCTGCTCCGGATGGTTCCAGCGTGCCAACGCTTCAATGCCCACCATGCGGCCATGTTGTGCGTCGACAATCGGCTGGAAATAGGCGAGCAAATGGTCATTGCGGATGGCATGAGGCAAATCGCGCTTGATCAGTGTTGATTCAAGGGCTTCCCGGTAGAGATGACGGGTGAAGAGCTTGAGTTGCTGTGGATGATGCTTGGCACGGCTGAGTGCATAGTCGGCACAGCGGAGAACATCTTCGGCCGAGGTAAATTCGCTGCCGCCAATGACAACACCGACGCAGGCGGTGACGCTGAGTTCGTTATCATCCACGGCTATGGGTTCAGCGATCCAGGAGCGGATGTGATTGGCCAGCCGCATCGGTTGGAAGAAGGTGCTGATGTTGGGCAAATACAGCACGAACTCATCCCCCGCGATGCGGGCGAGTATCTGTTCACCCATCTGGCGGGTCAGGCGTGCGGCAATTTCGCGCAGCACCTCATCGCCAGTGCTGTGGCCGAAGGTATCGTTGATGTTCTTGAAATGGGCGATGTCGATATACAACAGGGCGAAGTAGGCGACATCACTGGTTCGCCGCTCCAGATCGCCTTGTAGTAAGGCCTGCAATTGATGGCGGTTGAGCAGGCCGGTCAGGTTGTCATACAGGCTCAGCCGCTTGATCTTACTCTCACTATTGCGGCGCTCGGTGATATCCCGGATGGTGATAAGCCATCCCTGATCCCCGGTGTGAGTCAGCGGTGTGAGGTTGATTTCGCAGGGCAAGCGCCATCCAGAGTTGCCAATCAGCTCCCACTCGACCATCCGGTGACCCAGGGCCAGCATCTGGTTAAAGCGGGTCTGGCTATAGCGCTCTGTTGGCGCAGGTGCAGGAAAAAGTTGGGAGAGGGGTCTATTCAACAGGCTGTCTTGCTGCTCGTAACCGAGCATGTGGCGCGCCGTTTCATTCAAGCTCAGGATCTGGTTGTCATGGATCATCAGGATGCCGACGCTGGCATTTTCATACAGGGCCGCGAATTTTTGTTCGACCTCGTCTAAGGCCAAGCGCGATAGCTGTTTGGACTCCACTAACTGATTGATGATCTTGCTGGCTTGGGATATTTCATCCTGTCCTTCGATATGTAGCTGGGTTGTCCAGTTAGCGTGAACCAGTTGTTTGAGGCCATTCTCCAGTAAATTGAAGCGTTCGGTCACATGCTTGCGGAACAAGCGCAGGAACAGGAGGAGCAGTACTGTGCCGCCGAGCAGATTCAGGGCAAACAGGATCACTAAGGAGAGCTGACCGCCGTGGTGCAAGGTGCGGGCGGTAGAAACCTGGATGAAGCCGACCACATGATGATTCAAATCCTGCAGTTTGCTCAACGCCAGAATCCGATCACTCTGCTCGCGGATCTCCAGATTGGCGTCCGACTCGACGGTGTTATCCACCGACATGGGGTACTGCTGCAGCGAGAGTAACTTAGCATCGGTTGCCAGAATGCGCTGGTACTGTGCCGGGAAGAATGACTTGATGCGTTTGCCCCAAATCATCCAGCCGGCAATCGGTCCCTGGTACAAACTGGTTAACACGGGCGTTACCGCAATCAGATAGGGCTCGCCTTGCAGCGCTATGATGCCGGAAACTGGTTTTCGCTCCTGATCCGGTCGTTGTAACAGGAACGACAGTCGACTGCCGATGGCTTCACTGGAACTCAGCGCTTGCCAGCGCGAAGGAGTTAACGGTTGCAAGATTCCAGGAGCGGTAGGGGATAACTCGACGGCTTCGCGCACTTGGCCCTGTCGACTCAGAAACACCATCAGGTCTACATCATTGGTTTTTAGTGACTCGGCACTCAGGTTGCGTGCGGCAAACTCACTATCTCCTTGGCGGAGCAATTGGTAGGTCTCATCCCAGTAAGCCCAGTCCATGGAGCGGGTCGCCATCTCGTTGAGTTTGAGGAAAATAGTTTCCCGGGCTTGCTGGTTACTGCGGGCAATAAATTCATGTTCAATCTGGCCGATCGACTGCAGGAAAAACAGACTCAAGACGCAGAGACTGCCGCCCATGATGAGGAGCAAACCACTGGCAAACAGCCAACTGGCACGGGTAGATAACTTGCTGTCCTTGAGACGAATCAAATTGAACATCGGCAGACCCTGAAGGCATAAAACAACGAATGCAGGGTGACTGTAAAGCAGAGCGGGCGAGCTGGGAATGCACTTTGCCGGAAAGAGCGTCGGTTATCACAGAGTCTGCACATTCCTATCACCAGCCGCATCAAGAGGTTGCCTTGCGTGTAAACGATGGTGGCTTGTGATGACAGCCCGGCAGTGGCCTGGAGTGCCGCCAGAAGTTGCTCGGGATTGGGATTATGGATGGAGAGCGAGCACGGGTGGTGATGACTATTCAACGGGCTGAGCGCCATCTTGTTCGCTGATGGCGCTCATGCCTCGGTGCTGCTGGATGCAGCGTTTCGTTATTCGCCGTTCTGCTTTTTCTCTTTGGCGGCAGCAGCGGCTTCCTTGGCGGCCTTTTTCTTGGCCCAATCCGGCTTGCCCTTATTCTTCTTGTCGCGCAGGCGCTCCTTCTTACGTGGTTCTTCCGCTTCGGCCGCCTTGCGCTTGTCCTGCTCCTTGCGCTTCTCTTTCTTGGCATCCGGCTTTTTCTTGCCGCTGACCTTGGCGGTCTTGTGCTGGGGACGCAGTTCGTCGATCACTCGGCGGCGCAACTCCTCTTCGGTGTAGCGCTCGATGCGACCCAGCATCGGCATGTCGTGGGCCTCGACTAGGCTGATGGCGACACCGCGCTTGCCAGCTCGACCGGTACGGCCAATGCGGTGGACATAGACATCGGCGGTGCGAGGCAGGTCGACATTGATGACATGGCTGACATCCGGCAAGTCGATCCCTCGGGCGGCGACGTCGGTGGCCACCAGCACGTTGACCTCTTCATTGCGGAAACGGCGAATGGCCTCGACCCGCTTCTCCTGCTCCATCTCGCCGCGGATCCAGGCACAGTTGATGCCACTGGCCTGCAGTTGTGCCGAGAGCTCGGCCAGACGTTCCCGGGTCTTGACGAACAGTATGCTGCGCTTGACCTCTTCACTGCGCAGCAGATGGCAGAGCAGGGCAAATTTATGCTCCGGCGAGTCCGCCAGATACATCAGCTGCTGGATCTTGCGCCGCTCGCTGCGTGGGGATTCAGCATTCAGTTCTGCCGGTTCGGTGAGCACTTCGTTGGCAAATTTGACCAGGCCTGTACCTTCCAGCGTGGCGGAGAACAGCATGGTCTGTTTGCGCCAGCGTGCTTCACCGACGATACGATCAACTTCACCGATGAAGCCCATATCCAGCATGCGATCGGCTTCATCGATGATCAGGATTTCGATGGCTCGGCTATCGAAGCTTTCGGCTTCGATGTATTCCATCAATCGCCCAGGGGTGGCGACTATGATGTCGGTGGTCTCGGTCAGCGCGGGTAGCTGTTTGTCGTGACCGACGCCACCGATGATGGAGGCAATGACCAGATGGGTATGTGCGGCCAGAGCTTTGGCGTGTTCGGTGATCTGCAGTGCTAGCTCACGGGTCGGTGTCAGGATCAGCACGCGGGCTGAGCCGGCCCGTCGACGGGGGAAGTCGAGTAAATGCTGCATCGTCGGCAGTAAAAAAGCGGCTGTTTTGCCGGTGCCTGTTGGCGCCGATGCCAGAATATCTCGCCCGTCCATGGCGACCGGAATGACCTGTTGCTGGATGGTGGTGGGGCGGACAAAGCCTTGCTCGGCGACGGCCCGCAGCAGTGAAGAGTCAAGATCGAGGTTGTCGAAGGACATGGACGGTGATACTCGCTTACATATTCGGGCCGTCATTATAGGGCAGTGGCATGATAAAATCCGCTTCTCGCACCGAAATCAGGGGGAAAAGCCATCGCGATGGGCAAAGGTCAGTTTTCATTCAAGCAATTCTCGATTGCTCAGGATCGCTGCGCCATGAAGGTGGGCACTGATGGCGTGGCATTGGGCGCCTGGGCTCCGGTGACGGGGGTGACGCGGATCCTGGACATAGGTACCGGTACCGGGCTTATCGCATTGATGCTAGCACAACGTTCCGCCGCAGATTGTCAGATCGTGGCAGTAGAGCTGGATCCGGAGGCCGCCGCGCAGGCGGCAGAAAATGTTGCCTCCTCACCCTGGTCCGAGAGAATCGAGGTAGTGACAGCCGCGCTACAGCAGCTCGATACCGAGCCATTTGATTTGATCGTCTCCAATCCCCCTTACTTTGTGCATGGTCAGATATTTAGCTCTGCCGCACGTCAACAGGCGCGGCATACCTCGAGCCTGAGTCATGAGGAATTGCTCGAACATGGATTGCGGCTATTGGCGCCGAATGGGCGCATCGCTCTGGTGTTGCCGATTGCGGCAGCAGAACGGGTTATGCTGCTGGCAGAGCAATTTGGGCTCGGAGTCGAGCTCGCCCAGCGCTTAATTCCGACACCGCAAAAAGAGCCTAATCGTTTTTTGCTGCTATTAAGTAGATGTAATGGCCAATTATTTGGCGATGACATTGTCATATGTTCTGGTGATGGTTCATATTCCGATATATATGGCGATATGGTGCGCGACTTCTATCTGAAGCTTTAAACTCCATCTTGTGTTCAATAATGATTGCTTTATCCTTTTGCCTTCTTTTCGCGAGCCATTTCATCAGACAATTATTCCGCTCTGATGACCAAGGATGGTGGCTTGCTCTGTGGCCTCAGGCCCCAATCACGATCTTAGAATCTATAAAAAATCGAACGATGTAGAGTTGGAGTTCATTGTGAGTCAAACCATGAAAACCGCCGATATTTTCGGCTTGGGCTTTATGACCTTCGCCTTTTTCCTGGGCGCAGGCAATATTATCTTCCCCCCGATGGCTGGATTCCTGGCTGGTGAGCAGATGAGCTGGGCCATGCTCGGTTTTCTGGTCACCGGTGTGGGTCTACCGCTAGCCACCATCATCGCCGTGGCGCGTGCCGGTGGTGGTCTGTTGACCATGACCGAGTTGCTGCCCAAAGGGATTGGCATCGCCATTGCTGTAGCTGCTTATCTTATTATCGGGCCTGCGTTTGCTACTCCGCGGACTGGATTGGTGGCCTATGAGATGGGGCTGAAACCCTTTCTGGGCGCCGAGGCTGGGCAAATGAGTCTGACACTGTTTATCGTCGGCTATTTTGGCTTGTCGTTAGTGCTCTCGCTGAATCAAGGACGCCTGCTGGATGCCATCGGCAAGGTGCTGACTCCAGTGCTGGTACTACTGCTGGTGGTGCTGGCGATCGGAGTGCTGGTCGCCCCACAGGGCTCGGTCCCTGCCGCCTCCGGTGAGTATCTGGCCAATCCTGGCGTCAAGGGATTGCTGGAGGGCTATAACACCATGGATACATTCGGCGCCTTAATGTTCGGTATGCTGATTATTGATGTACTCAAGCAAAAGGGAATCAGCGATAGCCGTTTGCAGACCCGATATCTGGTGCGCGCGGGTTTGATCGCGGCCGCAGGTCTGGCCTTTGTCTATGTCTCTTTGTTCCAGTTGGGGGCCACTGCTGGTGGCTTGCTGAGCGCGCCTAACAACGGCGGCGAGATCGTGGCTTTGTATGTCGCCAAGCTGTTTGGTCCGGCCGGACAATTTATTCTGGCGGGGATCGTTTCACTGGCCTGTCTGACGACGGCGGTGGGGTTGACCTCGGCCTGTGCCGATTTTTTCCATACTCTGTGGCCGCGCTTGAGTTACAAAGGGTTGGTGATTGGCATGAGTCTGCTCTGTGCTCTGATTGCCAACGTTGGTCTCTCGGCGCTGATTAGTCTGTCGATCCCTGTGCTGGTGGCCATCTACCCAGTCGCCGTGGCCCTGGTGGTGATGACCTTCCTCAAGGAGCATTTCACTCATCCGCGCCTGGCATTCCGTCTGGTTTTGCTGGTGTCCATGCTGTTCGGGGCGCTGGATGGTCTGAAGACCGCCGGAGTTGATTTGCAACAGTTTAACTTCCTGCCGTTGTTTGATCTGGGGCTGGCCTGGCTGCTGCCCACGCTGCTGGCAATGGGGCTGTGTCTGTGTTGGCGCATGGCGTCCAAGCTGAACCCGCTGTCAGCTGAATAACATTGCTTTCATGCTTCCTGGTGCAAAGGGCGACGTCGGTCGCCCTTTTCTTTTCCGTTGCGGATTGGTTTTGTCGGTCGGATCTGGTAACTAGTGGTCAGCGTTTTCATAAGGAGTGTTTCATGCAAGCAACAATTCGCCGCGAGATGGCTGCGCATAAGCGCGTCGCTCTGGTTGCCCACGATAACAAGAAGATGGATCTGGTGCGTTGGGTCAAGGTACGGGGCGAGCAGCTCAAGCTGCATCATCTCTATGCTACCGGGACCACCGGAACCGTGTTAAGCCGTGAGGCAGGTCTACCGATCACCTGTCTGTTTTCCGGCCCTATGGGCGGGGATCAACAGCTGGGCGCTATGATTGCCGAAGGCAAAATCGATGTGTTGATCTTCTTCTGGGATCCGCTCAATGCGGTGCCCCATGACCCGGACGTCAAGGCGTTACTGCGCTTGGCGGCGGTGTGGAATATTCCGATGGCCACCAACGAGGCGACGGCGGACTTCTTGATGGATTGTCCGCACATGAATCAAAAAATCTCGGTAGAGATCCCGGACTATGCCGGCTATCTGAAAAACCGCACCGAATAAAAACAACAGGCCGGGAATTCCCGGCCTGTTGTTGTGACTCTGGAGTAACTGGCTTAGCGCCCGAATCCCTTGCTCGCGAATTTCGGACGGGCACTCATGATCTGCTCAATCTGCTCTTCGCTCATCTTCCCCTTGCTCAGACCCAGCGCCTTGTAGGTAATCAGTGGTCGAGCTGGCAGGGCGATCATCAACGCCTTGATCATGATGTCATCCTCGGAGAAGGGTTGGCCATAGGCATAGGTCAGAACCCCTGCATCCAACAGATTTTTGACGGCAGGCTCGGTGACCGGCAATTTGATGACGCTCTTGCGCTGTAAGATGAACTCTCGCAGCACCGCGCGCTCACTAAAGTCCAGGCAACGGACCATCTGCTCCAGCTTTTCCCGCTGCTGATAGTTGCTGTAGTGGTGGCGGGCTAAATCGAGCAGGATCAGGATCAGCTGACTGAGGAAGTAGGAGCCTGCAACCAGGATCCCGAGCCAGAGATAGAGGCTGCAGGCGTGTAGCCACTCAGCGGCAGCAGGCCCTAATTTTTCTGCTGGAAACAGCAGAATGGCACTACTGCACATGAGGAGCCAGACCATCAACCAGTTGAATGCCTGAAACTGGCTGAAGTGAGTATTCCAATATTTCATGTGGATGGCCTTTGATGTTGCGAGTACAGGACTCAACTAAAGCAAAGGCCGTGCCACTATCCGCTATGTCTGCTCAACGCTGGAATTGCTGGATCAATCGACTCAATGCCTGCAGTCGCTCAACCAGTTGGCCAATACGATCCACCGCGTGATGGCTCTTCTCGGTATTGTTTTCGGCAAAGCTCTTGATGTTATGAATGTTGCGATTCACTTCATCGGTCACGCAAGCCTGCTCTTCCACGGCGACCGCGATCTGGTGACTGGCATCGGTGACGCGTTCCAGCATCTGCTGCATGGTCTGCAGCTGCTCTCCCGTGACCGCTACGCGTTCACGGCACATGGCCGAACCGGCACGTCCAGCCTCCATGGTGCGTGATGCGTCTTCGGCTGTGCCTTGCAATTCGTGGATCATGCTCTGGATCTCGGCCGTCGAGCTGCGAGTTTTCAGCGCCAGAGAGCGGATTTCATCGGCCACTACGGCAAAGCCCCGTCCCTGTTCGCCGGCGCGGGCGGCCTCGATGGCGGCGTTCAGCGCCAGCAAGTTGGTTTGGTCGGCGATAGAGGTGATGACATCCAGGATCTGCTCAATCTGCAAGCTGCTCTTGGTCAACTCACCGATGATCCGGGTGGTTTCGGTGAGCTCGTCATGCAGACCATTGACCGCAGAGATGGTCTGTTCGACGCTTCGGCGTCCGCTATTGGCGTTATCCATCACGGTGGCAACCAGATCGGACGTCGCAGCCGCATTGCTGGCGACTTCATGAATGGAGCGGCTCATCTCATCGATGGCGGTGGCGAGCTGTTCGGTTTCGGCCTGTTGCTGTTCCAGGTTTTGCGTGATGGACTGGATATTGGCGACGTCTTCTTCCGCGGCCTGCAAGATGGTATCGCTGGTATCCCCTGAACGACCCACGATGGCTCTGAGTTCAGCCTTGCGCATGCGCAACATCAGTTCGATGGCGGCCAGTTCATCATTTTTTTCGGTGTATAGAACGCGCGTGACATCGCTGATCATCTGTTCCCGAGCCATATTGGCCAGCCGTTGCAGACGGCGGCTCCACCAACTGGTATGGGCCCATTGCAACAGCAGGCCGCCGAGCGCCGAGTAAGCCAGCAGAGGGGAGGGAACGAACAGCCCCGCCAGCAGCAGGGTGAGGGTCAACAGCTGTAGGAGTTTGGTCTGGACGCTGATACCGGGCAAGTTGCGGCGCAGAGCGCGTGGTAACTTGCCACGATTCAGGGTTTGGTAAAACCGCTCGGCGCGTTGGATATCGTCGCGCTCCGGGGCTGTTCGCACCGATTGATACTCGATCAGGTTACCCTGAGCATCCAGGATCGGCGTTACATAGGCATTGACCCAGTAGTGATCGCCATTGCGAGCCCGGTTCTTGACCAGCCCCATCCAGCTCTTTTTGGCCTTGAGGTGCAGCCACATGTCGGCAAATGCCGCTTTGGGCATGTCTGGATGACGGACTATGTTGTGATTCTCGCCCTCCAATTCTTCCGCCTGATAACCGGCAATACTACAAAAGTGTTCGTTGGCGTAGAGGATCCGGCTTTGAGCATCGGTGGTGGAGATCAGATTATGCTGCCGGGAAAACTCGCGTTCACGGCCTGTGGAATGGGCGGTCGAATTCATATCCTTCCCCTGGAAAACGTCATGCCGAGTCTTGCGATACTGTCATTAGTATCAGAAATGGTTCTTATATCGACATCATACGGAATCTTCACGGGGTAAAACGTGACTTTTTAATGAAAGATTTTTGTTGTACAGGCAATAACCATTCGATTTTTTTCCTATGATTATCAATATGATAATTTAATGTTAAAAAACGGTATGTTTACCAACAGGCAGTCGGTTCCGATTGCCGATCTTGATTCAGGCTCAGTAAATGGCAGCCGGTGTCCTGAGATTGGCGACTATCGGCTCGGGCGCTCGCGGTCAAAACATAACCGAGGTCATTCAGGCGTAACTGGAAGTCGTAATCGCTCTCCGGATCAGGCCGCAATTGCTGCATATCGGCAGTGTAGTGACCATGAACCAATCGGTACTCCTCTTGCCGCAGTTGTAGGGCCATTAAGTGATTCTGGGCTTCGCCTCTCCGCGCCTGGAGCAGGTATGAGTGAAAGCTGGGATAGCCGACAGTTGCCAGGATGGCGACGATCACCAGGGTTATCATCACTTCGAACAAGCTGCTACCGCTGCTAGATATAGCCATTGCTGCCACTCCTGTTGAACCTTATTCCTATGTCTCGTTTCACCCGCAAACTCGGGTTCGGGAGGCATAGTGCGAAATATAGAGAACGGATTCACCCTGCTGGAGTTGCTGACAGCCATGGCGGTGGCCACCATCTTGTTGATGGTGGCGGTGCCCAGTTATCACCAGCAACAGCAGCGATCCCAGCTGAGCGCCGCTGCTAGTCGACTCTATAGCGATATTTATCAGACCCGTGCCGAGGCGATCCGCCGTGGTACGGATGAGCTGAATATCTATTTCTTCGTTCAACCGGACTGGTGCTATCGGATTACCGATCGCTCGGATTCGGAATGCTCGGGTTGCCATGCGCTGTGTGATGTGGCGGGCGATGGGCGAAGCCGAGGGATGAGTCGTCAGGATCTGCCGCTGGTGAAGCTGGCGGAGGTGACCTATCCGGGGAGTGAACTGGGGATCCTGCGACAGCGCTCGGGTATGGCGGCAGGCCATGTTCTGTTTCAGGTCGATTCACAGCAACTGATGGTGAAGAGCAGCGGCTATGGTCGAGTCCGGATCTGTGAACCTGGAACCGGGAGTGAGCCATGTTGAGACACCGGTCATCGGGGTTTTCGCTGATTGAACTGATGCTGGCATTGGTCGTTGGCATGAGTGTGGCCTTGTGTTTATCCAGTCTCCATCAGTCGCTATTGCAGATAGATATCCGGGTGATCAGTCGCATTCGCTTACAGCAAGGCGTGCAGGTGTTACTGGATGTTCTGGAGCGGGATTTGCGCCGGGCGGGTTACCGTGCCTTTCGCCCCGGGATGAAACCCGTGACGGCAGCCCCCAGTCTTTATCTGGCACCTAACTGTTTGGTGGTGTTGATGGATATCGATGCCGATGGCGTCCATAGAGGTGAGCAGGAGATCCGCGGCTATCGCTTCAACAGGCTAGAGAAACGGTTGGAGGTCAACAGCTGGCTGCGAGCGAAAGCACAACCGACCAACTACTGCCGTGATGTTGGTTGGCAAGATATGGCCGATGGGGAGATTCAGGTATCCAATTTTCAGTTATTGCCAGTCGTTGAGGGGGAGGCCCAATCCCGACTCTATGTGATGCGTCTGAGCGCCCATGATGCACAGCATCCCGAGTTGGAGGTCCATGATGAGCGCAGATTCAGATTACGGAATCAGTAACGCATCCGGTTTTGCCACCATCAGTCTGGTGGTCGTGACCCTGTTGTTACTCGGTGTGCTGACGCTGATGACTGTGGATGTCATGCAGGCCGAACTGCAGGTTGGCTATAGTGAGCAGGCCTTTCGTCAGGCCGAAATCGATGCTGAATCCCAAATGGCGCTGGCCATGGCGAAATTGGCCCGCCAGGGACAGACTGTGCCTGAATCCCAGACTCTGGCGGATGGTGTTTTGTGGTGGAAAGGCTATCCAGCGCCAGATGCCAGTCCGTTAGTGACGCTGGTTGCTCAGGGTCGCAGCCCGACGGGGGATGCACGCGCCAGGATCCGGCAGCAATTTTCCTGGTTGGCGCTTTATCCTGAACTCCCCCCCACGGCCGTGCTGGCGCCTGAATTGGTTCCGGCTCCACTGGCACCACCTCCTGACGCGTCAATCAACGAGCCTGTGGCGGCAGAGCCGCAGGCTCCGAGCATTCCATCGGCCGACATGCAGCACTATCTGGATGGACTTTTTGTCGCGCAGGGGGAGCAAGGTGCGCGCATTCACTGGCTGGAAGATCAGGCTAGCGAAACCCGACAGGGGTGTGAGGAAGTGACGCCGGAATCCAGCGGACTCATTTTGATAGTCGGCAGTTGTGTACCGGCCGGGAGTGTTGGCTCTGCCGCTGCCCCGGTGATCCTGTTGATCCGGGATGGCAGCTTTTATCTGCAAGACTCCAGCGTACTGTTTGGCGTGGTCATCCTCTACTCCTCGACCACTTCAGCTGACTCATCCGGCGACGCCGATGCTGAGGGTGCTCCTCTGGGCACTGTGCATCTGGCGGATGGCTCCCGGATTGAGGGTGCCTTGATCAGTCAACTGCCGCTGGCCGGAGATCCCTATCGTTTGGATGTTCGCTATCGACCGAGGATCCTACGACGGATGCAGGAGGGGACCCGTTTCTTCCGGCTGGTGCGGGTTGCCGGGAGTTGGCGAGATTGGTAAGGGCGGCAACGGGATGGCTGCAAGCTGGCCCTATTCAGGAGGCTTTATGATAGGGAATAGATCGCGCGGAGTGAGCCTGATTGAGGTGATGGTCTGTCTGGCGATCCTGATGATAGGTGCGGCAGGCTTGACCCGACTGCATGTCGAAATGCTCCGCGTCCAGCGAACTAGTACCCAGCAGTCCAAAGCGTTGACGCTGGCCCAGAGTAAGTTGGAGGAGTTGCGGGACTTTATCTCGCTACACCATCGAGCCGCTGGTGCATCCGCTTATGAGGACATTCGTCAGGATCAGGGCGGGAGTTTATTGGCGGGTGTCTATGATGATGGCGCCTTGCAATTGAACTGGCAGGTGGTGGATGGGCCTGCAGCCACTGAATGGTCGCAACTGCCCGCGTATAAGCGGGTCGAGGTGGTCGTCATCTGGCATGATGGCAACCAGAACTCCCAGCATTTATCACTGCAAGGCATAGTTACGCCCTACGCTCAGGCTACGGTTCATGAATTGGGCTTTGATGGAGCGAAACCCTGACTTGCATGAAGAGTGTTGGCGAACTCGCTGTTCGGTGATTTGCTCGTGACCATTGCTGGTGCCGCTGGGCACTTTTCTTTATGATTCCCGTCGTTCATTCGTTATTTTTTCAGTGCTGTTCCTGCTCGCGCGTCGAAAATTATTGGACCATTGCAAGGGGAACCGGCGCGCCGACCGAGTCGTTCAAGGAGTTCTCATGAAGAAGATTGAAGCCATTATCAAACCGTTCAAACTCGATGATGTCCGTGAGGCGCTGGGGGATCTCGGTATCAGTGGGATGACCGTCTCTGAGGTGAAGGGGTTCGGTCGTCAGAAGGGGCATACCGAGCTGTATCGTGGTGCCGAATATGTGGTCGATTTCCTGCCCAAGGTGAAATTGGATCTGGTGGTGCAGGACGATGATGTCGAGCGCTGTATCGAGGCGATTACCAAGAGTGCCCACACCGGCAAGATTGGTGATGGTAAAATCTTCGTGACTCCGGTGGAGCGGGTGATCCGGATCCGAACGGGTGAAGAGAATGAAGACGCCGTATAAAGCGCGCGGATCCCGGGCCGGTTATGCCGGCCTTGTTCGTGATATCAAGAAAGGATCTCCAGTTTGCGTTGTCTGTTTACCCTGATGATTTGCCTGTTGGCCACCGCGTGTAGTACCAGTACTTCGCGTCCGGATAATCCGGAAGATCTGTGCGCTATTTTTCGTGAGAAGAGTGATTGGCACGAAGCTGCGCAAGAGATGAATGAAAAATGGGGAACTCCGATCCAGGTGCCGATGGCGATGATGTATCAGGAGTCGAGTTTCAAATATGATGCGCAACCGCCGATGCGTTATTTCCTGTTTATTCCCTTGGGTCGCGCCAGCTCCGCGTATGGCTTTGCACAGGTCAAGGATGAGACCTGGAGTGACTACCAGCGGGAGACCGGAAATAGTTGGGCGGATCGGGATGATTTTGCCGATGCCATCGATTTTATGGGCTGGTACACCTGGAAGGCACAGAAGATCAATGGCGTTTCCAAGTGGGATGCGTACCGGCAATATCTTAATTACCATGAGGGCTGGGGCGGATATCGCCGTGGTACCTACAAGAGCAAAGCCTGGCTGATGACGACGGCTCGTAAGGTCGAGGCTCGTTCCAGCCGCTATGCTGCGCAATATCGGCAATGTGATTTTTAATCTTTACCCCGTGAGGAATCTTGTCATGCCTTTGTTAGATAGCTTTAAAGTCGATCACACCCGCATGCTGGCGCCTGCTGTTCGGGTGGCCAAGACCATGCAAACTCCGGGGAAGGATACCATTACGGTGTTTGATCTGCGTTTTTGCCGCCCGAATCAGGAAATCCTGTCGGAGAAGGGCATTCATACCCTGGAGCACTTGTTCGCCGGTTTCATGCGTGATCACCTGAATGGTGATGGGGTCGAGATCATCGACATTTCCCCGATGGGCTGCCGCACTGGTTTTTATATGAGCCTGATTGGCTCACCGAGTGAAGAGCGAGTGGCGCAAGCCTGGACTGATGCGATGGCGGATATCACCCGGGTCATGGATCAGCAGGCGATCCCCGAGTTGAATGAGTACCAGTGTGGCACTTATGTGATGCACTCTCTGGATGAAGCCAAGGCGATTGCCGAGACCGTGCTGAGTCGAGGGATTGGCATCAATCACAATGATGATCTGAACCTGTCCGACGAGAAGCTGGCAGGTCTGTAAACCTAGCGGCCGAGGAGGCACAATGACCACGATTAACGAATGGCGCGAAGAGACGGATGCCATCATCAGCGAACTGCTGGAGGATGGCAGCAACCCGGAGTCTGAATACACCATTGAACATCACTTCGCCTGTCAGAATTTTGATCGTCTGGAAAAGCTGGCGGTGGATCTGTTCAAGGTTGGTTTTGAAGTGACCGATGCCGAAGAGTTGGAGCTGGAAGATGGCTCGCTGATTTTCTGCTTTGATGCCAGCAAGGATGGTTCTCTGGAATCGGATCGCATCGTGGCGGAAATCGAGAGTCTGCTGCCGCTATGCGAAAAATACGGTGTTGATTATGACGGCTGGGGCACTTTCTTCGAAGAGTAAATCTCTGCGAACGTCATGGACAATACAACAAGGGCGACCGGAAACGGTCGCCCTTGTTTATGGCTTCGGGGGAGAGGTTCAGACCGATGCGCGCTTAAGACGATGACGGATGCCTTCAACCAGCAGCGGCAGCAACGAGATGACGATGATACCGATGATCAGCATGGTGAAGTTTTTGCGTACCACCGGTAAATTTCCGAAGAAATGACCGGCATAGACGAAGGACACCACCCACAAAAAGCCGCCGATAAAGTTAAATGCCATAAACCGCTTATAGGTCATGGCACCCATACCGGCGACGAAGGGGGCAAAGGTGCGTACGATCGGTAAGAACCGGGTCATGATGATGGTTTTGCCGCCATGCTTGGCGAAGAAGGCATGAGTCTTGTCCAGATGATCCCGACGGAATACCCGCGAATTCGGATTCTGGAATAAGCGCTCGCCAAAGAAATGGCCAATGGTGTAGTTGGTGATATTGCCGAGCACGGCGGCAACAATCAAAGCCCCTGCCAGCAGATTGACATCCAGGGCAGTGCCCACGGTCAGGGCTCCGGCAGCGAATAGCAGCGAGTCGCCAGGCAGGAAGGGGGTCACCACCAGACCGGTTTCGCAGAAGATGATCAGGAATAAAATGGCATAAACCCAGAGGCCGTAGTTGTTCATCAGACTCTGCAGATGTACATCGACGTGCAGAATAAAATCGAGAATTAACGCTAACAGATCCATCATGTGATCCCAGTAACAAAACTGCGCAAAGTCTAAGCGATAGCCTGCGTCGGCTCAATCGTTGTCATGGTGTGAGGGCAAGTTTTTTCCGTTGGCTGTTGTCCGGATGTTCGGCTCGCATCAAACCGAATTCTGATTATTCAAGGAATAGGGCGTAAGACCACCAATTGGGCGCTTGTTCCTTGTTCATTGGCGCAAAAAATCAAGCGCCGCTCCTGTCACTCTTCATAAGCTTGGCCTGCATGTCTGAGCCGCGGTAGCTGGCTGGTCAGTGAACCGCAGGGAGCCTAATTCTATGTCGATAAAAAACAAACCACTGGTTAAATCCTTGATTGCCTATGGGGTGGTGGTTGCTGTGGCGGTCTTATTGCTGGTGTACCACCTCGGCGGCATTCTGCCGGTGTTGATGATGATGGGCGTCGTCATGGGGGCGGCACATCTTGCCGGGGTTTTCGCCTACTCGAGTGATGGCGAAGAGCCTCCGGCCGATTTCCGGGACTGATATCAGACCGAGGCCATCGATTTATTACGCGTCGTTGTTTTGAGCTGCCGCACCGGCGCAATGGCAGGCGGTCGTCATGGTGGGCCTTGTCTGGCTATCAACCGGGCTCGGTTCGAGGGTCAGTTCCAGGCTCATGCGTATTTCGCAATCACAGTGTCCCGTATTCCCCATGGCGGCCTGCAGGTGACGGAAACCGAGACTCTGGTACAGGCGTTCCGCCTGGCGCAAGGCCGCGGTGGTTTCCAGATAGCAACAGGAGTAGCCGGATTGGCGGGCGAATGCCAGCGCGTGCAAGACCAGGCGGCGACCGAGCCCCTTACCGCGGAGCTCAGGCAAAAAGTACATTTTTTGCAATTCGCACACGGCACCATTTGCACCTTGCAACGGAGCAATACCGCCGCCCCCCAGGATAGCTCCCCGGGTGTCGGTAATAACCCAGTAAGCACGGCCGGAACCTTGGTAGTGCGGGTAGAGCTGATCCAGCGTCGGATCGGCGACACCATACCCTTTGTCGGCGGTTAGCCCATGTTCGGCGGAAACGTGACGGATCACCTGGGCAATGGCGGATTGATCCTCTGGTTGTAAGCCTCGGATCTGGTAGCCCAGCTGGAGACGATGAGCCTGCAGGGCACGCAAGTAAAGCTCCAGCCCTTGCTGTAATTGTTGCTGCTCCTGCGGGCTCAACTGGGCTAACACTTGATCGCTGTGCTGGTCGAGATCCTGATGCAATTCATGCAACAAACGTTGGCCATTTGCTGTCAGGCCGAGCTCCTGGCTGCGGCCATCAACGGCGTGAGGTTGTCGTATCACCAGCTCGCGTTCCTGCAGGCGGCTCAAGGGGCGGCTGGTGTTGGACTTATCCACCCGCAGTCGTTCCGCCAACTGGTTATTGGTCAGCGGGCCTGATTCGAGTTCGATGAGTAGGTGGGCTTCAACCGGGGTGAGTGGGGTCGCGCAGCATTGGGGGGCGAACATGCCCAATTCGCGAACCAGTTCTCGGGAGCGGGCGCGCAGGGTGCGAGCATCCATCGGGTTTACCTCGGCTATCGGAGTCATGGATCCGATAGTAGCGAATTAAGGTTGCGAAGCGCAACTATATTGTTTTCACCTTAATGATGATGACGCAGTTGCTGGAGTTGACTGAGCCAAAGGTTGTCATCGCCATCGGTGCTGAGGATCAGGCTCCACCAATGATGTCCCTTGATGATGCAGGCTCTCGCCTCGCCTTCGGCCTCTTCATAGGTAAAGATGGCGCCGATAGAGCGGCAGGTTTCAGCGAGTTGTTGATGGGCGAAGTGGGTATTCATAGGTCACCTCCGAGATGACTCGTCTGGGCAATGAGGTCGCTCTGCCCTGCTATGCAATACAGTGCATAAAACTAGCCACATTTTAAGCAGTGGGTCTGCTGCCAATTCACGATGCCAGAGCTAGGATCAAAGAGGGACGCGTATCATCGGAGGTCATGATGACCATCCAGAGCAGAGCAAAAGGGTTCTGGTTGTTACTGGCGTTGCTGGCTCTGGTGGGGTTCAGCCACTGGCTGCCATGGACGACCGCAATCAATCACGGCGTGGCCTTGCTGGTGTGTATCGCTCTGCTGTGGCTGAGCGAAGCCGTACACATTACGCTGACCGCTCTGCTGGTACCGGTTCTGGCGGTGATACTGCAACTGCTGCCATTGACTCAAGCGCTCAGTCATTTTGCTAATCCGGTGCTGTATCTGTTTCTTGGCGGATTTGCCCTGGCCGCCGCGTTGCATCGTCAACAACTCGACACCGAACTGGCGCGCTGGCTGATCCATCTGGCGGGTGGGCGTTTGTCGCGTGCTGTCTTGCTGTTATTCATGGCGACACTGCTGCTCTCCATGTGGATCAGCAATACCGCGACTGTGGCCATCATGTTGCCATTAGCGGTGGGGCTGTTGGCCAATATCGACCGTGAACATCAGCTCAATACCCATACCTTTGTGCTGCTCGGTGTGGCCTATAGCGCTAGCATCGGCGGTATGGGGACGCTAGTCGGTAGTCCTCCCAATGCCATCGCTGCGGGCTACGCCCATCTGGGCTTCATGGATTGGATGCAGTTCGGCGTTCCCGTCATGCTGTTGTTGTGGCCGCTGGCGTTGGCCGTCTTGTACCTGCTGCTGCGGCCCAATCTCGATCATCCTATCGCTGCCGAAGAGATGGCGTCGGTTTGGCAATGGACTCCGCCTCGCATCTGTACCCTGCTGATTTTTGCCAGCACTGTACTGGCATGGATTTTTTCTGGACCACTGTCGTCCTGGCTGGGTGGGCTCGATCAATTCGACTCGCTGGTGGCTTTGCTGGCGGTGATCGCGGTCGGCGTGTCGGGCGTCGCGAGCTGGACGGAGATAGAGCAGCAGACCGAGTGGGGCGTGCTGCTGTTATTTGGTGGCGGGCTATGCCTTTCTGCCGTGTTGCAAAGCAGCGGCACCAGTGCCTTTTTGGCAAGCCAGCTTATGGCGTGGTGCTATGGTGCCCCGCCCTGGGTTCTGATCCTGGCGATCGCCAGCTTTGTGGTGTTTCTGACCGAGCTGGCATCCAATACTGCCGTCGCGGCTTTGCTGATCCCGCTGTTTGCTCCCCTGGCTGCGGAATTGGGGCTCTCCCCGTCTGTGCTGGCGGTGATGGTGGCGCTCGCGGCTTCTTGTGCCTTCATGTTGCCGGTGGCTACACCACCCAATGCCATGGTGTATGCCACTGGTCGAGTGCCCCAGCGGCAGATGTTACGGGTGGGGCTGGTGTTGAATATCGTCTGCTCTCTGGTGTTGGCTTTGCTGGTCGCATTGTCGGGTTAATGTAACTACTGCGGGAACCCTAGATTTCGTAATCGAGCACCGGATCGCTGCCGAATACCCGGGCCTGGATATCGCTCGAGGCCAGCTCCGGATTACACAGCTGAATAAACTGCCAGGCGAAATTGTGCTGGTATTGTCCCTTCTTCAAGCCGATCCAGGCGGTATGGGCGGCGAACAGATGGCTGGCATCCAGTTGCACCAGCCCTGTGTCGCGGCGGGCATCGAACGCCATATCGGCCAGAATGCCCACTCCCATCTCCAGTTCGACATAGGTCTTGATGACATCCGAGTCTTGAGCGGTGAGCAGAATTTCCGGCTGCAAGCCTGCTGCGGCAAATGCTTCGTCCACACGCGCCCGTCCCGTCAAACCCGCCTGATAGGTGATGATGGGCCACTGGGCAATGTGTGCCAGCGTCAGCTCCGGCTCCAGAGTCAGAGGGTGGTTTTCCGGAACCACGATATTGTGGTGCCAGCGGTAGTAGGGGAAGGCGACTATCCCCTCGGCATGATCCAGACGCTCGCTGCTGATGCCGATATCGGTGTCGCCACTTTGCAGCAGACGCACTATCTCTTCCGGTCCCCCCTGGTTGAGCTCCAGCTGCACTTGCGGAAACTGACTGCGGAACTCCTTGACCACCCGGGGTAAGGCATAACGTGCCTGGGTATGGGTGGTTGCCACATGCAGGCGACCATGTTCGCGATTGGCGAAAGTTTCGGCCAGCTTGCGGATATTGTTGGCATCGCTGAGCATGCGTTCGGCGATCACCAGTAGCTCCTTGCCTGGCTCTGTCATGCCGAGCAGGCGTTTGCCGTGGCGGATAAATAGTTCGATGCCCAATTCATCCTCCAGCTCGCGAATGTGGCGGCTGACGCCAGATTGCGAGGTATAGAGGGCATTGGCGACTTCGGTCAGGTTGTAATCGCGGCGTGCGGATTCACGGATGATGCGCAGTTGCTGAAAGTTCACGCCTGGCTCCTTGGCTCTACGGCTTCGGGCCGCCGTAGCGGCCCGGGGTACTAGATTTCATAGTCCGGATAGACCTGGGCCTGGCGGGCCGAGAGGCGCACGGTTTGTCCGGGTTTGAGGAACTGCACCGCTTCCTTGGGCAGTTCGGCTTCAAATAGTGCCCCATTCAGACTGCCATTACCACGCAACTCGACGCGGATCCGTGAGCCCATCGGCAGCAGACGTTCCACGCTGGCACTAAGACCGTCACCGCTACCTTCTGGTGACAGCTCCAGTTCGTGGGGGCGCACATAGGCGACAGCAGCCGATCCTTGGAGCAGGTGTGCGGGAATATGACCATTCAGGGTTTGATCGCCAATCCCCAACCCCTGCTCGCTGACGCGGCCATGGAACAGGTTGACGCTGCCGAGGAAACGGTGCACGAAAGGCGTAGCCGGATGGTCATAAACCTCGGCGGGTGTGCCGACTTGTTCGACGCGGCCAGCGTTCATCAACACCACCCGATCGGCGACCTCCAGAGCCTCTTCCTGATCGTGTGTCACAAACAGACTGGTGACGTGCAGCTCATCATGGAGATCCCGTAACCAGCGACGCAGCTCTTTACGCACCTGGGCATCCAGCGCGCCAAACGGTTCGTCCAGCAGCAACACCTTGGGCTGCACCGCCAGTGCCCGCGCCAGGGCAACGCGCTGACGTTGGCCACCGGAGAGCTGGGTCGGGAAGCGGCTGGCGACATGGCCCAGTTGTACCAGATCCAGTAACTCTTTGACCCGGCGCTGGATCTCGGCCTCGCTCGGGCGAATTCGACGCGCCTTGACTCGCAACCCGAAGGCCACGTTCTCGAATACTGTCATATGGCGGAACAGGGCGTAGTGCTGGAATACGAAGCCGACATTCCGCTCCCGGACATGGAGGTCGGAAGCATCTTCGCCCCGGATCACGATACGGCCGCTATCGGCTTGCTCCAGACCGGCGATGATGCGCAGCAGTGTGGTCTTGCCGCAGCCGGAGGGACCCAGTAGGGCAACCAGTTCACCATCCTTGAAGTCGAGGTTGATGTTATCGAGCGCTGCATACTGATTGAAGTGCTTGTTGAGTTGTTGAACCTGGATACTCATCTGTTCACCTTTCCATTCAATTCTTGGTCATCAATGGCCAGCAGGGCCACGCAGGCGGGCCAGCAGGGTCTCACCCAACAGGGTGAAGATGCCGAACAGGGCCAGCAAGGTTGCCACGGCAAAGGCGGCACTGGTTTGATATTCGTTGTAGAGGATCTCGATATGCAGCGGCAGCGTGTTGGTCTGGCCGCGAATATGGCCGGAAACCACCGATACGGCGCCAAATTCCCCCACGGCACGGGCGGTGGAGAGCAGCAGACCATACATCAGACTCCAGCGAATGCTGGGCAGGGTCACGCGCCAGAACATCTGCAAGCCACTGGCGCCGAGGACCATGGCGGCCTCTTCCTCTTCACTACCGCGGGCTTCCATTTGCGGCAACAACTCGCGCACCACAAACGGCAAGGTGATGAAGGTGGTGGCCAGTATGATGCCCGGGGTCGAGAAGATGATCTTGATATCGTGTTCGTTGAGCCAGGGGCCGAACCAACCACGACTGCCAAATAGCAGTACGAACATCAGACCCGCAACCACAGGCGACACCGAGAATGGTAAGTCGATCAGCGTGATCAGCAACTGGCGACCCGGGAAGCGAAAGCGGGCAATAGCCCAGGCGGCCGAAACCCCGAACACCAGGTTCAAAGGCACCGATAGCAAGGTGACCAGCGCAGTCAGTCCTAGCGCTTTCAAGGCATCCGGCTCGCTGATGGCGGCAAAAAACACCGTCAGTCCCTGTTTGAATGCCTGCACAAAAATAGTGGCCAGCGGCAACAGTAGCAGCAACACAAACCAGCCGACACCCAGGCCAATCAGTAGCCAGCGTACCCAGCTCGGTTCGCGAGTGACTTGCTGGATCGGGGTTACCGTAATTTCCTGACTCATGCGCGGACTCCTCCGATACGCTGCCAGCTCCAGGCCTGCAGTTTGTTAATCAGTAATAACAGGGCGAACGAGAAGGCGAGCATCACCACGGCAATCGCCGAGGCTCCCGCGTAGTCGTACTCCTCGAGGTGGCTCATGATCATCAAGGGGGCGATTTCGGAGACCATGGGCAGATTCCCGGCAATGAAGATCACCGAGCCGTACTCACCGATGGCGCGGGCAAAGGCCAGTGCAAAACCGGTCAATAACGCCGGTACCAGGCCAGGCCAGATGACGCGGACAAAGGTTTGCAGGCGGTTAGCCCCCAGACTGGCGGCTGCTTCTTCCAGCTCGCGTTCACTCTCTTTGAGCACGGGTTGCAGGGTACGAACCACAAAGGGCAAACCGATAAAGGTCAGGGCGATGACGATTCCGATCGGATTGTAGGCCAACTCGATGCCCCAGGGGGCCAGCAATTTGCCGATCCAGCCGTTGTTGGCAAAAATGGCGCACAGGGCGATACCGGAGACAGCGGTTGGCATGGCAAAGGGCAGGTCGATCAGGGTATCGATCAGGCGGCGGCCGGGGAATTCATAGCGCACCAGGATCCAGGCCAGGATCAGTCCGAACAGGCTATTGATTAATGCGGCCGCCAGCGAAGCGAGGAAACTGAGTTTGAATGAGGCGACGACTCTGGGCTCGCTGACGACCTGCCAGAACTCGGCTGCACTCAGATGCGTGATGCTATACAGCACCAGTGCCGAGATCGGCAGCAACACCATCAGCCCCAGATAGAGCAGGCTGAAACCCAGTGTTGGGCCAAAGCCTGGCAGCACAGAGTAGGAACGAAATCGCATAACGAACCCTTTTCTAATAAACAAAAAGCAATAGATTGGATGATTGTGCGCATTCCTTGGGAAAGCGACAAATAAGTTAAAGCTCTTTCTTATGCCAATTTTTTGCTAAGAAATCTAAAAATGGACAATTGGCTCAAGAAACGTCGTTCTAACGGAGTAATTGCAGGCGGCGGAGGGAAAACGAAGGGCATCCCGCTGCTGGGATGCCCTTGATTCGGTGGAGCTCATGGTATGACTTATGCCCTTCGCTGATGTGGTACGGAAGGGGCTGTGCCAAAGTGATGTTGCTGTAGCAAGGACGCCAGTAATTGCTGACCCGCTGGCCACTGGCCGTGACCCGATTCGGCATTGATATGCCCGGCGGCTCCTGCATCGTACAGCTCGAGTTGCCAACGTTCGCTCCAGTACCGGGCGCGTTCTTCACTCATCCAGGGATCATTCTGACTGGCAACCAGCATGCCGGGAACTGGAGGCGGCAGCGGCAGATCCCGATCGGCAATGGCGAAGTGGGCCGGATCGGCCGGTGCGACCAGAAACAGGGTCGCTACCTTCTCCGGATGACGGGCGGCGGCGGCAATGCTGGCCAGTGAGCCAAAGGAGTGGGCAACCAGATGCAGTGGCTCATCGCTGGCGAGCAGCAGGTCGGCAACCCGCTGACTCCAGGTAGCCAGATCGGCCCGCTCCCAGGTCTGCCCGGTCACTCGTAACCAGTGCGGGTACTGCTGGTGCCACAGGCTTTGCCAATGCTGGGGCCCGCTATTATGCAGGCCTGGAACGATCAGAATATGACTCATAGGCGGTGGCTCATATACAGGGAGAAAAACGGCCCATTGTTGTGGGCCGTATTCAGATCAGCGACCAGGTTGGTAGATCTGGTCAAACAGACCACCTCGGGCAAAGTGTCTCTTCTGGGCTTTATTCCAATCGCCTTCCAGCTCCTTGACGGTAAACAGCTTGAGTTGCGAGAACTGATTACTGTATTGGGCGGCGATGGCTGGATTGGTTGGCCGATAGAAGTGCTTGGCAGCTATGGTCTGGCCTTCATCGGAATAGAGATGCTCCAGATAGGCGTTAGCCACGGCGGTTGTACCATGTTTCTTGGCGACCTTATCCACGACTGCAACCGGAGGCTCAGCCAGAATCGAGACCGAAGGGGTTACCAGTTCAAATTCACCCTTAGTGTCGGGCTGATTCAACACCAAATAGGCCTCATTTTCCCAAGCTAGCAATACATCACCCAAGCCGCGTTCGACAAAGCTGGTGGTGGCTCCCCGGGCTCCGGAGTCGAGGACCTTGACGTGTTGGTAGAGTTTGCTTACATAAGCCTTGGCTCCCTCTTCACTGCCACTCTGTTTCAGCGCGTAACCCCAGGCTGCCAGGTAGTTCCAGCGTGCCCCGCCCGAGGTTTTCGGGTTCGGCGTGATGATGGAGACATCATCACGGACTAAATCGCCCCAATCCTTGATTTGCTTGGGGTTGCCCTTGCGCACCAGAAACACCACGGTGGAAGTAAAGGGGGCTGCGTTGTTGGCCAAACGTTGCTGCCAGTCATCGGCGATTAATCCGGTTTGAGCAATCGCATTGACGTCATAGGCTAAGGCCAGCGATACCACATCGGCTTCCAGGCCATCGGCCACGGCGCGAGCCTGTTTGCCGGAGCCGCCATGGGACTGGCTGACCACCACATCATCGCCACTCTTGGCTTTCCAGAATGCGGCGAAGGCACTGTTGTACTCCTGGTACAACTCGCGGGTCGGATCATAGGAGACGTGTAACAACTCGACTTCGGCTGCTTGGACCGAGCCCAGGCTCAGGGTGGCTAACAGGCTGAGTGTGGTCAGGGAATGTTTCATGGTACGGCTCCTTAATCGTGGATGTAGTCAGCATGCCCCAGCTCTATAGTTACCAGAACCAATAAAAAGCGCTTTGTTTATCTCATTAATGCATATAGCTGACGTCCCGCGGTCCAGGGGCGGCACCCACTCGGCATGTGTGATGTGTTTACCGTTCGGCATCGATGAACGGCAGCAGACAGGCGGCAGCATGCTGCAAGATGGCTTGACTGATCTGCCAATGGATGCCTCGCTCCAGCACCCAACGATGCCAATAGAGCTCCCGGTGCAAGGAAGGTGCAGGCAATGCTATCAGTGTGCCGGCGGCCAATTCCCGTTCGATCTGCAGGCGCGGGATCAGGCAATAGGCGGCACCGGCACAGGCCAGGGCGATAAAAGCTTCGGATGAGCGCACGGTATGGCAGGGATAACTACCCGCATGCAGAGCGAAATATTCACTCATGTAGCTGACGTGCATGTCATCGCGCTGGTCAAAGGCGACACCGGGAGCCTGATGCAGGCTCTCCAACGTCAATCCCTCGTTAAAATACTGACGATTGAAGGCAGGGGAACAGACCAGCAAGTATTCCATACGACCGAGTGGAGAAGCATGGCAACCGGGCAGGGCGCGGGGTTGGGTGCTGACGGCGGCAAAGGCTTCGCCCTGGCGTAAACGCTCCAACGTCCGGGTTTCATCTTCGATCAGCAGATTCAGCTCGATGGGGTGTTGGGTCAGTAGCGGTGCCAGGGCGGGTAGAAACCAGGTGGCCAAGCTATCGGCGTTGACCGCTATGCTGACCTTCAGTGGTTGCCGCGGGGCATCCAGTAGCAAACTGGGCAGTAGCTCCCGCTCCAGCTGACTGACCAGACGATAGTGCCCCAGTAATTGCTGCCCCAGCTCGGTGGCGACCGGGGGGGAGGAGCGGATCAACAGCGGCTGCGCCACGCTCTGCTCCAGCAACTTGATGCGTTGGGATATTGCCGACTGGGTCAGGTTGAGGCGACGGGCGGCTCGTTCAAAGTTTTGTTCCTGCACCACCACATCCAGCGCCTGCAGCTGTTTGTAGTCGAGAGGAAGCAAGCGGGATAGGTTCACAGTATCTGGGTTCATCGATATTCCTAATCATCGATTAAAACTATTAGTTTTACTGAAGATAACGCGGCTCCTATGCTGGCGCCACTTCGGATGAATAGCGAGTTGGAGAGATAAGATGTTAATGCCAGTGGTACAAGGATTCATGGTGGGCGCCAGTCTCATCATGCCGATCGGGGTGCAGAATGCCTATGTCTTGAGCCGAGGCATCCGTCGCCAACATCACCTGCTGGTGGCTAGCCTCTGCCTGTTTTGCGATCTGATCCTGATCCTGATAGGGGTGTTCGGCGGCGGACGCTGGCTGGGCAGTATGCCCTGGTTACAGGCCGGGCTGACGTGGGGTGGGGTGGCCTTCTTGCTGGTTTATGGTGGTCGGTCTTTGGGCGCCGCCTGGCGCGGCGAGGTGCGTTCACTGCAGGCGGAGTCGGGTCCGGAAAAGCGGTTGGCGATCATAATAACAACCCTGGCGGTCACGCTGCTGAACCCTCATGTCTATCTGGATACCGTGATGATCCTGGGTTCGGTGGCGGCACAATTGGCCCATCAGGAGCAGTCCGGTTTCGCGCTGGGTGCCGTGCTGGCCTCCACCGTCTGGTTTTATGGCTTGGCGCTATTGGCCGCCCGGTTATCTCCCTGGTTGGCCCGCCCTGCCGTGCAGCGCGGGATTGATGTGTTGATTGGCCTGTTGATGTGGAGCGTCGCCAGCTCTTTAGCCTGGTCCGCATTACGGTAGGTTATTTTTTAGCCGCCCCTCTTGAAAATGGACCCTCCCTTCCCACACTTAAGATAGGAGTCTGGTCCATGAATCAACGAAGGAGGCCTCTATGAAAATACAACGATGGAACCCCTTCCGGGAGTTCGATGATTGGTTCCGTGATTATCACCACGGTATGCTGCGGCAGCTCGGTGAACCGCATACGGTGACGGGCAGCGACTGGTTGCCGGCGGTGGATATCCTGGAAAACAGCGAAGAGTATCAGATCAAGGTCGAGATCCCCGAAATCCACAAGGAGGACGTCAAATTGACGGTCAATAATGGTCTGTTGACCATTTCGGGCGAGCGGAAACTGGAAAATCTGGATGATAAACAACACCGCATGGAACGGGTCTATGGCCATTTCAGTCGTAGCTTCAATCTGCCGGAGGATGTAAGACCGGAAAATATTACCGGTCATTTCCGTGACGGCATGCTGTTTGTGCACATGGTCAAGTCTTCTCCTCCGGAAGACAAGGCTCTGGAAATAGAAATCAAATAACCGGTGTTCAAGGACCGGATAAAGACGAGGGGGCGCAAGGCCCCCTCGGTATTGATATGGCCCAGTTTTAGGCGTTCAGAGCCTGTCCCAGATCGGCCAGTAGATCCTCGATTGCTTCGATGCCCACCGACAGACGGATCATCTCCGGTTTGACGCCTGCCTTGGCCTGCTCGGTTTCGGTCATCTGGCGATGGGTGGTTGAGGCCGGATGGCAAGCCAACGACTTGGCATCACCGATATTTACCAGGCGCTTGAAAATCTGTAGTGCATCATAGAAGCGTACACCCGCTTCGTAGCCCGCTTTCAGACCAAAGGAGAGGATGGCCGACGGTTTGCCGTCCATGTACTTCTGCGCCAGGGCGTGATGGGGATGATCCGGCAGACCGGCATAGCTGACCCAGGCCACTTGCGGATGATCCTGCAGGTAGTGAGCCACTTTCAGCGCATTCTCGACGTGACGCTCCATCCGCAAGGCCAGAGTTTCGAGCCCTTGCAGCAACAAAAAGGCATTCATCGGGGAGAGTGCTGAGCCGGTATTGCGCAGCGGCACTGTGCGGGCGCGGGCGATAAAGGCGGCCGGACCAAAGGTGTCGGTGTAAACCACGCCATGATAGGAGGGCTCCGGTTGGTTGAAGACCGGGAAACGATCCTTGTGCTCGGCCCAGAGGAACTTGCCCGAGTCGACAATGACCCCGCCCAGCGAATTGCCATGGCCGCCCACATATTTGGTGATGGAGTGCACCACGATATCGGCACCAAAAGCGATAGGCTTACACAGGATCGGGGTTGCGACTGTATTGTCGATGACCAGGGGCACGCCCTGGGCATGGGCGACATCGGCTAACCCTGCGATGTCGATGATATTACCGGCCGGATTACCGATGCTCTCGGCATAGACCGCCTTGGTCTTGCCGTCGATCAGCTTGGCGATGGCTTCTGGAGAGTCATCGCTGGCAAAACGCACCTCGATGCCCAGGCTCGGCAGCATATGGGCAAACAGTGTGTAGGTTCCGCCATATAGTTGCGGGGTTGAGACAATATTATCCCCTGCCTGCGCCAGGGTCAGGATTGCATAGTGAATGGCTGCGCTCCCCGCCGAGACCACAAGAGCGGCGATACCGCCTTCCAGCGCGGCCAGTCGTTGCTCGAGCACATCGTTGGTCGGGTTCATGATGCGAGTATAGATGTTGCCAGGCACCGCCAGATTGAACAGATCGGCCCCATGCTGGGCATTATCAAACTCATAGGCCACGGTTTGATAAATCGGTACCGCCACTGCTTTGGTGGTCGGATCGTTCTGGAAACCGTGGTGCAGGGCCAGCGTTGCATCTTTCATGAAAGCATCCTTGTTCACTGTCTGATTTTTGGTCTTGGATGACGAATCTAGAGCCTGGATGGCTAGATGTAAAGCCACCTCTTATGCGTTATCAGGATAAGCAAGGTGGTTCATTGGTAAAGCACGGATGCGGGGACGAGTCGAGTCATTTGGCTAAGCTCAGACCAGATCGCAGCAAATACTCGATTCAAGAAAGCGCTGTCAATCGCAGGAATGAAAAAACGAGGTTCAAAATGTGTGCCGAGTGCTATGCAATGGAGCCACCGATACCAGTGCAGGCCATTCATGGCTCCTGGTCATGATGAACCGGAAGGACAATGATGATGAACGCAGTAGTATTTAAACGCACGTCTCTTGCGATGATGATGGCGCTGGCCCTGGCAGCCTGCGGTGGTGGCGGTGGCGGCAGCAGTGGTGGTGGTGATAACGGTGGTGGCGATGGTGACAAAACGGCTTATCAGCCCTACGCCTGCTCGGCTGCTGTTTACGACAAAGCCAAAGAGCTGCGTACCATGCAGATCATGGTCGAAGCCTTTATCGATGGCGATAGTAGCGCTGATTACGATGCCGGTTATGGCACCAGTGCTCACAAGGGTGATTTGCAAGGCATCACCAATAACCTGGATTACATCAAGGGGCTGGGTATCAATGCTATTTGGTTGACCCCTATCTTTGAGTCCACGAAAAAGTCCGGTCAAGATGAGTGGGCGGATAAGCTGGATGCGACCGGATATTTCACCAGCAACTATTTCAAGATCGATCCCAACTTCGGGACCCTTGACCAAGCTAAAACTTTGGTCGAGGAAGCTCACAAACGTGGCATGTATGTGTTCCTCGATGGGGTCTTTGGTCACCACAAGGACAATTTGGTTGCATCACCCAGTGGTCTGAAGCCGAAGAGTAAATACCAGACAGGTAGCACCAGCAATCAGGATGCCGTTTATAGCGGCTATCAGGAAGACGATACCCTGAAGTTCTACAAAGAGGTCGCAACGTACTGGATCAATGAGCTGAAGATTGATGGTTGGCGTCTTGATCAGGCCTACCAAGTTCCCGTTGGCGCTTGGGGGGAAATTCGTAAGGCAGTTGAGGAGGCATCCGCGAGTGTAAGTTATACCAATGGTAGTGGTGAGAGTGTTCACCCGTTAGGCTATATGTTTGGTGAGTTGTGGAATAGCGCGAGTGATATCGCCAAAAATGGCTATGGCACAACGGCTCAACCTGGCCTCTGTTCCAATTTTGATTTCCCGCTGCGCTATAGCATCACAGAAACGCTTGCAGTCAATGAAAGTAACGTGGGTAAGAAGGATGCGGACACTTTAGATGCAGGTTTTAACACCCGTGTGGTTTACCCGTCTCACGCCGTTCCGAATGTATTCCTGACCAACCATGATGTGGTGCGTTTTGGCGACCTCTTGCAGCGTGGTCAGTTGGCAGAGCCGAGTGAGAGCAATTACTGGGATCGCCATAAGGCGGCTTATGCCTTCATGGCTGCAAGCTCGGGGCCGTTGACATTCTTCTATGGTGAAGAGATTGGTGATGAGGTTCCTAACTTTGCTGCCCAGGTTACAAGCAATTGCGCTATTCAGGGCCTCTGTGATGATCACGTTTCTCGCTCTCCTGGCAAGGTTGAGGGGCAGGCTAGCGTCATTGGGCAGGCTGCTTTCGCTGCCGATAGTGACCAAAAAGAGCTTCGCACTTACCTGGCTGGCTTGATGTCACTCCGGGCCGCTCATCCTGCACTTTACCAAGGAACCAGAACTCATCTGGAGTTGGGCGATACCTCAGTGCTGTATACCGACTACAAGAAGTCGGGTGATGATGTGATTCTGTTTATCCTGAATACATCGGAAACAGATCAGGCGTTGTCGTTCACTGGAACGGCCGTTGGTAGTGATGGTGATCTTGTTGATCTGCTGAACACCACCACCTATCCGATTGCCAGTGGTAGCTACAACCTGACCGTGCCTAAGCTGAGTGCCCTGTTTCTGCAGATCAAAACACCAACAGCTACCGGACCGGATACCGGCAATGGCGGCAGCCTGATTGGTACCGGCGATCTGGCTGATTGTACCAAGGCAACCGTATCAGGCGATGGCCCATTGAATATGGCGATGTATATTCGTGGTACTTATGATGGCGGCAATAATTTTGCAGCGACTCCTGCGGATCACAAGTTTGCATACAAGGGCGATAGTCTTTACCAAGTCATTGTGAATGAGACAAAGGCGACCGCCTTCAGCTTTAAATTTGCAGCATCAGATTGGAAGAAGGAGTTTGCGGTCAAGAACTCGAGCTCGGTGAAAATTGCGCAACAACAGGATATGGCCGTCGCATCCGGAAATGGAACTGAGTCGCCAATCACGATTCCTGAAGCCGGTCGATATGTCTATAGCTTCCGTATCAACTCAACGTTGGATGGTGGCGATATGATGGTGAGCAAGTGCGCTGAGTAATAGTTGCATTTAGTAACCGAGAAGCAGAATGACGGCCCGAAAGGGCCGTTTTTCATTTAGAGTGTTGTTGCATTGAGTGTCATTTGGGGAGTCGTATACAAGCCTCCAACCCGCCCTCTGGCCGATTCTGGAGCAACAGCTCACCACCATGACGATGGATCAGCGTACGGGCTATGGCCAACCCCAGCCCCACGCTCCCTCTCTCCGTATTGCGAGCACTATCCAGTCGGACAAAGGGTTTACACACTTCTGCCAGTAGCTCCTCCGGGATGCCAGGACCTGAGTCCGATACCGTCAACTGAACCCAGGCGTCCGTGCTGGATAAGGCCACTTCGGCATTGCCTGCATAGTTGAGGGCATTATCAATCAGGTTTTGCATGACCCGGCGGATCAGCGCCGGTCGACAGGTGTAAATCAGCTGGCCTTCCAGCTGAGCGCTGACGGGGTGCCCAGCATCCTGATAATCATCACACAGACTCTGCAGCAGGCTGACGAGATCGATCGACCGACTCGGCTCGGCAATCTGATCCTCGCGGGCGAATCCCAGAGTGGCTTTGAGCATCTCTTCCATGGTGTCGAGAGTCTGCTGCATGCGCAGTTTATCTTCGCTATCGGGGAGAAATTCGCTCCGCAGCCGCAAGCTGGTGAGCGGGGTGCGCAGATCATGAGAGATAGCGGCGAGCATCTGGGTGCGATCCTGCACAAAGCGGTTAAGCCGGGTCTGCATGCGATTAAAGGCGGCGAGAGTGTCTTGTATTTCTTGTGGTCCGGTTTCAATCAGGGGGGGGATGTCCTGACCGCAACCAAATTGTTCGGCCTGGCGGGCTAATTGGGCCAGTGGGCGCGTGACACGCCGTAATAGCCAAGCAACCAAGAATGACAGTAAACCGGCGACCAGTAGCAGACTGATGATCGCACGGGGCGACCAGCCCGGTAGTTCATTATCGGCCAGTGAACTGAAATTGAGCCATTGTCCATCGGCGAGCTCAATAGCGCCGTACAGGCGGATATCTTTCGGTGGTCTGTGACCATGCATCATGGCCAGCCGTTGTCGCGGAAGAAGGGGGGGCGGTGAGGAGATGCCTTCCGGTTGTTCGGCACTGACATAGATGTGCAGATCCGCAGGGTAGTCCAAAGCCTGCCGCATTCTCGATTCATAACTACTGTTGCGCTCTTGGGGCATCAGTGGATCGGTCTGCAGACGCATCATCAGACTCTCGCTGCGGCTGGCGCGCAGGATCTCCCGGTGCAGATCGGCGGGGGTATCGGAAAGCAGGCGTACCGCCGACACAATCCGTAGCAGCGCAAAGCGGCTGTTGACCAGTCCCAGGGTTTCATTACGCTCGGTGCGATAGATCTGGATGCTGATAATTTGTGTCAGGACCAGTCCGGTCAGCGCCAGCAACAGGATCTGACTGGTTAACGAACGAGGCAGCCAGCGCTTAATCATGAGTAACCTCGGCGGCAAACAGATAGCCACCGCCCCAGACGGTTTTGATCAGCTCCGGGTTCTTGGCATCTTTTTCCAGCTTGCGTCGTAACCGGCTGACCTGAGTATCGATCGCACGATCAAAGGCTTGCGCTTCCCGACCGCGCGCCAGATCCAGTAATTGGTCCCGACTGAGTACGCGTTGGGGGCGCTCGAGAAAAACCTTCAGCAGGTCAAATTCAGCGGTCGATAAGCTGATGCCGATCCCTGAGCTGTCGACCAGCTCCCGGCGCAACACATCGAGTTGCCAGTGGGCAAAGTAATAGTGTGCGATCCCGGTTTCCGCCGGTGGCTCATCCTGTGGTTGACTGCGGCGTAGTACCGCCTTGATGCGCGCCAGAAGTTCGCGAGGATTGAAGGGCTTGGCCAGATAATCATCGGCCCCCATTTCCAGACCGACGATCCGATCCATATCTTCGCCCATGGCCGTGAGCATGACGATGGGGATCGCGGAGTGAACACGCAGCTCACGGCATAGAGTCAGACCATCTTCACCGGGCAACATCAGATCCAGCACGATCAGTTGAATGGTGGAGTGCTCGAGCAACTTTTTCATTTCCCGCCCATCGCGGGCACAGCTAACGCGATAGCCATGCTGCTCGAGAAAGCGTTTCAGCAGATCGCGAATATCGGCATGGTCATCGACCACCAGAATATGGGGATGGGTCAGGTTCATAGTGTTCTCTCCGGTTGGATGTTCACAGTATGACGGCCAAGCTCAGGATAAGTATGGCAATCTGTGTCAACGCCAACGGTTGCCACTCTTTGTTACAACATTTCGTCTCGACACTTCTCATCAATCCCCAGTCCAGCAAGGGGAGGAATACCGCAGTGCCGTAAAATATGCCGCAACCGGGCAATGAGTGCTTTCTGGCCTGATAATCCAGTTTCGCGGGCTAATTCGGACCAGCTCCAGCCTTGCCACAACCAGCGGATTAGCAGGCGGCGATCGGGGGCTGGAAGTTGTAACCATTGCTCGGACGCCAGCATGATCCAGCGTTGCAGAGCTGGTAAGGCATGATCGGGGGAGCGCAGTCCATGAGCCACCGCCTGGAGATCACTCCATTCCTGGGGTGACAATGGCGTCATCTCCAAACCCGAGACGATCAAGTGACCAACCAGCTCGGCTGACAGGTGTCGCCATTGTCGGGGTAGATAACAGGGAAAACTTAACACCAGGGCCAGCTGCCACTGTTCGATCTGTGGTTGGAGCTCAGGGGTGAGAGCCTTGAGGACGACGATGGAGTGACTGCCACTGGCCGTGTCTCGGGATAACCCCAAGCGGACCGCTTGATAGTCTTGCCGTTGCCAGAAACGCAGCAAGGATTCACTGGCAGCAAAAGCGGCACCGATGAAATCGAGATGCTGGGCGTGCGCCCACCGTTCGACCTCCTGTATCAGCTGTTGCCCCAGTCCTCGCCGCTGGCAGGCCGGATGAATGGCAATGCGCATGATGCGAGCGTAACTGAATTGTCCAGCCTGGTGGAATCCGGCATGGGTGAGCAGAGTTTGCGGGATCAGATGCCCCCGCGGACGACGGCGGCCTAACCAGATTTGCTCGGCAAGATCCGGATCCAGTTCCCCTTCCCGTAATACCAGCACAACGCCACAGACCTGTTGATCGACCAGGCTGGCGGCGATGGCGAGATCCGGGTGATCCAGTAGGGTGCGCAAATCGCTGGGACTGGTCTGGTAATGCGCCAGCACCAGGAGCGAAAACACTTGTTGCAACAGTGGCTCATCGCTCGCTAACTGCTGTTGTGTCAGCCAGCTGTGGGTGACGTCACTGCTTGGTGAAGGAGAGGGGGGATCGGTTGCGAGCAGTAAAATCTGATTGATCAATGGCTCTAGCGGGTCCCGGCTGGACCAGCGCACTGGACGGGATAGATGGCAACTCTGCCAGTCCGGGGTTTTACTATCCAGTACTTGCTGCATACGGACGGCAAATCCCTGTCCGGAACCTTCATAACCGTGCAATGTGGTCGCGAAAATAATCCGTGGATAGTGATCCAGCAGTGCACTCAAGAGGGCGACCGGGATCCCGGCTGCTTCATCAATCAGGAGCAAATCAGCCCGAGGACCTTGTTCGATCAAGCGCTCTGGACTGTAAAATTGCAGGCTGGCTGAGCCAAGTTGTAGTCCATGTTCATGTTCCGCGGCTGCGGATATGCGCTGGGCATGGTGTAGCAGCGTGCGGCAACTGGAAAAACTGGGTGCGGTGACCAGTAGTTGAAAGTCGCGCCTAGCCCTATGTTCTCTCAGTAGTCGTCCGGCGGCTACGCCTAGCGCCGATGACTTCCCTCGACCGCGATCGGCCGTAATGACGAGCGGGCGGTGTGAATGCCCTTGAGCGCAGTGAAGGATCTGTTGTACCGCTTGTCGCTGCTCCGGATGCAAGCAACCCCAATCATCGGTTGATAAATGCCAAGCCAATTCCTGAGAAAGCGCTTCAAACCGATAACCATCCTGTTCATCCCAATGCCAAAGCTGGGGGTCCTGCAGCAGTAAACCGCGCATGCGCACTAGGAAGTTGGTATGGCAACGCCCGGCCTGTTCGGAAAGTGGCACGTAACGCTGAAGGTCTGGGTCACGAAAATGTTGCCAATCTTGCAACCTGGGCAGCAGCAGGATCAGTAGTCCGCCAGCTCGCACCATACCGGCGCAGGCGGCCAACATGTCTGGATGCAGACCGCTATAACCATTAAATATGACGTGGCGATATTCCTGTCCGAGCAACTGTTGGGCCTTATTAATGGCAACGGGCTGACATGCAGTGGGGCCCATGCCCAGCCATAATGCGTCGGTTTGCCAGAAGGTTTCCGCCTGTGCGCTTGTCCACTCCATCGAGCCAGTTACTAATAGCAAGCGGCGCTCACCAGAATGGGAAAGTGTAGGGAGAGCTGCATCGAATGGTGTCACCAGGTCATCCTAAAGTGTCCGATCGTATGGTGACCATTCTAACGTGATGAGCTGGCAGATGGAGCCAGTCTGTCGCGCTTACCGTATACTAGCTGCAATTAATTCGACAGAAGAGGTAGGCCCGTGGCGAATGTAGCCGTGTTTTTAGATCGTGATGGTGTCATCAATGTTGATACCGGGTATGTATATGACGTCGATGACTTTCAATTTATCGACGGTGTTATCGAGGCAATGCTCAAACTGAAGCAGAAGGGCTATTTGCTGGTGGTGGTAACCAATCAGTCCGGTATTGCTCGGGGCTATTTTACCGAAGCGCAGTTCATGAATCTCACCGAGTGGATGGATTGGTCGCTGGCGGATCGCGGGGTTGATTTGGATGGCATCTATTTCTGTCCACATCATCCAACCGAAGGCAGTGAACCCTACCGCCAAGCCTGTTCGTGCCGTAAACCCGGACCGGATATGATCCTTGACGCGGCCAAAGCGCTCGACATTGATTTGACGGCTTCTTATATGGTGGGTGACAAAACCTCAGATATGAAGGCGGCAATTGCTGCAGGTGTGAGGCATAAAGTGTTGGTCAAGACCGGTAAAGCGCTCACGGACGAAGGCGTTGCTTTGGCGGATGGCGTTTATCCTAGCCTAGTTGAATTTGCCGAGATGCTTCCTGCGTTAAATTGATTCGAATTCATTCTGCAAACGAGTTTTCTCTCGGATAATAAAGGGGGGAATCAGCCTCCAGGTGGAATTCAAGCCTCAAAGAGAGCTAGCCTGTGGATAACCCTGTGGGCTGGTTATGGATTCATTGTGTTTAACCATTACCGATAAAAAATATCATAAATTTCACCATCTTCT
>NZ_JBVAYG010000018.1:0-89079 GCF_055413365.1 Pseudaeromonas sp. HNCC25DJ182 | reverse complement strand
GGGATTTAATTTCGGTCTAATTGATTGATTTTGTTGATCCGGTTCCGCCCTGTCGGCTGGGGCGAATTGCCAACCTGCCGTTGGCGGGGGCGGGTTAAGGACCGAAGCCGCGGTCCTTAACAATCCTGCGGCTTGGTGTAGGCCGACTGTCGGGAAAGCCCCGAGCTCCGGGATTCTCTCCACCGGCCGGGAGCCACACGCCATTCCCTGGCGTGACGCTCCCTTTTGCGGTCATCCTGACCGCGCACCGGCTCCGTTCACCCCTCCACCCGGCCCGACAGACGGCTTGGGGTTTGGGTTAACATTCAATTATGACTGGCGTCATGTGAGGCAATTGTAGGAGCAAGCGAAGCTCGCGATGCTCTTGCTTTGCGCTTCGTTCATCGCGTGATGATCCACATCAACCGTTCGCCCTGAGCCTGTCGAAGGGGATTTAATTTCGGTCTAATCAACTGATTTTGCTTGATCCGGTTCCGCCCTGTCGGCTGGGGCGATGTGCCAACCTGCCGTTGGCGGCGGCGGGCCAAGGGGGAAAAGGCCTCCCCCTTGGCAATCCCTGGCCTTGGCGTATGCCGACTGTCGGGAAAGCCCCGCGCTCCGGGATTCTCTCCACCGGCCGGGAGCCACACGCCATCCCTGGCGTGACGCTCCCTTTTGCGGTCATCCTGACCGCGCACCGGCTACGTTCACCCCTACGCACGGCCCGACAGACGGCAATTGACCGCAAGTTTTTTGCGAGCCAGACCTCACAAGAGCCAGAAGAGGCTATTCGTCACGTTTCAATTACCTGTAGCATGAATAGGAAATAGCTATTTCTCTATTCCAGATTGATGCGATTGGCCTAGATAAGGATAAAAACATTAATTGAAGAGGGAGCTGTTACAGACGTAACGATTCGTTTTTTAATATATAAAATATGAGATTCAATAAATGACTAAAGCAGTGTTCGTTAGTTATTCCCATCAAGATGAAAAATACAAAAGGTCCTTAGAAGAACACCTTTCCATTATGCGAAGAAATGGGGTCATATCTGATTGGAATGATAGGAAGATTATAGCTGGTCAGGATTGGTCTCACGAAATATCAGACAATTTGGAACGATCGGAAATTATTCTATTTTTAGTTAGTTCTAGCTTTCTTGCTTCAGATTACTGTGTGGATGTAGAGGTAAAAAAAGCAATTGAATTACATTCAGAAGGAAAGGCCCGATTAATACCTATTATTGTTAGGCCTTGTGACTGGATGGGATTTGATTTTGGTAAGTTTCAGGCTCTGCCAAAGGATGCTAAACCTATATCAAAATGGGATGATGAAGATGAAGGGTGGTTGGATGTTATTTCTGGTGTAAAAAAACACATTGCCGAATTTAATAATTCACTCAAAAAGCAGTTGGTAATTAAAACAAATAACGTCCAGCCAACCGAAAAACAATATTTATGGATTGACGATACTGAAATTGTTTTAGTGCATAGAAAAGCAGATCGAGTAAAATTGAGTGATATATATGTATTGCCTGATGTTGAATTTGATTATGAGATCAGGGGAGAGGAGTTTGAAATTGAGAGCTCCGCGGTGTTTTTTAAGGAAAAAAATAAATATTTGATTTTTGGTGAAGAGCAACAAGGAAAAACGGCGCTTCTTAAATATGGATTTAAAGAGTTATCAATGGCTGGCTATTTACCTGTTTATTTGGATGCAAAAAGCATAAAAACAGCAGATCTAAATAAAATATTGGCCGTAGAGGTGGAATCTCAATATCAAAATCTTATTTTCGATTCAGAGATTTTTAGAGCTAAAGGTGTATTGTTTGTTGACAATCTAGATCAGCTAAACCTTAACTCCAAATATAGGGATTTACTTATTGATAATATTTGCTCTATGTTTGATTGGGTTATTATAACTTGCCATAGCTCATATAACTATATTTATGCTGAAGTGTCAGGCTTACGCAACTTTAAATCAGCTTCAATTCTTGGTTTTGGTAATTACAAAAGAGAGGAGTTGGTAAAAAAGTGGATATCATTGGGTGTTGAAGAGTCAATAGAAGAATGTGATTTATACACTGAATGTGATGAGTTGAAATTGCAACTGAACAATGTCATCAAGAAAAACATTGTGCCACCAAAACCAATATATATATTGATGCTAGTCCAGATGTTTGAAGCTTATGCCAGACAGAACTTGGAATTAACCTCTTATGGTCACTGCTATCAACAATTAATATATACAGCTTTTGAAAAAGCGGGTATAAAACCGAAAGAATATGAGAAATACTTAAATGTTTTAACGGAAATATCATGGTCAATATTTAAAAATGGAGGAGGTTTAAACTCAGTTCAAATCGATGATTTCTTTGCGGAGTACGAGGCTAAGTATTTATCTATAAATGGGTCTGAAATAATAGAGAATTTGGTTTCTCATTTCATCCTCAAAGAAGATTTCTCGGTGGTTGATTTTAAATACCCATATATATATTATTTTTTTGTTGGTAAAATGTTCGCTGAAGGATTCTCTGAGTCTCCTGAAATAAAACAAAATGTTAGAATGCTTCTGGATAATCTCCATAGAGAGGATTATTCAAATATTTTAATATTCATCACCCATCACACAAAAGATTCATGGGTGTTAACTGAAATAAAGGAAATACTATCATCTCTATTCAGCTCCAATGATGTTGCGACCTTAAAAAAAGAACAGCTGCACTTCATGGATGATTTTATTCGCTTAATTCCAGAGTTGGTCTTGGAGCAAAGAGAAATTCAAAGGGAAAGAGAGCTGCATAACAAAAAACTAGATCGTATTGAAATGAATCAACCTCAATCGCAGGATTGTGATACTGAATCTCCCGATTTGCTTTCGAATATTAATAAAACATTCAAAGGCATGGAAGTGGCTGGTCAAATAATCCGAAATCGACACGCAACTCTTACAAGAGTTAATTTACTTGATTTAGCAAAATCAGGTGCATCAACGGGGCTGAGGTTTCTTGATTACTTCATTAAGATTTCAGATTCATCAAAAAATGAAATAATAAAATTCATTGAGAATCAGTTATCAGAAAACCCTAGTCTCTCCAATCGTGAGCTGCAAGATTATGCTCAAAGTGCATATATGCATATGACGTATGGAGTTATTAACGGTGTTGTAAGGAAAATCGCATCTTCAATTGGTTCTAAAGAAGCTCAAGAAATATATTCTTTACTTGAAGGGCAAGAGGATACGCCAGCCTTTACTTTAATTAGACAATCTGTTGATTTCCAGTTTGCGAGAGTTGTGAATATACAGTCAGTAGAGATTACAATAGATAAATTAAAGGGTAATCCTGTCTGTTTGAGAATATTAAAGGAAATGGTCATACAGCATACTTATATGTACCCTGTGGATTATAAGACAAAGCAAAAGCTTGCTGAGAGGCTGAATATATCAGTTAAAGGTCAGCGATATATGGATTTAAAAAAGACGGGAAAAGGTTGAAATATATGTACAGTTCTAGTACTCACCTGCACAGGTCTCAAACTGGCGTCTCGTTACAAAACTCCAAGCCGTCTGTCGGGCCGAGGGGTGGGATGAACGCAGCCGGTGCGCGGTCAGGATGACCGCACAAGGGAGCGTCACGCCATGGATGGCGTGTGGCTCCCGGCCGGTGGAGAGAACCCCGCAGCTCGGGGCCTTCCCGACAGTCGGCATAAACCCGGGCCCGGGATTGCCAAGGGGGAGGCCTTTTCCCCCTTGGGCCGCCCCCGCCAACGGCAGGTTGGTAAATCGCGATTGCCGATAGGGCGGAACCGGACAAACCAGAATTCCGATCCAACATCCAACCATAAATCCAATCGGCATTGGGCATATGCCCTGATTCACCAAAACCCGAAGCCGTCTGTCGGGCCGAGGGGAGGGGTGAATGGAGCCGGTGCGCGGTCAGGATGACCGCACAAGGGAGCGTCACGCCAGGGATGGCGTGTGGCTCCCAGCCGGTGGAGAGAACCCCGGAGCTCGGGGCCTACCCGACAGCCGGCATAAACCAACTGCCAGGGGGCAAGGGGGCAGGGCCTTTTGCCCCCTTGCCGCCCCCGCCAGCGGGAGGTTGGCCAATCGCCCCAGCCGACGGGGCGGAACCGGACCAAGCCGGATCCGCAATCCGGCCATCGAGCCCAAGACCGGGGATTGCCAAGGCCCCCCTTGGCTCATCCCCGCCGCCGGCAATAATTGCCGCCCACCCTGCATCCTGGTTGCCATAGCCCGGTCATCAGCCTCATCCGATTCCCGTTGAGCGGCGACCCGCTCTGCGTCTTAACATGAACTAACAAATCCTAACGTGATTTTTCATATCAGATTGATTCATAAGATATTTTTTGGCTAACAACTTGCTGGTAGATGAAGGGTAAGCCGGGATGTCGTCATGACACACCTGTCGCCCGTTGCACAGGTTCGTTATGTCCCGGACATGGCGACCCCAGGAGTCTCTTCAGCAAGGAGAAAAACATGTCACTCAATATTGATGCCTCAAGCAGCTATGCCTCGTTGATCCAGCGGCTGCAAAGCAGTACCAAAACCAGCAATAGCAGCAGCGTGCAGGGCAGCATGCCGCCGCCACCCCCTCAGGGCGGGGAGAGCAAGATGATGTCCGACTTGGCCGATGTGTTTGCCGAGCTCGGCATCTCCACCGACGCCTTGAGCGCCAGCAGCAGTACCGACGCTAGCGGTGACACCACCAGCACCACAGCTTCCAGCTCGGATGCGCAGACCGCGCTGGCGGCATTTATGCAAACCCTGATGGATACCCTGCATGCCCAGGGGGCGGGAAAATCCGCGGCGGAAAATGAAGGTTCGGATGGCTATGGCCAGAGTAATCCGATGAAGGCGGATATGCAGACGCTGTTGAGCAAGCTGGGTCTCTCCTCCGAGAGCAGCAGTACCGACAGCACGAGCTCGACCGATAGCTCGGTGAGTGAATTGCAGAGCAAGTTCTCGGATCTGTTGGAGAGCTTGGGCGCATCCGACAGCGGAGTGAGTCTGGGGGATTTTCTGACCTCCTTTTCCAGCAAGATCCCGGAGGGGCGTGGGCAGGGGCGGATCGGTAATGTGGTGAATACCACGGCGTGATCAGGGTCTCCCAAACAGGGGCGGCAGATTGACTCTGGCCGCCCCTTTTCGGTTGCTATCGGTTGCTGGCGTGACGGGATGCGTGTCGACGACGACCCAAGGCCAGCACCGCGAGGCCGCCCAGCGCCAGGTAACCCAAGCTGCCGCCGCCAGAACTGCTGACCGTATCATCCGGGATAGGGGCCAGGGTGCTGCCTTCCAGTATCAGGGTGTCGGAGAGCTGGCCTTTGTTACTCTCGGCGGTAAAGTCGATACTGATGGTGCGCTTATCCCCCACGGCTCCTGCCGGGTAGGTTACGTCGACTGTGCAACTCTGGCCGGGGGTCAGCGTGGTTTGCTGGCAGGGGGCGTTAATCGGTGAGGATGAGGTGATTTGCCCCAGTTGCCAGTCCACGGTGTCGTCATTACGGATCACGAAATGCGCCGTTGCCTGGCTCCCCGGGTAGGTGGTAATGGCCTGCCGGTTGGTGTAGTTAAGGCCATGGAGCTGTGCGGCTATCCAAGTCTCATGGGATGCGGTCGAGGTGAATGCGGCGGGGTAGTTAACATTCCCGCAAATGTAACCACTGCTATCGCCCTCGATAAAGCTGGAAAGACCGAACTGGATACCATTGACGAGCAGTGGCCCACCACTATCACCGAAGCAGATGCCTTCACCCATATTGCCGCCCGCGTAAATATGATCCGGGAGTAGTAGAGGCTCCTGGACTCCGGCGTAAGGCAGGGTAATACCTTGTAATTGATAGGGGTACTGGGTGCCGCCCGCATCGGTCGCCCCCCAACCGATGGCGACTGAATCCTGATTCACGGCCAGCATGTCTTGCTGGGCCTGGGTTGCCAGTTGTACCGGCGTGGCAGTTTGCGCCTCGGTCAGGTGCAACAGGGCGATATCATGGGCGAACTCGGCAATGTTCTGTTTTTCGTTCGTGCCGGTAACCAGCCAGTCAGGATGCACGATCAACTGGTCGACCTTGGCGCCCGTGGTATGGCCATCGAGCAGAGCCTGGCCGATGATCAGGTTCAGACGCCCAAGTTCCGCACTTTCCACACAATGGGCTGCAGTCAACACCCACTGCGGAGCAATCAGGGTTCCGCCGCAGAATTGGAAGAAAGTGCCATTTTCCAGCCGGGATTCGAGTGCCACCATCCAGGACGGTGCCGTAGTGACCGGATCTCCGCCGACGATGCGCGGTGTAGCGGCAAGTGTTGTCTGGCTGAACACAGTAAAGAGTAAACATCCAAGTAACGTCCGACGCATCTGTTGCTCCTTGTTATGCGTAATAGATAAACCCGTTATCAATGCCACACTTCGGTTGTTGCTGTGTGGTGAACCGTCATGCTTTGAGTAAAACCCGGCTCGGCTCATTCGCACGGCTGTGATCGCCAACACGTGGCATAGTCATTGGGTAGTCAGATTGAGATTCGAATGGGGCAATATATCAGTTGCTTTTGAATCTTGAAACAGCTCGTTCGAAGAACCATCGGAACCTGTGGCCGGTTCCGATGGTTGTGTGGCCAGGCGCACGTTTTATCTAGCGTCTGGAGATGGTGATGGTGAGGCTGCCGGTGCTGCTGCTCTGACCATCACTGACCTGATAACTCAGGGTTTCACTGCCGGTTTTCGTGCCCGCCCGATATCGAACCTGATTGTTCACCACCGAGGCGGTTCCTTTTTTTGCCGTGGTGATCGATAGCAACTGCAGAGGGCTGCCTTCCACATCCTTATCATTGGCGAGGACGTTGATGTCGATGGTCTGGCCGGGAAGAACCTTGGCGCTATCGTTGACGGCCTGCGGGGGATCATTGACCGCGGTGATATACACATCAATCCGTGCCGTTGCGCTCCCCCCGAAACCATCACTGATGCTGTAGTCCAGCGTGTCGTTACCAAAGAAGTTACTGGCCGGCTGGTAACGGATCTGGTTGTTGCTGATGCTGGCACTGCCATGACCCGGCGTAGTGACACTGGTGACGGACAATGTATCGAGGTCCGCATCGCTGTCGTTCAGCACGACATCCAGGGTCAGCGCATTATCTTCGGTGCCGGTCGCCGAGTCCGGATTGGCGATCGGGAGTTGATTGGGCGGCGTGGTGGCCTCGGCGACGTCAGACCAGGCGGTCTGGTTATTGAAGCTGTCCCGTGCCTTGACCTGCAGGCGATAGAGTGTCGCCGGGGTCAAGCCTGTCAGCATGAATTGCGGACTGGATTGCCAGGCCACAGGGGGACATGCTCCTCCACCCGATGCGCATTGCAGTGTGTATTGAACCGGTAGTCCCGAGTCATCGATAGCATCTGTGGCGCGCAGAGAGAGTGAGGTGCGACTGCTCGCGGTCGGTGTCAACGCCCAGGTGAGAGGGTCTGGTGTGGGGGGCGTGGTGTCAGTCGCCAGTACCGGAATCGTTCCGGAAATATAATATTGCCCCAAGCTTCCGTAATTGCTGTAGGGCGAGAGCGGATCTCCCGCTCCTTGAATCGCCAGGTAGTAACGACCGGCATTGACACTTAACTGCAGGGTGCTGCGGGTATCGGCACTGGGATTCGCCTCGCCGAGCAAGATCCCTTGCGCGTTATAGAGCCGAGCCAGACTATCGAGATTACCGCCTCGGGTATTGGTGGCCATCCGTAAGGGGGTCACCGTCAGGCTCAGGCTGCCAGCTGTGGCATCGAGTTGAAACAGATCCACATCACTGGCCGAGCCGATGATGCCCTTGTTTTGTGGTTGAAGATTTTGCGGATCCTGCGCAGGCGTCGTGGCGCTGATGACACCGTTGCTGTCGGTCAGAAGTGGCGTGGCACTGGCAAAGGTATTGCCATGGTCGTCACCGCGCATCAGTAGCCTGCTGCCGATGAGTTGAATGTCATCCTCCTGGTTGTTGGCACCGCTATATTCGCCCTTGCTCCATTGGCTGACATTCCGGTTATAGCCGGTTCCCATCAGCGGTCCCCAGGATGTCTCTCCGCTGCCATGACCGCCATAGTAGGCGCTGGTCGGAGTTCCATCGTGAGACAGGCTCAGGTTGTGGCCCATTTCGTGACTGGCGGCTTCACTGACATAGTCTTCACGACCGCCACCCAGATTGTTGAAATAGACCAGGGCCGGTGAGTAGTAGCCATAGTTGCTGAGGCCAAAAACCCCGACGTAGGCTACACCTCCGGCACCTTTGGAGGGCATGGCGTTGCCGTTGGCATCCGAGTCGCGCGTGATCAGGAGGCGACCTGTGGTCGAACCCCATGTGGTGGGCTCTTCGGTGGTGACATCGACATCAAAGGGGGCATAGTCTTCGGCGACTCGCTGCCAGATGCTGGCGATACTGGCGCGTTCACTGTCAGAAAAGGTGGTGGCGTCAGCATCCAACGAGTAGGGCACGGCATTTAACGGGTTGGCGCGTCCCTGATTCCAGGCGGTGTTGCTGATGACATGACCATTGAAATCCAGATAGATAACGCGTGTGGCGCCTGGTCGGCTGTGCAATACAAAGGTGTCGGCGCTGGAAATGGCGCTGATGACACCACCACCGCTGCCGGGAAGAGCGCTACCGCTGAGTGTGAAGGTATCGACGTAGTGGATCCCCCCCTCCGGATCGGCGCGCAGCATGGCGGCATCGTGACTGGGGAAGTTGAATTGATGCAGCCAGGCCATGGCGCGCTGTTGGGCCGGGAGTGGCAGCCGTTGCAGATCTTGGCGCAATAAACCCGCGGGTAACTCGCTTAGCTTGAAGGGATGATCTTTGCCGAAGTGGGCTTTGGGAGCCGCCTGTGCCCCGACAACCGACAGCAGGTTGAGCCCAAGTATGACCAGCAGGGCTCCGCGTGTGATGACATCCATAGCGACCTCGCAGCGGGTGGAGATGTTCTGTCTTTGACAGTAGTTCATGGTCGGAAGGTGTAAAAAGTCTAATCTGCTCTCCAGACGGAAGATGAGTTCGTCATGTCTACGGATGGAACCAATCTAGAGGTGAAGTGAGTTGTTGAGCCGTGGAGGGCCGGGATTTTGACCCATAGTCGGGTCCGGTGTGCGGGTGACCGCGATCTCCATATCCTCTTTGTCATCTGGCTTGCGAAGAGCCCTGAGCTTGAGGCATGGTAGCGACACGCAGGCGTGTAACCTGAATCGTGAACAGGAGCAGGATCGGATCATGAACAAAATGGGCTGGGGATTGTTATTGGTGATGGTGTGGCTGACGGGGTGCAATACCATCAATGGCATGGGGCGTGACATCCAGAAAGGGGGCGAAAAAGTACAAGAGGCCGCCACCTCGGTACAAAAAAAGATTTGAGCCAGTGGATCACATGTGGTGGCTTATTCCGGCGCCGCCACTACAAACCGATTCTTGCCGGCACGCTTAGCCTGATACATGGCCTGATCGGCATGGCCTAACAAGGCTTCGGCGTTCATCCTGGCGTGGGGTCGATAACAGGCGATGCCGATACTGCTGGAGAGTGTCACCGTGGCTGCGGTCAAGACAAACGGCTCCGCCATGGCCTCCAGCAGTTGTCGCGCCTTGCGGCTGGCGTCCGGCTCGCCGTGCTGCAAATTCTCCAGGATCAGCGTGAACTCATCCCCGGCCAGGCGGAACAGGGTGTCGGTCTCGCGCAGGTGAGACTGGATGCGCTGGGCAAACTGCTGCAATAACTCATCGCCCGCATCGTGGCCAAAGTTGTCATTGATGGCTTTGAAGCCATCCAGATCCATAAACAGTAACGCCATCATCTGTTCGGTGCGGTTGCTTCTGGCCATGGCTTTGGGCAGCAGCTCCATCAAGGAGCGCCGGTTGGGTAATCCGGTGAGCGGATCATTCAGGGCGTGGCGCTTGAGTTCCAGCTCCAACTGCTTGCGTGGCGTTATGTCCTGACTCAACACATAAAAGCCGACCACCTCCTGCTCTCTGCGGTGGGGGATATAGATGGAGAACAGATAGTGCACCCCATCCGCACGCTGTTCACTGCGTTCGAAGCGCTGGGTTTCGCCCTGTAAGGCCAACTCCATAAACGGTAAAAAATGCGCATATTCTGTCGCCGGGTAGAGCTCCCGGACCGGCCGATTGTGCAGCTCGGCGGCGGACCAGCCATACCAGAGGCCGTATGTTGCGTTGTTGAATTGATAGCGCAGATGGCGATCGATATAGGAAATCAATACCGGCAGGTTGTCGGTAATGGTTTGCAAGCGTTGCTGGCTGTCGCGCAGCTCTCGTTCGATGGTGAGGCGTTCCCGGACATCCTGAATGATGAGATTGAGCCGGAAGCCGAGCGCGGTTTCACTAATCCAGGAGTGAACCTCCACGGCGATGCTGTCGCCATGCCGATCATGCAGTTCGGTGATCCGCTGATCCTTGAGCAGCGGAATGGCGCCAGTTTCAGCATGCAGCCGCAATTGCTGCTGTAACCACTCTTGCTGCTCCAGGCTGAGTATGGCCTTCGGGATCGGACCGCCAAGCACCTCGGCTTTTTCCCAGCCCAGAAGTCGACTCGCCTGCAGGTTCCAATCCAGGATCTTCCCCTGTTCATTGATGCTGATAAAGGCATTCATGGCATGCAGGAGCACATTATCCAGCTCCTGGGTTCGAGCCTGGACCTGGGCTTCGAGGGTTTGATTGAGCTCGGCCAGTGCTTGCAGATCCTGTTGTTCGAGCTGCCGCATTTCAGCCAACACCCGGGACAGCAGTATGACTTCGGCGTAGCTATTGCTTTGCGGTATATCGACACAACCGGGATTTTCCAGTGCTTGCCGCAGTGCAACCAAGGGGGCGCACAGGCGGCGCGACATGAGGAAGGTCAACAGACTCAGGGCACAAAAGGCCAGGATCGCCGATAAGGTGATTTGATCCTGCAGCTTGGTAAAGTCGCCCATGGCAACCGATGCCGGCTGTCTGACCAGGATCTGCCAACCGGGAGATTGGACCTTGTCATGCCGGGATAATTGTTGTCGCGAGGTGAAATACCACTGCCGATCAGGCCACTGTAATTTGGCGGCATGTCCAGATTGCAACGCCCGCAGTATGGCATCCGGAACTTGGCGGATACTCGGGTCATGGGAGCTGAAAAACACCGAGCCATCGTCCTTGAACATCATCAGATCGGCTTGTGCCGGAGCACTTTTTTCGTCCAGCAGATTCCGAGCCATCTTTTCAATGCCCTCAGCAGGCAGACTGGCAATCAGCCAGCTATCCAGTAAGCCCTGGCGATTATTCAGCGGAACCGCAATCTCGTATTGCAGGGTCAGTCGCTGGTGGCCGGGGTATGCGTCCGTCTTCGGTGGGGATTCAGGATGGATATCACTGACACTCGGGTGCTGAAATCGGGGCGGGAACCAGGGATCGGATGGAATATGCAGTCCTTCAATGCTGGATAGCGATGCAGTCCGGATGACACCCTCTGGCGAGGTGATGAGTAACCACCTGTAATCGCTGGACTCCTGAGCCAATGTTGCGAGCACGGCTCTTTGTTGCTCGATGCTCTGCTCCCGAAACAAAGACCAGTGCGCTAGCAGCTGTAGATCATTAATTCGTTCATTGATTTGAAAGTTCAAGGCATTGGCCATGTTACTGGCCAGGCGATGAACGTCACCCTGCGCCCGTTTACGCGCATAGTCGGCAGAAAAATCTTCCACCAGGATGAGTAATAGCACCAGCGTGGTGATGGCACTGCCCAGAGTTCCCAGCATGATCCAGAAAGCGAGACCCGGGCGGCGCGGGATCAGGGGGACTGGTTTGGGCATAGGGGTCGCTTGAGCTCTGTACGGGATCATGGTTTAAGCATATGCGATCTGCGTTCGAGGTATGAGTCTGCAACGGCATTCGTGAGCCTGATCGCAGCCTCGATCAACAGAGGCCTAGTTCCCGGGCGGATACTTTTCTAATAGCGCCTGTAATCGGGCTACGGTTTCCCGATCCGGCAGGCCATCGTAGCGTGCGGGTCGAAAATGCAGTTGAAAGGCTTGCAGGGTCTGACGGGTCTGGGTATCCAGAACGCCGGTGGCGGCAAGGCCATAGCCGTAGCGGAGCAGCAGGTTCTGGATCTCGCTGATGGATGGCATGGGCCCGGGCACCGCCAGCAAGGCGCTGACGCGCGCCTCATCGGGCCAGGCGCCCAAACCATAGTGATCATGCAAGTGCCGCCAGGGAAACAGCGGGCCCGGATCGACTTTTCGGCCGGGTGCTATATCGCTATGCGCCAATAGCTGGGTCGGTGGCAACTGGTAGCGATCGACCAGTTGTTGGAGCAACAGGGCCAAGGTGCGGATCTGGGCAGGGGTGTAGGCTTGCCAATGGCGCTCGGCTAGCGGCAGTTGTGCATCGGCATCCGCATAGCCGAGATTGACAATCTCGATGCCAATGGAGCTGGCATTGAGTGCCTGGGCGCCTTGCCAGTGACTCACTCCGGCATGCCAGGCTCGCTGCGACTCCGGAACCAGAGCATACACAACGGGTTGTCCATCCCGCTCTTCACGACTCAACAGATAATGGGCGCTGACCTGGCTTTCGGGGCGAGTCAGTTCATCAAGGGATTGAGCATCATCAATCTGGGTGTAATGCACAATCACCGACTGGATGCGGGAGTCCTGGTTGAGCGACGTATGGCTACGATCGATCGGTAGCGTGATCGGCTGACAACTGATCAGCAGCAGGCTGGTGGCAGCCAGCATCAGTCGTCGTGCCCCCAAAAGCGCAACATGCATCGGGCGGTGTTCTCCGGCGAATAGAGGATACGGAAACAGGAGTCCGGTGAGCTGTCGCGACCGGACTATCGCTCATGGGATTTAAGAATGCCCGCTTTTGCCGGGTGCGTATATGGCATTGTGCGACGCCGCACAACTGGAGCAATGGTTTCGGCACTACACTCAACGGAGGCGGCGTCCCGCGGCTGGATGTCGCAGCGGGATGGACGCAGAAGCGAGTGAATACAAGCTGCGGCAGCGGGTGGGAAGGATATGCGAATTGTCGATATTATGAAGCGTCGGGTGGCGACCATCGAGATGGATGACACTCTGGAAACCGTACACGAAATTTTTGCTGCCGCCCCCTTTCATCATCTGCTGGTGATCGAGGAGGGCGAACTGGTCGGCATTCTGTCGGACAAGGATCTCTACAAGGCATTGAGCCCTTACTTGGGGTCAGGTGCGGAGAATCAACGAGACCGCGATACCCTGCAACGCCGGGTCCATCAGGTGATGACGCGGCAACCGGTTACGGTCAGCCCCGAGGTGCCTGTCTCACAAGCCTGCGAACTGCTCCTGGCACAGGGGATCTCCTGTCTCCCTGTGCTGGAGAATGGCCAGATCGTCGGCATCGTGACCTGGCGGGATCTACTTCATCACTGCTGCGAGTCGAAGCGGGCCGACATCAATCCCGGCGACCATAAATCTTGACTTCGGCCATCTTGCGCTTGGAATAACCATCGACACGGATTTTGGTGATGCACTTGCGTCGGTCGAGTTTGATCCAGTTGCTGCGCTCATCCTTGCTCATATTTTTATTCACTTTGATGGTCCGATTGCTACCGTCCTTATAGAACACCTTGAGTTCTTCGATGCGGGCATCCTGTTTTTCTACCTTCAGTTGCAGGGAGTCGGTGTAGCGACAGGCCAGTGGTTTGACGATGGCCTCGCTTTCGCCAATAGAGAGCAACAGGGTTGAACCAAGACGGAAGTCGTCGCCGGCTATGGCGGTGGTTGACAGTAGCAGGGACAACACAAACAGGTAACGCATCAAACTTTCTCCAGGTTGGCGGACTATATCGGCAGTATTGCGATGGGGCGAAGTCTAGAAAACATGGCCGCCAGATAACAGAAAAAACCGGGATTGGTTAAGTCCCGGTTTGGTTTGTTGCGGAAAATGATTCTGATTTAGTGGTTTGAGCTGCTTACTCGCTGAAACCGCGGAATAAAGTGATATCGCCTGCTGTCAGTTGCAAGGTGTAATCGCCCGTGGTGTCGAGCTGTCCTTGTCCCAACAAACGGGTCCAGGTGCGACAGCTCAGAAGAGGGTCCGATGGCAGCGTGAGCTCTGCGTCTCCTTCCCGCTGGATGGCGACCAGGATGCGTTCATCTTCGAGCACTCGCACAAACACCAGCGTCTCTTTCTGGGCATGGAGCATCTGCAATGCGCCGCGGCGTAGTGCCGGACTTTGCTGGCGCAACCTTGCCAACTGCTGGGTATGGGCCAGCAGTTCGCCATTCCAGCGGCTCTGATCCCAGGGGAAGGGGGCGCGACAGAAGGGATCATTCTCACCCGCGAGGCCCACTTCGTCACCGTAGTAGAGGCAGGGCACACCAATCCAGCTAAACAACCAGCCGATGGCGAGTTTCATGCGTTGCATATCGCCCTGCAACAGGGTCAGGAAGCGGCTGGTATCGTGGCTATCGAGCTGATTGAACTGGCACAGCTGGGTGCCATGACTCAGTCCGGCGCGGTAGTGCTCCATCCAGTCGGCGCACTGACGGGCATCCAGATGGATCGGTTGATAGGCAACGTCCTGACCGGCCAGAAAAGCCCGGACCGGCAGGGCAAAGCCCATATAGTTCATGGCGCCATCTTCTACCCCTGCCTGTAACCATTCCCGGGCATCGGCAAAGTGTTCTCCGAGCAGATAGGCCTGGGGATTTTCCTCCCGGGCAGCCTGGTAGATGCCAGCGACGTGCAACAGATTGTTTTTGGCGCTGCCGGATTCGCCCAGCATATGCACTACATCCAGGCGCCAACCGTCGATCCCGTAGGGTTCGCGCAACCAGTGACGCACCACGCTATCGCGCCCACGATACAGGGTGTCGACAACACCCGGCTCGGCGAAGTTGAGCTTGGGAAGATTGGCATTGCCTTTCCAGCCCAGAGCGCCCTGCGGGGCAAAGGTGTACCAGTTGCGGTAAGGGGACTCTGGCGAGCAGTTGGCGCCGGAGCCATCGCCGGTCCGGTAGCGATCAAACCAGGCGCAACTGTCACCGCTGTGATTGAAGACTCCATCGAGGATCAGCCGCATGCCGCGCTGACGGGTGGCTTGCCGCAGCCGGATCAGGGCCTGATTCCCGCCAAAATGGGGATCGACATTGAAGTAGTCCTCGGTGTCGTACTTATGCACCGTGGGGGCGGTGAAGATGGGGTTGAGGTACAGGGCCGTGACTCCCAGCCCCTGCAGATAGTCGAGTTTGCCGGTGATGGCATCCAGATCGCCACCATAGAAGGTGGAGCTGGCGGCCTCCATCTCGAGTGGATGTTCCCAGCCGCGCCGCCTTACCCAGCGTTGGCGGGCATGGTGCTGATACTCTGCTTCCCGTACCAGATGGGGACCATCCCCCGGGGCAAATCGATCCGGAAATATCTGGTAGAAGATCTGATCCGCCACCCAGCCGGGATGACTCTCCGGGATTTCAAGGCAGAACTGGCGCAGGCGTTCGATGGGAACTGCACTGAGCCCTTCGGGGCCGAACCAGGATTGGCGATCGGGCCATAACAGTTTGAAGCTGTAACGTTGCCGGGATGAAGCCTGATGCAGGGGAAGCACGACCTGATAGTGACGGCAACCGCGGATTTCCGCCTGCAGGGTCATATCCAGTAACCACTCCTCATTATCGGGCTCGCTACGCAGCAGCACTCGCTCTGGCCAGATCTCGCTCTGCAGCCAGAGCGATAGCACAGGGCCTGCGGCCTGGAGTGTGACAAAGGGGGGCACAGGTTGGTGCCAGCACTGCAGTTGTGAAAGAGAGGATGTGGACATAACGACTCCTGACGACCCGATAACGAGAGTGTGTACACCACAGCATGGACCGCTCGGTGCCGGAAGGCATCCTCCCACGCGGTCTATCCTGACGGTGGAGTCTGTGTTGTTCCGTTCAAATCCGGGGGGCTGGGCAGTCGCTGTGGATATAGGGCAAGGCTTGGATATTTGCGGAGACTGGAGTAGAGTAAGGGTAACTGTTTATATATACAGTGTTGCCATGCGTAAAATTATTCACATCGATATGGACTGTTTCTTCGCGGCTGTCGAGATGCGCGATAACCCGGCGTTACGCCACATCCCGTTGGCCATCGGTGGCTCCCGGGATCGGCGGGGTGTGATCGCCACCTGCAACTATGAGGCGCGCCGTTTTGGTGTCCGCTCGGCGATGGCGACCGCCTATGCGTTGCGTCTATGTCCGACCTTGACGGTGATCCCGGGGCGCATGGCTGTGTATCAACAGGTATCCGGCGAGATCCGCGCTATTTTTGCCCGTTATACCGACCGTATCGAACCGCTGTCGCTGGATGAGGCCTACCTGGATGTCAGCGATTCCCCGTTATATCGCGGCAGTGCGACCCTGATGGCCGAAGCCATCCGGGCGGATATTCACCGGGAGTTACAGCTGACTGCGTCGGCAGGGGTGGCACCGAACAAGTTCCTGGCCAAGATTGCGTCGGATCTGAACAAGCCCGATGGCCTGTTTGTGCTGCGCCCGGAGCAGGTGGCCGAGTTTGTGAGCAGCTTACCGCTGCGCAAGATCCCGGGGATCGGCGAAAAGAGCGCGCAGCGTCTGGCGGCGATGGGATTGCATACTGGGGCTGATGTGCAGGCTTATCCTGTCAGCGAGTTGCTGCGTCTGTTCGGTAAATCAGGCCAGATGTTGTTGGAGCGTTGCCGGGGTCTGGATGAGCGGCCGGTCGAGGTGAGCCGGGTGCGCAAATCGGTTGGCGTGGAGCTGACCTTGCCTGCGGATTTGACCCGGTTTGAAGAGGCCATCCCGATCCTGGCCCAGCTGGAACAGCAACTGTGGCCGCGATTGCAGCGCCATGCGCCGGATGGCCGTATTGTCCGCCAGGGGGTGAAGGTGAAGTTTGCCGATTTTCAGCAGACGACGGTCGAGCGCAGTAGTCGCCGTGCCGATACCGGACTGTTTCTCGCCCTGTTACGTGAAGCCTGGGCGCGGGGTGAGGGCAAATCGGTGCGCTTGCTCGGCTTGGGGGTCAGCTTGCCGCAATCGGAGGAGAAAACCGAAGAGCATCAATTGTCACTGGCGTTCTAGCTGGGGTCCGCCAGAGATCCGCGATGGTCAACCGCGCGGTTTATCAATTCAGGGCTCGGTTGCCGGTGGCGTATTGGCGGCTAACGACAGACTGCCAGCGGCTTCGGTGTCCGGATCTAATTCAGGATCCGGGGAGTCAGGCCAGATGCTAGCGGGTAATGCCTGCACCGAGGCGAGCAGGTTGCTGCCGTACTGAACACTCTCTTGCCAGAGATGGCTGGTCCATTGCTGCAGGCCTTGCTGACCCTGCTGCCAGGTTTGTTGCAACACCTCCTGTCCAGTGCCGAGTCCGTTTTGGATGGCCTCACCTTGCTGCTGGAGCTCCTGCTGCACGCTCAGGATCCCGGCATCAATCTGCTGCCATCCCTGCTGCTTGCTGCGCTGAAACCACAGCACCAGCTCCTCTTGCGAGGCCATCGCATCGTGCCACCAACCTTGCCCGCTATGCCGGGTTTCAACAGCCAGACCGGAGGCGCCTTGCTGGCCATACTGCCATAGGTATTCGCCAACCGGACTGAAGGGGATCAGCAGGCTAAAACTGAGAATAATGGGATATAGCGTCTTCATGGGCAGATGAATGGGGTAAAAACTCAAGGCTGCGACACTCTACTCCAGGGATGCGTAATAAAAAAGGCGCCGCAGCGCCTTTTCTTCCGCTGAAACGATTCAATCTCGACGCGGGATTTCGGCCAGCAATTTGCTGAGCAACTGCCAGAAACGAGCCACGGCCGGAATATGGACTTTTTCATCCGGTGAATGGGCGCCCTGAATCGTTGGACCGAAGGAAACCATGTCCCAATGGGGGTAATTTGCCTTGAACAGACCGCATTCCAGACCGGCGTGGATGACCATGATCTTGGGCAGTTCACCAAACAGTGCCTGATGGGTGTCGCGCAACTGCTGCATGATGGGCGATGCCGGATCCGGGGCCCAACCGGGATAGCCACCACTCAATTCACAACGGGCACCGGCCAGCGTAAACAGGGAGTGGGTCATCTGCTCGACGTAGCGACGACCTTCATCGTTCAGTGAGCGGATCAGGCACTGGATATAGATTTCATGCCCCTCGGTTTTGATGACGCCCAGGTTGGTCGAGGTCTCGACCACACCGGCGATAGCCTGGCTCATGCGGATCACGCCATTGGGGCAGGCGACCAGAGCGGCCAGCAGACGGCGTTGGCTGTCGGCATCCATGGCCTGAGCCGGAGCGGTTGCGCCCTGCAGGCTGATCTCCAGAAAACTGTCGATCTCTTTGAGCTCGGCTTGCAGCAGAGCGCCGTGTGCGGCGATCTGCTGTTGCAGGGCATCCACATCGTCCGGTGCGACCCACAGCAGGGCTGATGCTTCACGAGGAATGGCATTGCGCAGGGTGCCGCCTTCCATCTGGGCCAGATGCAGGGTGACGTTTTCGCTTGCGGTCAGCAACAGACGGGCCAGCAACTTGTTGGCATTGCCGCGGTCTTGATGAATGTTGACGCCGGAGTGACCACCACGCAGTCCCTTGACGCTCAGACGCAGTGCCTGATAACCGGCGGGCACGGCTGTAGGTTCGAAGGCCAGACGGATGTTGGCATCAATGCCACCGGCGCAACCCATGTAGACTTCACCATCCTGCTCGGAATCGGTATTGAGCAGGATCTCGCCCTCCAGCAAGCCGGGCTCCAGACCGAAAGCGCCGGTCATCCCCGCTTCTTCATCGATGGTCAGTAACACTTCGAGCGGGCCGTGCACCAGGCTGTTGTCTGCCAATACCGCCAGACAGGCCGCGGCGCCGATACCGTTGTCCGCTCCCAGAGTGGTACCGGTCGCTCGTACCCATTCACCATCCACATAGGCGCGGATCGGGTCGCGCGTGAAATCATGATCCGTATCGGCATTGGCTTGCGGCACCATGTCGATGTGCGCCTGCAGTACCACGCCCTTGCGATCTTCCATGCCCGGTGTGGCCGGTTTCTTGATGATGAGGTTCCCGACCTTGTCTTCCATGACGGAGAGCCCCTGTTCCCGGGCCCAATTCTGGATCCAGGCACTGAGCGCCGCTTCATGTTTGGACGGGTGGGGAATGGAGCAAATCTTGTCGAAGAAGAACCACAACAGGTTCGGAGAGAGATCGGTCAAAGCAGTCACATTGAGCTCCTATGGCAACAGGCCGCGGCTATTGATAGGGCCATGATACCTTGTGCTAGCGGCTTATGTCAGCCGTATGGCAGTTCCTATTCTATTTATCCTGCTGATGAAACAGGCGGTAGTGAGATATAGGGAAGGATTTGGTGTGCCAGGCGGGCTGTTGCGCCAAAACAGGGCGCATTGACCGTGCAATATGCCGGTTACATCTGAGGTGGGAGGCCCCGTGAGGAGAGGTTGTTCTGGTGATTCTGCCTTGTAAACGGGGGAGGGATCAGCACTCTGCACAGGTATTTGGACTCCCCTGCAGCCAATGGTGACGCTTTCGTCACGTTATTCCTTTTTTTGTGCTGGCATGGCCGATTTGGCCTCTCTATAATTGCGCCCGAATCTTGCATCAGGCTGTCAGGCATGTGCCGCGGGTGCAACTATGTAAGACCCCATAAGCTATGAAACCTGTCTGGATAAACGTTTGTGCTGAACAGACAAACGTTTAGGTTGTCAGCGGGCATCCAGCCCTGAGTCATTCAGGAATTTATTACTTCTCCAAGGAACCGAGAATCCATGTTAGAGAAATTGTTCAAACTCTCAGAGCACAATACCAGTGTGCGTACCGAGCTGTTGGCCGGGGTTACCACCTTCCTGACCATGGCTTACATTATTTTCGTAAACCCGAGCATACTGTCACAGACTGGTATGGATCAGGGCTCGGTGTTCGTCGCTACCTGTCTGGCGGCGGCTTTTGGCTGCTTCATCATGGGCCTGTATGCCAACTATCCAGTAGCTCAGGCTCCGGGGATGGGGCTGAATGCCTTCTTCACCTTTGGTGTGGTGATGGGCATGGGCTATAGCTGGCAGGTGGCACTGGGTGCCGTATTCCTGTCCGGTATTGCCTTCCTGATCCTGAGTATGTTCAAGGTGCGGGAGTGGATCGTCAACTCCATCCCCAACAGTCTGCGTATCGGCATCGGCGCCGGTATCGGTCTGTTCCTGGCGCTGATAGCGCTGAAAAATGCCGGTATCGTGGTCTCTAACCCAGCCACCATCGTGGGTCTGGGCGACTTGACCAGCCTGCAACCGGCGCTGGCTGTGCTGGGCTTCTTCCTGATCATCGCCATGGCCCACAAGCAAGTGAAGGGCGCTGTGCTGTACGCGATTCTGATCATCACCGCCCTGGGCTTGGCTTTTGGCGATGTGAAGTTCGGTGGTGTGATGGCCATGCCGCCAAGCCTGGCGCCGACCTTCATGCAGCTGGACCTGACCAGCGGCTTCACCACGGCAGCTGGCGCCTTCAACTTCGCCATGCTCTCTGTAGTGTTCGCGTTCCTGTTCGTGATCCTGTTTGACACCTCGGGCACCCTGATTGCTGTGGCTGACAAGGCTGGCATGCTGGACAAAAATGGCCGCCTGCCGCGTCTGGGCAAGGCCCTGATGTCCGATGCGGTCTCCACCGTGGCCGGTGCCGTGCTGGGTACTTCCTCTACCACCAGCTACATCGAAAGCGCCTCCGGGGTCGCTGCCGGTGGTCGCACCGGTCTGACCGCGGTGACGGTCGGTGGTCTGTTCCTGCTGGCTCTGTTCCTCTCGCCGTTGGCGGGTATGGTGCCGGCGTATGCAACCGCAGGGGCCCTGTTCTATGTGGCCATTCTTATGATGTCCTCATTGGCCAAGGTGGATTGGGATGATCTGACCGAAGCGGCTCCGGTTGCCGTGGTGACCCTGATGATGCCGTTGTCATTCTCCATTGCGCACGGTATCGAACTGGGTTTCATCGCTTATGCGGCGATCAAGCTGCTGAGTGGTCGTTACAAGGATGTCAGCGTCAGTGTCTGGGTTCTGGCTGCATTGTTCCTGGCGCATCTGGTATTCTCTGGTATCTAATATAATTGTGTTTTGTCGACACCCTTAAGGTTGGTATATGACTAAGAAGTTCTACGTCTCATGGGACAATCTGCAACGCGAAGCCCGTCGTCTGGCTCGCCGTCAACTGCCCGCATCCCAGTGGAAGGGAATCATCGCCGTCAGTCGCGGTGGTCTGGTTCCCGCGGCCCTGATGGCGCGCGAGTTGGGCATCCGTTTTGTGGATACCATCTGCATCTCCAGCTATGACCACGACAATCAGCGCGATCTGCATGTGCTGAAAAAAGTGGACGGCGATGGTGAAGGGTTCCTGGTCGTGGACGATCTGGTCGATAGCGGTAATACTGCCAAGGTGATCCGCGAGCTCTATCCGAAGGCCAAGTTGATCACCATCTTCGCCAAGCCCAAGGGTGAGGCCATGGTGGATGACTTCGAGGTGAGCATTCCCCAGGACACCTGGATTGAACAACCTTGGGATATGGCGCTGTCGTTTGTTTCGCCACTGTGTGACGAAACCGAAGAATAAAGACACCAACCATGAAAAGGCTCCTGCAGGAGCCTTTTCTTTTTGCTGCCAGCTGGCATAAGTTAAATAACAGATGTGAATCGAGTAGGAACTGAAGCGATGCAAGACGAAGAAGCACTTAACCTGAGTGAACGATTGTTCAGTAAGGTCCGCAAGGTGCAGGAAACCTCGACCATCTCGAATTCAGCGACCGATCTCGGTGACGGTGAAGGCGAACAGGTGCTGATCGAGGGCGTTTGCTCCGCCGCTTGGTACCGGGTTCTGCGCCGTAGTTACTGGATTTGGCAGGGCATTGATGCCATCGAGCTGGAGGACATTCTCTCCCATATCGCCACCGGGGAGGGAACCCGCAGTCGCCCCGACAAACTGGATACCTTGCAAGGCTATGCCCCCGGCAACTGGATCTACGAGTTCAGTCAGGTAGCCGGTGAGTACCTCAAGCAGGGCAAGCAGCTGGAGCAGGACGGTGACCTGGCCGCAGCGCGCAAGGCTTATCTACGAGCCACCCGTTACTATTCGCTGGCCAGCTATCCGCATCTGAAGGGGGATGAACTGGCAGAGCAAGCCCAGTTACAAGGCAATATTGCTTACCGGGAAGCCGGGCGTTTGCTGCCCGTCCCACTCAAGGTATTGAAGATCCCGTTTCGGGACAAAGAGATCAATGGCTATCTGCATCTGCCCACTGATGAGCATGTGGTGCCAGTGGTAATGGTCAGTGGCAGCATCGATAGCTTGCAGATCGATTTTTATCGGTTATATGAGCAATATCTGGCGCCGAACGGGATTGGCATGCTGACCCTGGATATGCCTGGTATCGGTTATTCCAGCCAGTTTCCCTTGGTGCAGGACACCAGCCGGCTCCATCAGGCGGCACTGCATTATCTGCGCAGTGAGGTGCCCTGGGTGGATAACCAGCGCATCGGTATGGTCGGGATCCGGTTGGGCGGCAATGTGGCAGCCCGCCTGGCCTATCTGGAGTCGACCCACCTGAAGGCCGTGGCCTGTATCGGGCCCGGGTTGAATCAATTTTTTGTCGAGCCTGCGTTGTTCAATCAGGCATCGCCCATGCTGCGCGCCTCTTTGGCCAATCGACTGGGTATGGATGCAGCCAATTGGCATGAATTGCAGCCGCAGTGCCAGATCTTCTCGCTGAAACGTCAGGGTTTGGTGGGCGTAACCCGGACCCGGGTGCCAATCTTGAGTATTGGCCATCGTCGGGACTTCATCTGTCCGGAGTCGGATATCCGGACGCTGGCCTCCTCCAGCTATTACGGCAAGGCTGTGGTGTTGGATAAATTGCCGGTGATGCACGTTTTTGATCGCGCCTTGAGTGAAACTTGTGACTGGCTGAAGCTTCATTTTAATCTTTAACCGTTAGAGTGATGGCGTCGATTGGTCCTAAGGCTGCCCACGGTGGGCAGCCTGCGTCCTCAAGGAGCCCGCTCATGTCCCATTCATTACCGCATCGTCAGCTACTCAAAGAATTCATGACTCTGGGTCCTTACTTGCGTCAGGAGCAGTGTGAACCCGAACGCTACTTTTTTGATTGCCTGGCGGTCTGCCTGAATCTGGGCGCGGAGCCGGAGTCCCGCGAATTCTGGGGTTGGTGGTTGGTGCTGGAACCTCGTGAAGGAGGTTTTAGCTTTCAAACCCAGTTGGGTTTGTATAACAAGGAGGGGAGCTGGCAGGATCGTCAACCCCATGCCTCGGCTGTAGCGGAAGTTGAGGACTCGCGGGAGCGCTTCTTACGCGTCTTGCAAAGCCGGTTGGAGCAATGGCAACTGCCGTTACTCCCCGATGATTCGACACAATTTGAATCGCCATCTGCCGCCTGACTGGGCCTGAGTCGCCGCGCCCGTAACGCAAATCCCGTTGCAGGGCGCGGATGCCATCGGTATAAAGAAGGACTTCTCTTCGCCGAGCCTTCTTCTTATGGAAAAGAAAACCATTGTAGTGAAGTTGGGCACCAGCATTCTGACGGGCGGTACCCGTCGTATCGACCGGGCACACATGGTCGAACTGGTGCGCCAACTGGCCACCTTGCATCGCGAGGGGCATCAGATTGTGGTCGTCACCTCCGGTGCGATTGCCGCTGGACGTGAGTTGCTTGGGCATCCGACCCTGGCCCCCACCATGCCCAACAAACAAATGCTGGCTGCGGTTGGTCAAAGTCATCTGATCCAGATCTGGCAAAGTCTGTTTGCCATTTACGAGCTGCATGTCGGCCAGATCCTGCTGACCCGCGCCGATCTGGAAGATCGGGAGCGTTACCTCAACGCCCGCGATACCCTCAATACCTTGTTGGCCCATCGTATCATTCCGGTGATTAACGAAAATGATGCCGTGGCGACGGCCGAGATCAAGGTCGGTGACAACGATAATCTGTCGGCTCGGGCCGCGATCCTGGCCGATGCTGATCTCCTGATCCTGTTGACCGATCAGCAAGGCTTGTTCACCGCCGACCCGCGTACTAACCCGGATGCCACCCTGATCGAGCGCGTGGATGTGATTGATGATGCGTTACGCGCTCTGGCGGGCGATAGCGTCAGTGGGTTGGGCACTGGTGGTATGGCGACCAAGCTGCAGGCTGCCGATGTAGCCACCCGCGCGGGCATCGAGGTGGTGATTGCTGCCGGTAAACACCCGGAGTTTATTGGTCGCCTGGTGCATGGCGAACGCATTGGTACCCGTTTTGTGGCTCAGGCCAATCCGCTGGAGAGTCGCAAGAGCTGGATCCTCACCGGGCCACCGCCCCATGGCGAGGTCTATGTGGACGCCGGTGCCGAGCGCGCGGTTCACGACAAGGGATCCAGTCTGTTGCCCAAGGGGATCGCCCGGGTGCAGGGCGATTTCGAGCGCGGTGATGTGGTGCGGATCCTGACCCCTGCTGGCAAGGAGTTGGGACGTGGTATCTGTCGTTACAATGCAGCCGATTTGATCCGGATTGCCGGCAAGCATTCCGATGACATCGAAGCCTGTTTGGGTTATGTCTATGGTCCGGTTGCTATCCACCGGGATGATCTGGTGTTGCTGTAAATCCGCAAAGGAGCAAGGAAGATGAGTTTGGTGGTGATAGGGCAGGCGGCGCGTGCCGCGGCGTTTGAGCTGGCGGTGACCAGTACGGCCAGCAAGAATCAGGCGCTACTCGCCATGGCCGATGAGCTGGAAGCCCAGCAAGAGGCTATTTTGCTGGCGAACCAACTGGATATTAACGCGGGGCGTGAAGCGGGTCTGAGCGATGCCATGCTGGATCGCCTGCTGCTGAATCCGGCGCGGTTGGCAGGCATAGTGGCCGATGTGCGCAAGGTGGTGACGCTGGATGATCCGGTCGGCAGCGAGTTGGAAAGCCGGGTGCTGGAGAATGGCCTGCGCCTCTCCCGGCGTCGGGTTCCCATCGGTGTGATTGGTGTCATCTATGAGGCGCGCCCGAATGTGACCATCGATATTGCTGCTTTGTGCCTGAAGACCGGTAATGCCAGCATATTGCGTGGTGGCCGTGAAACCTTCCACTCCAATATGGCGCTGGTCCAGGTCATTCAGGCGGCGCTGGCTAAAAGCGGTCTGCCCGCGGCGTCGGTTCAGTATATCGAGAGCCCGGATCGCGCTCTGGTCGGCGAGCTGCTGCGACTGGATCAGTATGTCGACATGATCATCCCGCGCGGTGGTGCCAATCTGCACAAACTGTGCAAGGAGCAGAGCACGATCCCGGTGATCATCGGTGGCTTCGGCGTCAGTCACCTGTTCGTGGATGCCAGTGCCGATCTGGCGCGCTCGGTCGGTGTGATTGATAACGCCAAGGTACAACGGCCATCGGCTTGTAATGCACTGGATACGCTGTTGGTGCATGAGGCTATCGCCGCTTCCTTTTTGCCGCTGCTGGTGGCCCGGATGAATGAGCAGAAAGTGACGCTGGTGGCGGAGCCTAAAGCCTATGCGCTGCTGGCTCAAGCGGGCGCAGCTGAATTGCGTGCTGCCGGGGCGGAGGATTTTGATACCGAATGGCTCTCGCTGACCCTGGGAGTCAAACTGGTGGCGGATGTCACCGAGGCGCTGGCTCATTTGCGCGAGCATAATGCCTGTCACTCGGATGCCATCCTGACCAACGATCTGTGCCATGCCGAGCAATTTATCAATGGTGCTGGTTCTGCCGCCGTGTATGTGAATGCCTCGACTCGTTTCACCGATGGTGCCCAGTTTGGTCTCGGTGCCGAGGTGGCGGTCTCGACCCAAAAACTGCACGCTCGCGGCCCTATGGGACTGACCGAGCTGACCAGTTACAAGTGGATTGGTCAGGCGGACTATCTCTCGCGCAGTTAAGGCATGATTCAGTCTGTCGCTGGTATGCCGGGCGTCCTGTCCGTTATGATGGAATGCCCTTTTTATCTGGATGTTGCTACGGATGAGTACATCACCTCTGTCCGATCTACTGCCGTTGAACCTGCCGCTGCCGCCGCAACTTGAACAGTGGCGACAAACGTTGTTGCGACAATTACCCTCACCGATCACCGGTGAGCAGACGTTATTCGTCGGCGACCCGCTCAAGGTCATCATCGTGTTCGGCGCCGACGGCGTCGATGTGCTGTTGCCGGTACAGGAATCGGCGATGAGTAGTGTCTCCCGCCATAAACCGGAGCTTCGGGGCCGGATCAGCCCGGTCGATGGCAGCTATGATCAACTGATGGCGCTGATCCAGGATACGATCACCCGCCGCATGAAATCCTTCCGTGAATGTGGCTGCTGTGGGCGCCGCGCACCACAAGAGCTACTGGGTAGTTTGCACGGTATGCCGGCCTGCCGTCAGTGTTTGGAGGGGCGTCGCTTCCTGTTCTGATGACTCGGGCGATGGGTTGCAACAGCTGTGTTCAGACTGAACGTGCGTAGCGCGTCTATGAGTCATGGTTCGTTGGATTAGGCGAAGGAATACAGTATGGACACCGGCAGTCTGCTCAGTGGCGTACTCCTGGGTTCGCTCGGGATTGGCTATTTCATCTATGGCAAGCGACAGGGGCATCTGCTGGCTTTGGGCTGCGGACTCTTGTTATGTATCCTTCCTTACGCGCTGGATTCCTTGATCTGGCTCTGGCTGGTGAGCGTGCCACTGCTGCTGTTACCCTGGTGGGCGCGACTGTGAGTCCTACCGCCATCAAGATGAAATGAGAGAATGCATGTCCGTTCATGAATCATTTACCCCTGGAGTCGCCGCTGACTGTCTGTGGATTTCGGCGCGGGTGGCGTTACCGCTGGCCGAGCTGGAGATGAACGCCATTCGAGCACAGGGCGCTGGCGGACAGAACGTCAATAAGGTCTCCTCGGCGATCCATCTGCGGTTTGCAGTGGCAACTTCATCGTTGCCGGACTTTTACAAGGAACGACTGCTGGCGCTCAAGGATCAACGTCTGACTCGCGATGGGGTCATTGTCATCAAGGCGCAGCAGTATCGAACTCAGGAGCAGAACCGGGACGATGCACTCCAGCGTCTGGCGGCGTTGATCCGCGAGGTGGGCGTGGTACAGGCTCGCCGTATTGCCACCAAACCGACTCGCGGCTCCCAGCGTCGCCGGGTCGAGAGCAAAAACAAGCGTGGCGAGCTCAAAGCGTTACGCAAGGTAACCTATTAACCCAGCTTGGGAGCGGATATATGCCTGACACCCTGGTTGGCGTTGAGATGTTTGGCCACTCTGTGGACGCGGAGCTGGAGCTGGTGTTTCTGCAGCGTTCATTGGCCGAACCCCTGTATGCACTGACCTGCCAGCATAGAGCCTATTTAAGTCGCTGGCTGCCGTGGCCTCCCGCAATCGCCTCGGTGGAAGATACCCTGGTCTTTATCCAGCGCATGGTCCAGCAGTTTGCCGAGGGGCGAGCGATGCAGTGTGCACTCCTGTATCGGGGCGAGGTGGTCGGCGTTTGCGGGTTTAATATCATCAACCGTCGCCTGAAACGGGTACAGATTGGTTATTGGCTGGCTGAGCCCTGGCAGGGACTCGGTATTGTCACTCGGGCCTGTCGTTGGCTGATGGCACTGGCATTTGAATCCTGGGCGATGGAACGGGTCGATATTGCGGTGGCGGTGGAGAATCAGCCGAGTCGGGCGGTGTGTGAACGACTGGGCATGCGTACTGGCGTCATCATCCCTCAAGCCGAGCAATTGGCTCATGGGAGTGTGGATCACCAACACTATTTCCTGACGGCAGAGGAGTGGTTTGCTCATGACCATTGAGATTCAGCTCCGCGCGGCCACTGATCTGGATGCCGATGGCTTATCGACATTACTGACTCAGTTGGGCTATCCGGATGCAGCTTACTCCATGGCCCAGCGTTTACCCCAGTTGCTGACCCATCCCGACGCTGAGCTCTGGGTCGCGGCGCAGCAAGAGTGCCTGTGCGGTTTTATCAGCCTGCACTTCATCCCGCAACTGGCTATGGCTGGAGATTTTGCCCGCATTAGCTACTTTTGCATCGATGAACAGTGGCGTGGCGGCGGGATCGGTGCCCGACTGGAGCAGTGGGCTGAGCAGCGAGCCCGGTTGCGGGGGTGTGATCGTATCGAGCTGCATTGTCACAGCCGTCGCCTGGGGGCTCATGACTTCTATCGACAGCTGGGCTACCAGGAGTCACCCAAGTACTTTTACAAGTCGTTGAACCCTCAGTAATCTAGTGCCTGCTTTTCCGAAGTGGGATGGAGGTCGAGATGGAGTACCAGGGTTCCTGTCATTGTGGGGCGATCCGGTTTCAGTTTGTTGCGGCGCCGATCCAGCGTGGTTTGCGTTGTAATTGTTCGCTGTGTCTGCGCAAAGGGGCCTTGATGAGCCCCGAAATTATTCCGGCTTCCGAATTTCACGTCACCGTGGAGGAGGAGGGGATGCTCGGGCTGTATCAGTTCGGCTCACACCGGGCCAAGCACTATTTTTGTCGGCGCTGTGGTATCTATCCGTTTCATGAGACCTTACGCAAGGCAGATCATTACCGAGTGAATCTGGGATGCGTCGATGATCTGGATGTGCTGGCACTGCCAGTGGAGGTGTTGGATGGTCGGCATCTGTTACCCGGCGTGGAAGGTTTCTCACCGGATCCCTAGTGTCGCCACCCAATCATAAGTGGGAGATCGATGGATGTTCAAATCGTTGCAGGGTCTTGGCTGGTTGTTGCTGAGCGGAGCGCTCTGGGCGGTAGAGCCGCCGCCACCGCTGGCTGCTGGTGTGGAAAACGTAACGGTGACCCCGATCTGGGGACTGGTTGAAACGATTTGCCTTGCGACAGAGGGCGTGCTGCTGGAGGCCAAACTGGATACCGGAGCCGATACCTCGTCCCTGGATGCTCGGGATATCCAAGCGTTTGATCGGGAAGGGGAGCCGTGGGTGCGGTTTCGTATCGAGGGATTACGAGATGACCGAGCTGTAACTCAGTTGGTGGAACGACCGGTCGAGCGACGGGTCAAAGTGCGTAGTGCCAGTGGCAGCGATAGTCGTTATGTGGTGCGGATGCGGGTGATGTTTGGCTCGCAAGAGTATGACGAGCAATTTTCGTTGCGCGATCGGCGCCGCATGAATTATCCGGTACTGATCGGTAGTCGCACCCTGAAGCACCTCGGGGCTGTGGATGTGAACCGGATGCATACGCAGATGCCGCGTTGCCAGCCTTGAGTTGAACATGCTGTCCCCAGCACTGGGGGATATGTGTCCGGTGCCTACTGCTCAGGCATGTTGGCTGAGCCAGTGCTCGGCCTCCAGACGATACAACAGCTCCAGCCCGTCCTCTTCATCGATTTGTTCCCCAAACTGCTGGAAACCAAACGAGCGGGCCAGGGCGGTGGAGGGTTGGTTATCGGGCGAAATAGAGAGAATAAAGCGCTCCACTCCCTGCTGGGTCGCAAATCCTAGCATGGTGTTCAAGGCTTCGCGGGCGATCCCCTGCCGACGCCACTGTGGATACACCTCGTAGCCCAACTCGATGCCATGGGTTCCCAAGGCTGCCAGATAATCGGGATTCGGGCGGGTATGAAAGCCGATATGGCCAATCATCTCGCCACTGTCACGGTGCAATATGGCTCTGAGCCCCCAGGGCAAATAGTCGGGATCTTGCTGCAGGTCCTTGAGACGCATCGCCATCAGCCGCCACTGTGCAAACCAGGCATCCGGCAGTTGTCCATTCAGGTAGTCAGCAGCGTTCTGTTGTTCCGCCAGCAGGCAGAGGGTCAGGAAGTGGCTGTCCAGTGGACGCAGAATCAAGCGTTCACTCCGCAAATCAAAGGTCAACTCGTGGCTGTGGTTTTCCATCGATATCCTCCAGTTGTGCTGGTGAGCAGCATACCCACTCCCTTCTGTGCAGACCAGCAGGAGATTGCCAGCAAGGAATAGATGGCCCTCTTATACTTGTTATCAAGAGCTCGCCGCACCACCCTGAAACAAACGATATCTGATGTCGGGTCGGTGGCGAACGCAAGGAGGTTGCGATGGCACTACTGGAGCGGATGGGACATGCGTTGGCCAGTTATCTGGCCTCGCCCCAGTCTCGGGATAGTAATCTGCCCACGCTGAGCCCGGAGCTGCTGGCTTCCACGCTGCGCAAGGGCGATGTGTTGCTGATTGAGGGAACCAGCCGTTTCGGTGCTGCCATCAAGTATCTGACCCAATCCACCTGGTCTCATGCCTGCTTGTATATCGGCGATACCTTGCCCTATACGCCGGGTAGCGAGCCCTTGGTCTTGATTGAGGCGGATGTGTTGGCGGGGGTACGGGCGGTCCCATTGAGCATGTATGCTCATGAGCATACCCGGATCTGCCGTCCGGTCGGGATCTCGGAGATGGAGATCAAGCAGCTGATCCAGTACACGGTGCAGCGGCTTGGTGACCATTATGATCTGAAAAACATCCTCGATTTGGCGCGTTATCTGATCCAGACGCCTCCGGTTCCCGCGCGCTGGCGGCGACAACTGTTGGCGTTGGGCAGCGGCGATCCGACCCGCGCCATCTGCTCATCGCTGATTGCCCTGGCATTTCAGCACATCCAGTACCCGATCCTGCCGGAGGTGATCGTCGAGGCGAGTCAGGATCCCCAGTGCCGTCGCTGCAGGCGGGAGCTGTTCCGCATCCGCCATCACAGCCTCTATACCCCGCGAGATTTCGATCTTTCACCCTATTTTCAGGTGGTGAAGCCGACGCTGGAGCGAGGGTTCAATCCTCACTCCGTACTTTGGCAGGAGGACTGGCTGCAGTTGAGTGATCAACGACAGCACACCATCATCGAGGTCAATCCCACCGATTAGTCCAGGCGCTCGCAATGGTAGCTGTACCCGCCCTGTGGTTCTGGAATGAAGCTGAATCTGTGAGTCAGCCCCTCGGGGGCATCCTGCAGATGATGGGAGACAAACAACAGCTGACTGCTTCCTGCCTTCATCAGCAGAGTGATGAATTGACGAACCAACTGCCGATGCAGTGTATCCAGTCCTTGCAGTGGTTCATCGAGGATCAGCAAGGGAGGATGCTTGACCAGGGCCCTGGCAATCAGCAGCAGGCGCTGTTGGCCAAAGGAGAGTGAGTGGAAGGGATGCTGGGCCTGTGCTGTCATGCCGAGTAGAGCCAGCCACTCCTGAGCCAGCTTGAGGCGTTGATCGCCGGGATTTTCGTATAAGCCGATGGAGTCGAAGTAACCGGACAAGATCACGGCCAGTGGCGTGGTACTGACCCGATACTCCAGGTGCAAGGCGGGGCTGACGTAGCCAATCTGTTGTTTGATTTCCCAGATGCTTTCTCCGCTGCCCCGTCGTCGTCCGAACAGGGTCAAATCGTTGCAATAGCCCTGAGGGTGGTCGCCGGTGATCAGCGATAGCAGCGTGGACTTACCGGCGCCATTAGGACCGACGATGTGCCAATGCTCACCAGGATTCAGTTCCCAATCCAGCCGGTTCAGCACGCGTTGCTCGCCATAAACCACATTCAACTGACGCATCCGCACCAAGGGGCCGGTGAAGGCTGGGCGATCCATGTCTGCAGTCGGAGCCGCCGGTAAGCGGATCTGCTGCAGCGCTTCGACATGAGCCAGCTGCGCCATAATCGGGTCAGCAAGCAAGGTAGCCGGGGAGCCGGATCTTAGTAGCTGACAGTCAGCCAGCAGACCCAATTGATCCGCAAATAGCGGGATTTCTTCGAAGCGATTGACGATCAGGACCAGGCTCTGGCCTGCGGCATGTAGCTCGCCCAGTAGCTGCATCAGCTGGCCCCGGGCCTCGATATCTAGACCATCAAAGGGCTCATCCAATACTAACAGTTCCGGCTCGGCCAGTAGAGCTTGCGCTAGCAGCACCTTGCGTCCCTCGCCGCTGGAGAGAAAACGGTAAGGGCGCTCCAAAAGATGACGAATGCCGAGACGACGGCAGAGGATATCGATGGCGTGCGGCTCGGCGATGGCGTGGAGTAGTTCCGCGGCGGTAAAACCTAACTCCTCATCCTCGGTGGCCATATCGGTATTGCGGCGTTGCCAATCCTGCTCGATCAGTGCCTGCTGTTGCTCGAATGAAAGCCGCACCGCAACAGGCTGTTGTCGGCTCTCGCCGCTTGCCAGTGTTAGCTCACCGCATAACGCGCGTGCCAGAGCACTCTTGCCACTGCCATTGTTGCCGACCACAGCGGTACAGGAACCAACGGCGAGTTGAAGATCACCGATCGTGAGTTGTTGCCGACTGGTAATGGCAAAGACGCACTCTTGCCAATCTAAAAGCATGGGGGGCTCCCTCAGGACTGCAGCAAGTCGGTTAATTCCGGAGCCGTCATGGTCGGAGTAAATTCCAGGATCTCGTACTCAGCGGCCTTGGCTTGAGCGAATGGATCCTCATGCAACAGTTGTTCGAGCTGAGCGCGACTGGGCAGCGAGGCCAGGATCACACCGCCGGTTCTCGGCTCCCGGCGACCGGAGAGCAGGAAGTGACCTGCATCATAGTGGCGTTGCAAGAATTCGCGATGGGCAGGGATCAGGGCATCAATTTCGGTCAAGGGGCGGATATAAGTCAGCAGGACGATATACATGGCGTGCTCCTGTACAGGAAGACGAATCGGGGTCTGGAGATATTTGACGCCCGTTAGGGGCCAGGATCAAGCCTGCTGCACCTGGCTTGCCAATCTATTAGGATGAGCACATGCCAAGTAGGAGGGCAGTAAGGATGAATGTCGAGATCAGACGAATTAACTTTTCACACCCCGAGTCAGCTCAAATCCTGGTGGAGCTCCTGGATGCATATGCTCGGGATCCCATGGGTGGGGGTCATGGTTTGGAGCCTGTTGTCAAATCAGTACTTGCGGGCCGATTGGCCGAGGTGCCTGGTGCGGTCGGGCTGCTGGCGTATGTCGACGGTCGGGCTGCGGGGTTAGCCACTGCCTTTGCCGGCTTTTCTACTTTTGCGGCGCGCCCTTTGCTGAATATCCATGACCTGGCGGTGTTGCCCCTGTTCAGGGGACGGGGTGTCGGTCAGGCATTACTGGCGGAATTAGAGCAGATCGCCCACGAGCGAGGCTGCTGCAAACTGACACTGGAGGTGTTGGGTAACAATCAGATAGCGCAGGGCGCTTATCGTAAATTCGGCTTTGCGCCTTACGCGCTGGATGAGGCGGCTGGAGTGGCGCAATTCTGGCAAAAATGGCTGAGGTAACCACTGGCCATCAGACAAGGCAGCCGGTGGCCGGGTCGCGTTAGACTCGCTTGATGAGGACTCAGACTCCGGGATCCAGAAGTAGCGCTCGTCCATATTGGTTAGGAACGAAGGCCAATAACTCTTCGGCGTGGCTGAAGCTCCAGCCACGGCTTTCATGGGCTACTTGTACCTGTGAACCAACTTGCAAATTCATCGGAGCCGGGTTCCCGGCCAGGGTGCGGACCAGTAACTGTTCACCATCACGAGCTTGAAGACGCAGATAGGCCTGATCGCCTTTTTGCTCGATGTCGACCAGCTTCAATTCATGCTGTTCGTTCAACAGGGTATGGGCATCGGCCAGATGACCAACCTGGCTGGTCAAGCCAATCGCCCCGTTTTCATCGGCTTCGGCCAGCAACGGGACACCCGCTAGAGCCAGACCGAGCACCAGATACTGCATAGTCGATTTCATTGGATTCGTTCCCTTACAACCAGGATGGCCCCACTGTAGGGAAAGCCTTAGCAACTGTCAGGCCTGAATGTGGCACGCCGTGGCCTGGATCACGTCAAAACCGACATCCTTTACAATTGAAAACAATTTCATTCACACAAATTACATTTATATCAATGAAGACGCTGACCGACCCTCTAAAAGGTGGATAATGACCGCCACTGAGACCGGTTACACCCATGCCTTCCTCTGTTGACTCGTCAGGTCTCTCGTTTTTTATGATTTAAAATCATCATCTTATGTTTATTCGTTGCAAATTGCGCCGCTGCGTGATTTTTCTCCATGACTCAATGACTGGATTCCACGGGTATCAAATCTGTCTTGCGGCGTATCAATGAATTTGGTGTCTGCAGGCAGCTCATCTCTGTCGAAACGGAATGCAACAGAGATGACGAATAGACGTTCGCAAAGAACGCACTAGGCATTCCACCTTGACGACACAACATGAAGGGAATATCGCAATGAAGAAACTGAAGTTCAGTGCTTTGACGCTGGGCGCAGCCGTCGCTCTGGCGTTGGCCAGCAACGCGGCCAACGCCGGTGTCATGGTGCATCTGTTTCAATGGAAGTTTAATGACATCGCCAATGAGTGTGAAACCGTACTCGGCCCCAAGGGCTTTGATGCGGTACAGATTACGCCGCCGAACGAACACAAACAGGGTTCCGAGTGGTGGAATGTCTACCAACCGGTTTCCTACACCAAATTTACCAGCCGTGGTGGTAACGAAGCTGAGCTCAAGAGCATGATTCAGCGTTGTAAAACCGCCGGGGTCAAGATTTACGTCGATGCGGTCTTCAACCAGATGGCCAGTGGTACCGGCACCGGTACGGCCGGCAGCAGCTATTCCGATCGCAACTATCCCTACCTGGGTTATAACGATTTTCACAGCCCCTGCTCCATCAGTAGCTACGGTGACCGCTATCAGGTACAAAACTGTGGTTTGCTCGGCATGCCGGATCTGAACACTGGATCCAGTTATGTTCAGGGCCAAATCGCCAATTATATGAAAACGCTGACCAGTTGGGGTGTCGCCGGTTTCCGGATTGATGCCGCCAAGCACATGACCACCTCGGATCTGGGCGCTATCTACGCTCAGGCCGGTAATCCGTTCATCTTCCAGGAAGTCATTGGCGCCTATGGTGAACCGATCCAACCGAGTGAATACACAGGTCTGGGTGTGGTGACTGAATTTAAGTACGGTACCGATCTGGCATCCAACTTCAAAGGGCAAATCAAGAACCTGAAGACCTTTGGCGAAAGCTGGGGACTGTTGCCATCCAACAAGGCAGAAGTCTTTGTTGTCAATCATGACCGTGAGCGTGGCCATGGTGGTGGTGGCATGCTGACCTACAAGGATGGCGCCCTGTATAACCTGGCCAACGTCTTTATGCTGGCTTGGCCCTATGGCGAATACCCACAGGTGATGTCCGGTTACGACTATGGTTCGAATACCGATGCCGGTGGCCCAGCGGCAACTGCTTGTTCAGCTGGTTCAGGTTGGAATTGCGAACACCGTTGGAGCAACATAGCCAACATGGTCTCCTTCCATAACGTCACCAAAGATGCACCAAGCGTGCTGAATTGGTGGGATAACGGCAATAACCAGATTGCGTTTGGCCGTGGCGCCAAGGGTTTCATTGTCATCAACAATGAGTCTTCATCGCTGACCAAGACACTGCAGACTGGCTTGCCGGCTGGCAACTACTGCAACATTCTGGCGGGTACCGCCCTGTGTAGCGGTAGCACCATCACCGTGGATGCCAGTGGTAATGCCACCTTCACCGTGGGTGCCATGCAAGCTGCGGCTATCCACATTGGAGCCAAGAGTGACTGTACCAACCCTGCAGGTTGTGTGACGCCCAAGTTCCCGAGCCTGTTTATCCGTGGTACGCAGAATGCGTGGGCAACTACCGCCATGACGGTCAATCCGACCACCCGCGTTTGGGCTGCCGATGTGACCTTTACTGGTGCCGGTGATACTGCAGGGGCGCAACGCTTCAAGTTCGATGTCTATGGCAACTGGACCGAAAACTACGGTGATACCGGTGCCGACGGGGTTCTGGATAAGGCTAGCACCAGTGACATCCTGTTCAGCGGCGTTGGTAAATACCATGTCGAAGTTGATGAAAAGACCATGAAGTATACGCTGACTGCGGTCAGTGGCGGACAAGCTCCTGTGGCGGCGGTCTCACCAAAGACCCAGACCGTCAAAGTGGGTGACACACTAGTACTGGACGCCTCCGGCTCAACCGATGATGGTCAAATCGTCAGCTATAGCTGGTCAACCGGTGGTGTCGGTAAGACGGAAAGCGTCACCTTTAATACCAAGGGCACCCAGACCATCACACTGACAGTGACCGATAATGAAGGGCTGACCTCTACGGCTAGCGCTGTGGTAACGGTCAATGATGCCGGTATCTTCTTGCAGACGCTGCCGACACTCAACTTCCGTGGTACAGCCAACAGCTGGGGTAACGCCGCTATGACGCTGGTTGCTGATCACGTCTGGGAAGCCACTGTGACTTTCGACGGCCAAGCCAACCAGCGCTTCAAGTTCGACGTCAAGGGTGACTGGACGCAGAACTACGGCGATACCAACAAGGACGGCACGGCCGAGCAGGGCGGCGCTGATATCTACAGTACCGTTGTGGGCCAATACAAGGTTCAGTTCAACGACTCGACCCTGAAGTACACGCTGACCAAGGTTTCCGGTAATGATAACCCTATCTATACCGGCAATCTGACCAGCCTCAATTTCCGCGGTACTCCGAACAACTGGGGTTCAACGGCGATGAAACTGGTGGCTAACAATACTTGGCAAGCAACCATCACGTTCACTGGTGCGGGCGATAGTTCTGGAACCCAACGTTTCAAGTTTGATGTTCTGGGCGACTGGACCAAAAACTACGGTGATACCAATGCCGATGGCGTGGCGAACCTGAGCGGTTCGGATATCAAGACCGCAGTTGTCGGCACCTACCTGGTGACCTTCAATGACAGCACCTTGGCTTACTCAATCGCAGCACAATAAAACTATCCTTTGTTTCCACGTTGATCGTATTGCGTCCTCCTCGGAGGACGCTTTTTTTGCGCGATTGGATAGCCTCTTGCGAGGCGTTGACGTTCTTCAGATCGCAAGGCATGCCTTGGATTGCCAACTCGGGCTAGATTTGCACATGTATGACGGTGGTTTGGCGTAAGTGAGGAACATTTTACCAGCGATCATGACTGCGGAGGCGGTACTTCCAGATAGTCACCCTCAGCGGTACGGCGATAGTAGCGCCCATCACGGACATAATAGCGAGCGCCGTTGATGTCCACCCGGGTCAGACCATTCTCGTAATAGGGATTGTCTGTTGCAACTGGTTGGATGACTGCTTGTGGGGGGGGAGCCACCACTTCATAGCGCCCGCCGTGGAGTTGATACCAAATTTCGTTGAACACAAAATAGGTCAAGCCAGCAAACAGCACTGTTTTGTATCCTGGTGGCAAAATATCGACCATCAGACCTGGAGCTGGATGTGGTGACATATATCGATGAGGTTGGGGAGCGAAGCGTCCCGGTTGATCGCGGGGGAAGCCTTCGGGCATTGGAGCGCCCGGTTGCGCCATGGTAGCTGTCGAGACCCACAGACCAACACTGAACCAGATCATGGACTTCATATACAAATTCCTCACTCGATCAGCCGTCTGTGCCAGCATCTCGAGCCTGCCGTTTTATCAAACTTTCCAAGTTCCAAGTATCTGGAATCAGTAGGGACACGAACAAGCGGGTGAGGGGTAAACTTCAGCAAAGAACGTTAATCCTTGTAAGAGAAGGAAAAAAAAGCCCCTTTCGGGGCTTTTTTGTGGGCATCTACCCGTAGTGACTATGGATCCAGGCGGCGAATAGCTCGCACATCTGAGCATCGCTTTCCTGATTGTCGGCAATGAGTTCGCTGCCATGCATCAGGCGGATATGAGCATTCAATGCAAACTCCTCCGTCGGTATCGGGCGTAAGGCGGCGGCTGCAATGCTGGCCTGCGCGGCCTGCCAGCAAGCCTCCACGCTCAGGGTGCAGACGTTGGCGAGATAATCCGGGTTGAATCCTTCGCCGGTCAGGCTGCGCAGGGTCTCGTCGTGGGTCAGTCGATTGCCCGGTTGCCAATAGTGACGCGTCAGGTCTGGCCCTATAGCCGGGTTGTCGGTCAAGTAGCCATCCCGTTGCAAGAAGAAGGCCCGGGTCTGCTCGACCGCCATCAGAGCCAATAGATAGCCATGGTAGGAGCAGGCTGACTCCTGGGAGAGCAAGTGCGGGATCGCCAGCGTCGGACGAGGACTGGCTGCAATGCCGAGAATGCGTTGTTCCACCTCGCGAGCCAGGGTCGTCAGGGCTGCGGGTGTCATCTGCTCGTCGGTCATTTGATAACAGGCCCACTCGAAGTAGGGCACCAGCAAGATGTGACGCTCACCGAAGGCGCGCATCGGTTGCTTGGCGACAATCATCTCGTGGATCAGGCTGGCGGGAATGGGAATGCCTTGCGGGTCGGTGGCGTAGCGGGTCAACCAGTCAGCATCATCTAGCAGACTGTCGCAGAACATGGACTGGGTTTCGGCATAGGCCATGGAAGTCGGGGCGAACTCCTGGGAGAAACAGGGAGCATTTTGCCGGATATTGGCGAAGTGGGCGGCATGGCCTCCTTCATGGAACAGGGTATTGAGACCATTGAGGCCACTGCCAACCTGATCCGGTTTCGCCAGACTGGTGAAATTGATGGTCGCCGGTTGCCATTGACCGGCATTGAGAAATGCCGGTACTGGCCCATGCATAAAGCCATTTTCATACTTGCCGGTACGTTCGAGGAGGTCCAGCGTCAGATTGGCGCCGGAAAAATCGATACGCAAACGCTGAAAGCTGCGGATCCAGCGTGACAGTGCCGAGGCAAACGGCATATAGGCATCCAGCTTGCGGTTAACATCGCCACTGCTGAAGAAGCGTACATTATGGGGCGCAGTTGCGCTTGCTCCGCGTTGTTCCTTGAGTTGTTCAAGACTCCGCTGATTCACATCCCGGGTTTGCTCTTCGAAGCGATCGAGGATGGCAAACAGTTGTTCCGGGGTCATGCGTTCGCTTTTCTGGACCTTGTAGTCAAAGTAGTTGCGATAGCCCAGGCTGCGGGCGAAGCGGTTGCGTTGCTGAATGATAGCGATGAGTCCATGTTCCAGCACCCACTGTTCTACTCCCAGCAGGGCCTGGTGGGAGCTTAGACGCTGCTCCTCCACCTCGTTGGTCGCCAGATTCGTCAGCAGGGCACCTAATGAAGCCTCGACGCGCTCTCCCCTGCCATCCAGGTGGCTGGGTTTGAAGTTCTTGCGACGGGCGAACAGCGCGGCTTCGAGTTCAATCAAGTACTCCAGTTCGGCTTGGGCGCTGGGGTTTTCAATGGCGTTACAGTCAAAAAAGCTGTACCAGCCCCGTAAACCTACGAGTAAATCATCGCGCTCTGTGCTGGGATCTTGCTGCTCCAGACGCTGGATATGGGTGCGCAACTCCCCCAGTCGCTGGCCATTGGCGATGAATTGTTTGTACTGCTTTTCGGCCGCGGCGAAACCTTCGTGATCCTCGCTGATCCCCATATAGGTGTCCCAGAACAGGGTCTCCTTTTGATGGTGAACGGCCAGATAATCGTGGTTGAGTTGGCTGAAATAGGAATGCGCCAGATGCATGGGTAGAAATACTCCAGAGATAAAACGAATGAACCATCAGGATGAATGGTGGCTCTGTGTGGCAAGGGTTCTAAGGTACGCCTTGAATCACATCAAGAAAAGTAGCGAGCACATCGGTTTTTTGTGGTGCCAGTTATCAAAACCAGGCTCTATTTTCAACCGCATAGGGGCCGGTCACTTACACTTGAAGTCAGCAGTTGTTATGGCTTGTCCTTATCCCTCCAAAGAAGGAACACCATATGACGTGGTTGAGACTCTGGTGTTGTCTGCCTCTCTTGTTGTTAACCCAATCCTCATGGGTATGGGCCAGTGAGCCGCCGGCGGTAGCTATTGTGCTGAAGTCGATGCAAAACGAATTTTTCGTTCAGATGGCGGATGGCGCCAAGGCTTACGCCTCCGCACATCCAGAGCAATTACGGTTGACGGTGGAAGGGGTGAAGGCCGAAACCGATGTTTCGGGACAGGAACTGATTATTCGTCGTTTGCTAGAGCAAAAAATAGACGCTCTGATTATCGTGCCGACGGATTCGGTCGCCATGTTGCCGGTGTTGATGCAAGCCATTGCCGCAGGTGTTCTGGTCATCAATATGGATAATAAGTTGGACGACCGGGCCTTGGCTCTGGAGGGTGTTAACATTCCCTTTGTGGGGCCCAGTAACTTTGCTGGTGCGCGTAGTGTTGGTGATTTTGTGGCTAAAAAATTGCCTGCCGGGAGCCGTGTCGGCTTGATTGAAGGGCCTCCCGGCTCCATTAATGCTCGGGCCAGAAGCGATGGTTTTCGCGCTGCTTTGCGGAGCGCCGGTTTGTCCGTGGCGGGCATCCGTTCCGGTTATTGGGATGTGGAGCAAGGTCGTCTGGCGGCTGCCGATTTGCTGCAAGCGGAACCCGGATTGCGTGCCTTACTCTGCGGGAATGACAATATGGCGATTGGGGCCGTCCAGGCGGTGGCTGCCGCAGATAAACAGGGACAGGTGCTGATCGCAGGCTATGACCACATTCCCGGTATTCGCCGTTACCTTCAGGATGGTCGCGTGCTGGTGACTGCGGATCAGTATCCGAACCGACAGGCTGAATATGCGATTGAACTGGCCTTGCACGCGCTCGCGCAAGGGACTAAACAAGCGGACTTACCAGGTATTGTGCAAACACCGGTTCAATTGGTGACTCTGCCGTGATGGCAAAGGAGTAATCCCCGTGAAATGTCTGATCTTTCTTTTGTGGGGCTGCTTACTCACCGGTAGTAGCTGGGCTGCAATTCCGCAGATCGAGGTATATGCCGACCTCTATCCGCCTTTTATTATCCTGCAGGGTGGTCAACTGGGTGGCCCTTACATAGACGCGTTTACGCAATTAGCGAAGGAGCAGGGCATCGATGTGCATTATCAGGCGATGCCGGTTCGGCGCTTGATGAAGCGGCTTGCTGTGCAACCGAACAGTTGTGGCTTGGCTGTTAATTTTGCTCCCGGAGAGGCAGAGACCATTCGTTATATCGGGCGGGTGGCTCCCATTACGCTAGCTGTCTATGCCCGAGCCGGAACAGTCGGCAAGATGGCCAATCTGGAACAGTTGCGTCAGTATCGGGTTGGGGCCATCGATGTGGCCGAATTGAACGAGTTACTGGATAACGCTGCCATCCGCTATGAACCGCTAGCCAAAGCCGGGAATGGAATTGCCATGTTGCAGGCCAACCGTTTTGATCTGCTGGTGAGTGATGTGTTGCCTGAGCTGCTGATGGCCAAGCCGGAGGGGGGGATGATAGAGAGAGTCATGGTTCTGGCGCGAGTCGAACGCTGGCTGGCTTGTCATCCCGAACTTTCACCTGCGACGCTCAATAAGTTACGCAAAGCATTACCCATGGGAGTGTTTGCCGATTCAGTGCAGGGTATCTGGTCTCGTTATGGTTTGTTACCCGTGTATGACCAAGTTCGACGGGAGTGGGGAACGCCGGCTCCGCACTGATTCCAGTCTCGTTTGATATACATCAAGCCCTTGCCTGGTTTTGTGGCGACGGCTCTGTGCTTCATTGCCATCCATTTTTGCCAAGGCGTAGAGTAGCCAGAACTTGATGGTGGACTCGAGCCTCCGCGGATTCTTTGTTGAGCCTCGGTCGGCAAATTATGGCGGAATTACACATGCAGTTGGGCAATTTTCGAAGAGGGTGCCGTGTCGGGTACCGGGTATGGGATGCAATTCGTCGTACCCTGATCTTCATCTTTCTCTCTCTTTGCTCTCCCCTGTTGTGGGCTAAACAGACCGCTGATCCCTGCCAGCCTGATTTGAAGATTGGCAGTGTATGTCGATTAGCCATTAATCAGTTGCATCCGACCCAGCCGGGTGTCGGTTTGCTGCAGGTGCAGACCGAAGCCAAGGCGTTGAAACATAAAAGCGCCAAGAAGTTATGGGCCCTGGCTGAAAAGAAACGCATCCCGGTGGTGATTGGTCCGGATGGTCGTTTCTGGCTGGTGGATCGTCATCATTTGACGCGCACCCTGTGGAGCTTGGGGATGCGGGAGGTCCCCGTGGTGATTGAGGGGATCTTGACCGAACCTGAGCTGTTCTGGTCGCAGATGCAGGCCCATCATTGGGCCTGGCTTAAGGATGAGCGTGGTCATGAGGTCAAGCCTGAGCAGTTGCCCAATCATATCGCGCTGTTACCCGATTATCCCTATCGCTCCCTGGCAGGCTTTGCCGAAGATGCAGGACTGTATGCCAAGCAGGGTCAAATCTACTTCATCGAGTTTGCCTGGGCGCAATATCTGGGGGAAAAACTCAACTGGCGTCAGGTCACGGCGGATAATCTGCCTACCTTGCTCAAAGCCAGTGAGATTCTGGCGTGTTTGCCGGCGGCGGCCACGTTACCCGGCTATCCCGGCCGTGCTTGTGATGAGTGAGCCACCACCAAATTTCAGCTCATCCATCGTTCAAAAAGCAGACAGTTCGCAACCTGCGGATTAATATGGCTCTCATCGTTTAACCTAGACACAGGATCAAGATGCGCTGCTGTATGTGGGGTTGCATGGGGTTGGTATTGTCGGTATTCACCCAGCAGATATCTGCGGGCGAGTATGGTCATTATCATTCCGAGCGGTTGGTGACGATCGACAAGGCGCACACTCGTAGCCAGATTGATTTTGCTTATCTCGACTCGTGGCTGGCCGATTTGGCGGCGCATACCCAGGCCGCCCCATCATCTGGAGGTGATGCCCATCATGAGCGGCAACGGGTGATGGCCGACCTGCAGGCGCTAGAGTCGATTGTCGGGTTAGCGGTACTGGAGCAGGGGACGACCGCGCTGCTCAAGCGTTGTGCCCTGCTGGCAACCATGGGCTATCAGTTGGGGGTTCGCGGTGCGGCCGAGCGTGCCGAGCTGGCCTTCAATCGCTGGTTGTTGCAAAGCCCGGAAGACGGGGATGCCCTCTACCGCTATGGCCAGTTCCTGTTGGCCTCGGGTCATCACAAGCGTGCCGTTTTCTATCTGGAAAAGGCGTTCGGGCGTGGCGTGTTGGAGGCCGAATTGTCTTTGGCGATGGCCCTGCAACGCAGTGGCGAGCCCCAACAAGCCGACGAACATCTGCGGCACTTCCGCTTGACCCATCCCAATCACCCAGCGCTTGGCTCCATGCTCACACAAGTTCCGAGCATGGCGGGCACAGCTTCAGGCCATCAAGACAAAGGGGCGCTCTAGCGCCCCTGATTTTTTAGGCCGTTGCAGAGGTTAGCTGGCAACCACTACTTTGCGGCGGGGCAGCAACAGGTTCAGTACCATGGCGGTGATGCCACCGGTGGCGACGCCAAAGGAGAGCACGCTCTTGAGCAACTCCGGCAGGTGTTGCAGCACTTCCGGTACCTGCGCCACTCCCAGGCCCATGGCCAGGGAGACCGCCAAAATCATCAGAGCGCGCCGATCCAGCACTTCGCGGGAGATGATACGCACCCCGGCGGCGGCTATGGTGCCGAACATCACGACGGTGGCACCGCCCAGAACCGGCTCCGGAATTTGCTGGATAAAGGCCGCCACACCAGGCAGCAGACCCAGCAACGCCAGCATGGCAGCGATGAAGAAACCGATATAGCGACTGGCCACGCCGGTCAGCTGGATGACGCCATTATTTTGGGCAAACACCGACATCGGGAAGGTGCCGACCACGGCGGCCAGCATGGAGTTGAGACCGTCGGAGAGTACGCCGCCCTTGATGCGGGCCATATAAACCGGGCCATCGACCGGCTCGCCGGAGACATCGGAGGTGGCGGTCATGTCACCTATGGCTTCCAGGGCCGTCACCACAAAGATGACGGTGATCGGAATGAAGAATTGCCAGTCAAAGCCGATGCCAAAGCGGAAGGGTTGCGGCACGGCGATCCAGGCCTCGGCGCCTTGCAGCGGGTTGAGTCGTCCCATGAAGAAGGCGGCGATATAACCGACCAGCATGGCGATGACGATGGCCGAGAGTCGCAACCAGGGGTTCTGGCTGCGTTGCAGCAGCACTATGGTCACCAGCACCAGCAGTGATAGGCCGAGGTTTTCGCCACTGCCGAAGCTACCGTTCCCCATGGCGGCAAAACCGCCGCCCATGCTGATAAGACCGACCTTGATCAGGGTCAGACCGATGAGTAGCACGACGATGCCAGTGACCAGCGGGGTGATAACCTGACGGATCAGATGCAGGCAGCGACTGACGATGATCATGCTGATAGCCGCGATCAGTATGGTGCCAAACAGGGTGCCGAGCATCTGTTCGGTTGGCATAGCCGCCTGCTTGAGGGCCAGACCCGAGGCGATAATGGGCCCTAAAAAGTTGAAACTGGTGCCCTGCACAGAGAGCAGACCCGAGCCCACAGGACCGAAGCGCCGACTCTGGATAAAGGAGGCAACCCCGGACATCAACAGCGACATGGAGACGATATAGCGGGTGTCCTCGCCGCTGAGTCCCAGTGCGTTGGCAATGATCAGTGGCGGGGTGATGATGCCGACAAACATGGCCAGCATATGTTGCAGGGCGGCAAAGACAGTCTGCGGCAGCGGTGGTCTGGCATCCAGGCCATAGACCAGATCATGATGTGAATTTGACGCCGGGCGTGGGCTTGCCGCGGTATGGGGTGACGATTGGGTATCCATAAACTTCTCGTTGGCAATGAAGGGAGGGGTTTGAAAATGGGCGATATTTTAGGCGCTTGTGCTGGGAGATCCAGTTTTATATCTGATTGATTCTATTAATTTTGCTAAATAGCCAAACGTTTGTCTCTCCTGGGGCAGATCGTGGCGTGGTTCCTGCTGATGTTACGGATCCTGGGGCCGCTAACTGGAATTTTTGTGTCACTCATCCAGATTGGCAAATCTTGTGCATAATGCTGGGCATGGGTTCAAGAAGCGTGGAGGCTGTTCATGAAACGTAGGATGACTTGGGGCGTGTCACTGTTGCTGGTGGGGATGCTTGCGGCGTGTGACCGGACCAGTCCATATGACAAAGGGCCTGCCAACGAGGGCAACGTCTCTGTGATGGCCAATGAGGGGCGTCTGGTTGGACGCGGACACATGGAGGTCGACGGTCATGTGGTCGCGGTGAAGATGAGCCGGGTCAGTGTCGATGGCAAGGATTATGGTGCTGTCACCGAAGGCTCGGAGATCTACTACCGCAGCAATGGTGATTTTCATCAACTGCTGGTCAATGGCGAAGAGCGTCACCCCACCAAGAAGAAGTAACCCGCCAGCCGGGCGTGTACAGAGGGATATCATCAGCAAACGCCGGTGCAGGTATGCACCGGCGTTTGTGTTTGTGGAGTGGGTTACCGGGTTACGCGGTTTGTTCGTTGGCCGCGACGGGTGCGGCAGTCGCGCCGCGAGCCTGGGGGCGTTGCGCCGCCGGAGTGGCATACCAGTAGCCCAGACCCATGAAGATCACGCCGGAGAGCGTATTGCCGATCGTCACCCACAGCAGGTTGTAGCCGATGCCGGAGAGGCTGTAGTCCGGTCCGTGGGCGCCAAACCAGGAGAGAGCAAACAATGTCATATTGGCGATGGAGTGCTCGTAACCGGAGGCGATAAAGGCCAACAGACACCACCAGATGGCGATGAACTTGGCGCTGCCTTCCACCCGTTGGCACATCCAGATCGCAAGACAAACCAGCCAGTTACACAGCATGCCCTTGGCCAGCAAGACCATGACCGGCAACTGGGTCTTGGCCAGTGCGGCCGAGTGCAGCAGGCTGCTGGCATCGGGCAGTAACTTGCCGCCACCACTTTGCAAGAACAGCCAGGCGACTAACACAGAGCCGAGCAAATTGCCGGCCCAAGATTGCAACAGGGCGCGGGAGGCTTGTCCGATGCTGACACGACCGGCTTTTACTCCGAAGGTCAGGAACATGGTGTGGCCGGTATAGAGCTCGGCACCAGCATTGATCACCAGCGTCAGGGCGATGCCGAAGGTGGCGCCCATCACCAAAGGACGCAGGGCCGGATCGACCAGATTACCCAGGGTGAAGATCAGGATGATCCCCAGCCCCACATAGGCCCCGGCCATGGCCGAGGCCACCCAGAAGCCGAACGGGTTTTGCCGGTCGAGTTTGACGATTCGCTCGGCGGTGGCCGCGCACTTGTTGATGGTGTCCGTAAACATGGAGTGCTCCTTGAGATTGAATAGCGCGGGATGCACGCATCCCGCGACAGAAGATTAGATCGCTATCTGCACCTGACCGGCTGCCACGCGCACCGGGAAGCTGCGCACCGAAAAGTCACCGTTTTCCAGACAGTGACCATCCCGCAGGCGGAAGTGTTGTTTCTTCACCGGGCTGGCGACCCAGAGTTCGCCCTGATGCTCGGCAATCAAGCCACGACTGAGCACGCTGGCCTGGGCAAACGGGTCGATATTGTCCAGGGCAAACAGCTCGTCATTGAGCCGGGGACGAAAAATGGCAATTTGCTGCACCCCCAACAGGGCGCAGACGCCGGTACCTGGAACTATGGCGTCCAGGGAACAAATCGTGGTCCAGTTCGGGTTGCTCATGGCTGCTCCTCCAGGTGGATCTGATAGACAGGGATACGTTCGGCTGGTGCGGCGGGTCTGTGCTGGTGGCGTTCGGCGACAAATTGCACCAGGGGATCCGGCTGCGGGCTGTTGATGAAGTGGGCAAAGCGTGGCAACTGGCTGACATCGGCGACTGTCTGTTGCCATTCACAGGCATAGTCGGCGCGTACCGCCGCCAGATCGGCTTCCAGCTCGGCGGCGAGACCCAGCTTGTCCTCGAGGATGACGCCGCGCAGGTAGTCGAGACCGCCCTCGAGGTTGTCCAGCCAGCTGGCGGTACGCTGCAATTTGTCCGCGGTACGGATGTAGAACATCAAGAAGCGATCTATGGTGCGGATCAGGGTCTCTTTATCCAGATCGCTGGCCAGCAGATCGGCATGGCGCGGTTTCATGCCGCCGTTGCCGCCGACATACAGGTTCCAGCCCTTGTCAGTCGCTATGATGCCGACATCCTTGCCCTGGGCTTCGGCACACTCACGGGTACAGCCGGAGACCCCGAACTTCATCTTGTGCGGGGAGCGGATCCCCTTGTATCTGTGCTCCAGTTCGACCCCCAGACCGACGCTGTCCTGCACGCCGAAACGGCACCAGGTGCTGCCGACGCAGGTCTTGACCATGCGCAAGGCCTTGGCATAAGCCTGACCGGTTTCGAACCCGGCGGCGATGAGTCGACTCCAGATGGCGGGCAAATCATCTTTATGAGCGCCGAACAGGCCGATGCGCTGGGCGCCGGTGATCTTGGTATACAGCTTGTAATCCCGCGCCACCTCGGCCACCACCATCAGGCCCTCGGGGGTGACTTCGCCACCGGCCATCCGCGGGATCACCGAGTAGGTGCCATCTTTTTGCATGTTGCCAAGGAAGATGTCGTTGGTGTCCTGCAGCCCGGTCAGTTGGGGAGAGAGCACATACTCATTCCAGCAGGATGCCAGAATGGAGCCTATGGTCGGTTTGCACACCTCGCAGCCATAGCCGTGGCCGTGTTGCGCAATGGCCTGCTCGAAACTTTTGATTTGGCCTACCTTGATGAGGTGGAACAGCTCCTGGCGGGAGTAGGGGAAGTGTTCGCAGAGGTGATTCTTGACCTCGACCCCCTGCTTGGCCAGTTCACTGTTGAGCACCTGGGTGATGAGGGGCACGCAGCCGCCACAACCGGTTCCGGCTTTGGTCTCGGCCTTGAGGGCGGCGAGCGTGTGGTGACCCGCGGCCACGGCGGCGGCGATGCGTCCCTTGGTGACATCAAAACAGGAGCAGATCTGGGCGCTATCCGGCAGGGCATCGACGCCCAGCGTCGGTTTGGCACCGGCATAGGCGGGCAGGATCAGGCTATCCGGATGGGCCGGTAATGGCAGCCCGTTAAGCTTCATCTGCAGCAGATTGCCGTAATCCTCCACATCGCCCACTAGCACGGCGCCGAGCAGGCTCTGGCCATCGGCGCTGACCACGATCTTCTTGTAGATCCCCGCGTGATCATCCTGGAATACATAGCTATGGCTGCCGGGCGTGCGACCGTGGGCATCACCGATTGAGCCGACTGAAACCCCAAGCAGTTTCAGCTTGGCACTCATATCGGCGCCTTCGAAGCGACTGTTGCCGCCGAGCAGCTGATCGACCACGATTTGGGCCATCTTGTAACCCGGGGCGACCAGACCGAAGAAGCGGCCCTGCCAGGCGGCACATTCGCCGATGGCATAAATATGCGGATCCGAAGTGACGCAGTGATCATCGATGACGATACCGCCCCGTTCGGCAATCGCCAGCTGGCTGTAGCGCCCTAGCGTGTCTTGCGGGCGGATGCCGGTGGAGAACACCACCACATCCACTTCCAATTGGCTGCCATCGGCAAAGTTCAGGCGGTGGGCAGCGGTTTTGCCGCCGTGCATCAGGATCTCCTGAGTGCTCTTGCCGGTATGAACCTGTACCCCCATGGCCTCAATCTTGCGGCGTAACAGTTCACCGCCCATGCGATCCAGCTGTTCGGCCATCAGCACGGGTGCAAACTCCACGACATGGGTTTCCAGCCCCAGCGCCTTAAGGGCGCCAGCGGCTTCCAGGCCCAGCAAGCCACCACCGATGACCACGCCACTCTTGCCCTGCTTGGCGGCGGCGCGGATGGCTTTGAGATCTTCGATGGTACGGTAGACGAAACATTCATGATGGCTGCTGCCGGTGATCGGCGGCACCCAGGGGTAGGAGCCGGTGGCCAGGATCAGGGCATCGTACTCGACGACTGTGCCCTTGTTGGAATGCACCAACCGCTGAGCCGTGTCGATCTGCTTGACCGCCTCATGGAGCAGCACGCGGATGCCCTGCTTCTCGTAGAAGCCGGGCTTGACCAGGGAGAGCTCCTCGCTGGTGTGATGAGAGAAATAGGAAGAGAGGTGAACCCGGTCATAGGCCAGACGGGGTTCGGCACAAAACACGGTGATCTCGAATTGGCCCGCATCGCTGCGCTCACAGAGTTCTTCTAAAAAACGGTGTCCGACCATGCCGTTGCCGACGACGACCAGACGCTGCTTGGGAGGAGTGTGCATTGTTTGGATCCTTCTAATCGGCGCCCCGCCGACGGAGCGCACTGATAAACCATCAATAGGGTCTGCTGTTGGCAGAGGCTTAGCCCAGGGTGACTTGCAGGTCACTGCGCGGCGTACTGGCGCAGGCGAGCACATAGCCTTCGGCAATCTGCTCGGCGCTCAGGGCCAGTTGCGGGCCGCTTTCGACCTCGCCCTGCTCGAGCTTGCACTTGCAACTGCCACAGACCCCGGCCCGGCAGGCACCGATGATCGGCAATCCTTCGCGCTCCAGAGCGGCCAGCAAGGTCTCATCCGCGCCGATATGGCTCTGATGGCCAAAGGCCGGGACCGACAGGCTGAAGCCGGGAGCCGACAGGCCGACATCGGCAGTGGCGCCCTGTGGCCTGGTACCGACATGAGGGGCTGGTCCCGGGGCGATACTGGGTGAAAAATCTTCCTGATACAGGGCAATGTGCTGATAGGCCGCTGCAGCCAACAGCTCCTTGACCGAATTCATGTAACCGCCGGGACCACACAGGAAGATGGCGTAATCGCTCAGCGGTGCCGTGAGCTGGGCGAGCAGTTCGGCACTCAGACGCCCTTCGTGGCACGGCAGATCGCTCGTGGCCTGCTCGAGCAGCAGAGTCAGATGAAAATTGGGATGATGCTGGGCCCAGTGCAGCAGTTGTTGCCGGGCGATGAGATCACCGGCGTGACGTGCACTGTGCACGAAATGGATCTGGCAATCGGCATGCAGATCCAGCAGGGTGCGGCTGATGGAGAGCATGGGGGTGATGCCGCTGCCGCCGCTGAGCAGCAGCAGATTGCGGGGTAGGGTGTCGGGCAGATGAAACTGGCCGCTGGGAGCCAATGCTCGCAGGGTCATCCCCGGCTGCAGGGTGTCCAGTAAATAGTTGGAGACACGTCCACCTGCGACTCGCTTGACGGTAATGGCCAGCGTGTTGGGACGGGTGGGGGCGGAGGAGAGTGAATAGGCGCGATGGAGGCGCTCTCCGTCGAGCGTGACGCTCAACAGTAAAAATTGACCGGGCCGATAGTGAAAACGGCTCGGTTGGGCATGGGTCTGAAACACCAGGGTGGTGGCGGTGATGGTATCGCCATCCCGGGTTTCATCCTGCCGGTGCAGACATATCAGTTCACGTTCGCCCTCGCTCCAGAGTGGGGCTGTGAGCAGAGTTGAAAGTGGCATCATAACGGGTTCCTGTCGGTAGCTGACCGTTGCTACGGTCGTTCTCTCTCGGTAATCCCTGATCGTTGGGCAATTTCTGGTCGTTCGGTTATCGCCGGATCGTTCAGTCATCAGGCTGTCGCCGCGGGTGAACAGAAATAATGGCCCTCGGCTCTCGAGGAGCAGAGGGCCAGCCCATCAGGCGGCCAGCATATCGGCCAAGTCCTGTTCAACGGTGCCAATCAGTTTCAGATCGAAGTTCTCCTGCAGATAGGCCAGCAGGTTCGGTGTCAGGAAGCCCGGTACGGTCGGACCGACGCGAATGCCCTTGATGCCCAGGGAGAGCAGGGTCAGCAGGATGACAATCGCCTTCTGCTCGAACCAGGAAAGCACCAGGGAGAGTGGCAGCTCGTTGACGCCACAACCGAATTCGTTGGCCAGGGCGATGGCCAACTGGATGGCTGAGTAGGCATCGTTGCACTGGCCAACATCCAGGAAACGCGGAATGCCGTTGATGTCGCCGTATTCGAAGGTGTTGAAACGGAACTTGCCACAGGCCAGGGTCAGGATCACACAGTCGTCCGGTACCGCCTTGGCCATGTCGGTGTAGTAGCTGCGCTCGGACTTGTCACCATCGCAGCCGCCGATCAGGAAGAAGTGCTTGATGTTGCCGGCCTTGACCTGATCGATCACCGCCGGAGCCGCCGCCATCAACGCGTTGCGGGCAAAGCCGGTACTGGTGTAAGCCGGTATCTCGCTATGCGGGTAGCCGGCCAGAGATTGTGCCTTGGCGATCACCTCCGAGAAGTCATCTCCTTCCAGGTGGGTGACTCCGGGCCAGCCGACGATGCTGCGGGTGTAGATCCGATCCCGGTACTGACCGACATCCGGATTGATGATGCAGTTGGAGGTCATGACGATGGCCCCGGGGAAGGCGGCAAACTCTTTTTGCTGGTTTTGCCAGGCGGTGCCGTAGTTGCCGACCAGATGGGGATACTTCTTCAATTCCGGGTAGCCGTGGGCGGGCAGCATTTCACCATGGGTGTAGACGTTGATGTCGGTGCCGACGGTTTGCTCGAGGATCTTCTGCAGATCATGCAGATCGTGGCCGGAGACCAGGATGGCTTTACCCGCCACCGCCTTGATATTGACCTGTACCGGCTCGGGGTGACCGAAGGTTTCGGTTTCGCCTTTGTCCAGCATGGCCATGATGCGGTAGTTCATGGTGCCGATGCGCATGGCACAGGCCAGCAGTTCGTTCATATCGCTCGGATCGGTGCCGAGCCAGGCCATGATGTCGTGGAATTCGGCACCGACCGCATCATCCTGCTCACCCAGCACCCGGGCGTGTTCCATGTAGGCGGCGGCGCCCTTGAGACCATACAGACACAGCAGGCGCAGGCCGAGAATATCGGCTCCGACTTCGCTCAGGCCGCGATTGACCGCGGCACTGGGAGCCAGGGTCAGCAGGGTGGCTTTTTCGCTGGTCAGCTCGACGGCGGCAGGACCTGTCATCAGGGTCGGGGTTTGACGGGCGGCCAGACAGGCAGCTTCATAACGCTCCTTGAGACTGGCACGGTTACGCTGTGCTTCATCGATGAAGGCGATGATGCGTTGGCTATCGAAGTTGACGTTGGTCAGAGTGGCAAAGAAGGCCTGACAAACATAGGCGTCGATGCTGCGATCTACAATGCCAAACTCCCGGGCCTTGAGGGCGTAGGCGCTGACACCCTGCAGCAGATAGATGAGTACATCCTGCAGATCCGAAACTTCACTGGTCTTGCCGCACATGCCCATGGCGTAGCTGCAACCAGTGGCAACCGGGGTTCGAATGGTGTGTTCACATTGGACGCAAAACATGGAGAGCTCCTTGCACAAATCCCTAAATAGAGGCGGCCGAATTCGTCATTCGGGGGCCAGACCAGAATAGGGATTACAAGGAGCGTGCCAGGTAGTTTTATTGAATATAAACAATAAGATATGTTTGTTAATGGATTGTTGTGCGTCTATTTGACCTGGCAAGAATCTGAGTCATATTGACTCTGGGTGTTATTTTGACTCGATTCCGGGACGGGCCTGGGTCTGCTCGCGTAGCTGACCAATTTTGTTCCAGAGCTGCTCCACCTGCTGACTATGTTGCCGGTAGTAAAAGGGGTTAAACACCAAAAAGTAGTCCTTACGCAGCAAGGAAATGGGCAACTTCTCGAAGCGTCCCGGAAACTGTGCAATGGCGGCATCACCGGATTCCTCCAGTGTGGCATAAGCGCAGATCCGGCCTTTTTCCAGACGTTTGAGATTCTGTTCACTGCCATTGGCACCGCTGTGGGGGATGGCCTGTTCGTCCAGATAACCGCCAATCGACCACCCCTCATTGAATCCAACCACACAGGCGTGCGGGGTGAGCGTTTGCCCATCCCAATCGACATCGGCACCCTGACGCCGATAGAGCACATAATTTAAGGTTGCCAGGCGCCGACTGGCATCGAGGCGACCATCCCGCTGCGGGTAGATCAGCTGCTGGTTGCGGGCCTTGGTCCAGGAGTAGAAGAGGGCGCCATCACTCTGTTCGTGGATGGTGGCATGGAGGACGCGCAGATTTGGCAGCCGCTGCCAGACAATCAGACACCCCAACTCGCGGGCGGCTTGGGTCACCAGTTGGAACGCGCTGCCTTGAGGCTCGGCACTGGGCACATTCCGCTCGATATAGGGCGGGATCGGCTCGTCGTGGTAACCCAGAGTGATCAGGCAGGTTGCCTGCGCCTGGGCAAGGAGCAGCCCGGCGAACAGTAAGGACAAGAGTCCGTATCGTCTGGCGATGGGCGCGACATCTTGCTTGCTATCAGGACGGGCAGGGCGCCGGGATATAAGCCGGACATGGGGTTGCAAAGCCATAGGATCACCGGTGCTGAAACAGACCTGTTAAGAGTATAGATGCCGACCCGATCCGGGTTGGCTGCGAAGTGAGTGCTTCATGGGGCAGGCGAAGTCACATCATGAAGCGCTCTGTTAGTGGTTGCCTGCAGCCAGCTTCTCGCGCAGGAAATCCAGCCAGACCCGTAATCGCGGATTGCGCTGGGCATCGGAGTAGAAGACCGCATTGATCGGGCGCGAGGCGCCGCTGTTGGAGCGCGCCAACACTTCGACCAGGGCGCCACTGGCCCGATCGCTTGCGGTCATAAAATCCGACAAGCAGACCAGACCCTCTCCGGCCAGAGCCAGCTGACGCAGGGTTTCGCCGCTGCTGGCGCGGATCTGGGGGGTGATCGGCAGCCGATCACCATGCTCACCGAGCAGCGGCCAGTGGTTGAGATGCTCCGGGGTGATAAACCCCAAGCGCTGGTGATGCACGAGATCGGCTGGCAGGTGCGGCGTTCCGGCGCGGGCCAGATAGGTCGGCGCCGCCAGAATGCGCAGTCGCGAGTGTCCCAGCGGCATGGCACGCAGCGAAGAATCCGTCAGCTCTCCGATCCGGATGGCGACATCGATGCGGCGCTCCAACAGGTTGATAAAGCCATCCGAACTTTCCAGATGCAGCTCTATGTCCGGATAGCGTTGGCGGAATTCACCGATGATGGGCACCAGTTGATGCAGGATAAACGGCGAAGCGGCATCCACCTTGAGGATCCCGCTGGGGTGCTCCCGTCGGGCCAGCAAGTTGCTCTCGGCGGCGCTCATTTCGTTGAGGATCAGCGCCGCGCGTTCGTAGAACCATTCCCCTTCGGCGGTCAATGTGATCCGCCGTGTGGTGCGATGGAGCAACACGGTGGCCAGTTTGGCCTCCAGTCGTTTGACGCCACGGCTGACCACCGAATTGTCGATGCCCAGATTTTCTGCCGCCTGGCGAAAACTCCCGGCTTCCACCACGGCTACATAGAGGGCCAATTCATCGGAATGGGTCTTCATTGCTGCTCCAGTAACATTTTATTTCTGATTTTATCGTCATTTTTGCACATAAAGCAGCCCCCCATACTAGGCGCCATCGGTTTATATCGCTCACTACAGCTAGGAGAATGTTATGCCACTGGCGCTTTTTGCCCTTACCCTCAGTGCCTTTGCGATTGGCACCACGGAATTTGTGATTGTCGGTTTGCTGCCGACTATCGCCTCACAACTGCAAGTCACTCTGCCCTCGGCCGGTTTGCTGGTCAGCCTGTATGCCTTGGGGGTTGCCATCGGCGCGCCTCTGCTCACGGCGATGACCGGGAAATTACCCCGCAAGTGGCTGCTGGTTGGTCTGATGGCCTTGTTTACCCTAGGCAATCTTCTGGCCTGGCAGGCTCCGGATTATGGCACCCTGATCCTGGCTCGGGTGCTGACCGGCTTGGCCCATGGCGTCTTCTTCTCCATCGGCTCGACCATTGCAACCAGCCTGGTGCCTAAAGAGAAGGCGGCCACTGCTATCGCCATCATGTTCACCGGTTTGACGGTCGCGCTGGTCACTGGAGTGCCGTTGGGAACCTGGATTGGGCAACTGTTCGGCTGGCGGGAGACCTTTCTGGTGGTTTCGGCATTGGGTCTCATCGCCTGCGTGGGCAGTTACTGTCTGATCCCGGCCAACCTGCCACGGGGCGCTACGGCATCCTTGCGGGAGCAACTGACCGTGCTGACCCAGCCTGCGCTGCTGCGCGTCTATGCCAAGACGGCGCTGGGCTATGGCGGTGCCTTCACCGCCTTTACTTTCCTGGCGCCGATCCTGCAGCAGGTCAGTGGTTTTTCAGCCTCCAGTATCAGCTTGATCCTGCTGGTGTATGGGGTTTCCGTGGCGGTGGGTAATATCTGGGGCGGCAAGTTGGCCGATAAGAAAGGTGCGCTCCCGGCTCTCAAGATCCTGTTCTCCGGTCTGGTTGTTATTCTGTTAGCCCTGACCTTCACCGCCAGCCATCCGCTGCTGGTGGTGTTGACGGTGTTGGTGTGGGGGGCTTTTGCCTTTGGTAATGTGCCCGCGCTGCAGGTGCTGGTGGTGCAAGAAGCCGAGCATCATGCGCCGAATGCCGTGGATGTGGCATCGGGGTTGAATATTGCGGCCTTCAATATCGGGATTGCCATTGGCTCTGTGGTCGGTGGTCTGGTGGTCGAGCATCTGGGACTGATGCACACCCCTTGGGTGGGGGCCCTGATCGTGCTGGCGGCGCTGGGATTGACGCTGGTCAGTGAGCGCCAACAACGACAAGGCGCGGCTATCCTACCGGTTTGAGTCTGAGTTTGTCATCGGCCTTTCTTATTCCGCGATCACACTTTTTTACGATCACACTTGGCGCCGCAGCTCCCTGCGGCGTTTTTTTATGTCCTGAAGTTGTGGATATCGCTAACTAACCGTCTTTTATTTCATCGCTCACAACGATATTCTCGATGACGGAAAATCTAGTTGATTCAACCGGTTTATTGGAGTTTTCCAGAATAACGATCGAGTCCGGAAGCCCGGGTGATAGATATGGGTCATGGTGTCCCGGAATGCGTGCAGTCAAGAAGGATGTAGTCGAGATGGTGTCAGCCCGTCAGGCAGATGAACAAGAGATGCTGCTTATGAACTCGCAATCCGATATGACATCGGTATCCCCCCACGAGTTGGCGGCGCTAAGGTCTCAACTGGCCCAGCTCGAGCAAGAAAACCGGTTGTTGCATGAAAAGCTCAATGCCGCGCTGGATGGTACCGGGCTCTGTCTGTGGCAAGGAATTATTCCCACCGGAGAACTGACGGTTTTCAATTTGCAGCATTTTGAGCATGGCCAGATGGCCCCGCACTTTGAGCTCTGGCGCGCCAAGTTACATCCAGAGGATGCTGCGGCCGCGCTGGAGAGCTACTTTGGCCATCTCAAGGGGCAATATCCCTTCTACGAAGCCGAATACCGGACTTTGTCGCCGGATGGCTCGGTAACCTGGCTGTGGGATCGGGGTCGGATCATCGAGCGGGATGCCGATGGATTGCCGTTGCGCATCATGGGCGCCCATGTCGATGTGACCCAGCGCAAGGAGTATGAGCTGCGGTTGGCTCAGCAGGTGCAGAGCGAGCCGCTGACCGGACTCTATAACCGGCAGGCGTTCTCCGAGGCCAGTCAGTGGCGGATGGCGCAGGTGCAGGAGGTCGCGGCCTTGCTGTTTATCGATCTGGATGACTTCAAGGCGGTCAATGATTCCCTGGGCCACTCCTGTGGCGATCGACTGTTGTTACGGGTTGCCGACTGGCTGCGGCATGTGACGCCCCCTAGTGGTTTGCTGGCACGCATGGGTGGGGATGAGTTTGTGATCTATCTGGATCAGCAGGTCAGCGAAGCAACCGTCCGCCAGTTAGCCGAACAGTTATTGGCCCATAGTGCCGACTATCAGGAGCTGGATGGTCAGCCGATCCAGATCGGCATGAGTATCGGCGTAGCCTTGTGGCAGGGGAACTGTGTGGGTTACGACCAGGCGCTGGATTGTGCTGACCGGGCCATGTACCAGGCCAAACAGCTGGGCAAGCATGGCTATCAATTAAGCTGGCTGAGCGCGCCATAACCCTGCGATGTTCCTGGCCCCCATCTTGGCTGCCGTAGCTTTCCGCTGCGTGCCCCTGTTTTTCGTGAATGAATAGGCGCGAATCGGTTTATTTTCCCTCCGCCTCCTGTCTCACTCTTTAGTTTTAGGCGATCAGAAAACCCAGGGCGGCCTAATGGCCGCCCTGGGTGTCTGCGGTTGTCGAACTTCTGGCCTAGCTCCCTTAAGAATCACTGCGCGGGTAGTCGGTCAGGCCGTGGGCACCACCGCCAAACAGAGTCGCCGGATCATGAGGGGTCCAGGGCCGCTGATGCTGGATGCGCTCTGGCAAGTCCGGATTGGCGACGAAGGGACGGCCAAAACCGATCAGATCGGCCCAACCGGCGTTAATAGCGGCGCGAGCCCGCTCGGCATCGTATTTCCCGGCATAGATGAGGGTATTGGGAAACGCCGCGCGCAGTGCAGCCTTGAAGGCATCCCGCATCACGGGGGCATCGTCCCAATCGGCTTCGGCAATATGCAGGTAGGCAATATCCAGCTCTCCCAGCAGGGCGGCGGCGGCGGTGTAGGTCTCCTCCGGATCGGCATCGACGGTGCCATTGAGGGTGGTGAGTGGTGCCAGCCGGACGCCCACCCGCTCGGCACCAATTTCAGCAATCACGGCGCTGGTCACCTGGCGCAGGAAGCGCAGGCGGTTTTCCAGGCTGCCGCCATAGCTGTCGGTGCGGGCATTGGAGCCGGAGTCGAGGAACTGATTGATGAGGTAGCCATTGGCGCCATGCAGCTCGATGCCGTCAAAACCCGCCTCCATCGCATTGCGGGCGGCTTGACGAAATTCGGCAACCACTGTGTCGATATCCTGCTGGCTCATCGTCCGAGGTGCTGATACTTCAACAAAACCCGGCTCGGTACTGCCGTTATCGATAAATACCCGCACGCCTTCGGCCTTGATGGCCGATGCCGATATGGGTTGGGCACCGCCAATATTATCGCTGTGAGTGACCCGGCCGACGTGCCAGAGCTGGGCAAAGATGAGCCCGCCCTTGGCGTGGACCGCATCGGTGACCAGACGCCAGCCGGCTACCTGCTCGGCACTGTAGATACCCGGTGTCCAGGCGTAGCCCTTGCCCAAGGGGGAGACTTGGGTCCCCTCACTGATGATGAGGCCGGCACTGGCGCGCTGGGCATAGTATTCGGCCATCAGGGCATTGGCCACATCGCCGGGCTGACTGGCCCGGGAGCGGGTCATGGGCGGCATGACAATGCGGTTGGCAAGTTGGAAATGGCCCAGTCGCAGCGGGCAGAACAGGGGATCCTGAGACATGGTATGGCTCCTCAATGGCTGACTCGTCAGCACCAATGGATAACAGATGCCTCACTCTAGCGTGCTGGGGAGCGGGGAAAAACCGGAGCAGCCGCAAATGATTGCTGTCCGACATGCAGCAATCGGCTATGGCGCTGCGGTTTAAGCCAGTCCCAAACGTTTGGCCAAGCGATTGAGATTGGCGCGATCCAGCTGCAGCTCGCGGGCGGCGGCACTCCAGTTACCATCCTGGGCATGGAGCGCCTGCAGGATGCGCTGTTTCTGGTAGGCATCGACGGCATCGCGCAGCGGCAGCTGATCCAGGGTTGGCGTAACGGAGATGGGGGGCTGCTCTGCCGCTCTCGCATCCGATGGAGCGGGCTCAGGGTGGCTCTGGGCGTGCAGATCCAGCTGTTCGGCGCGGATCAGCGGCCGCTGGGCATTCTCCCGCGCCGCCTTGAGGCTGGCGCGCATCAGCAGGTGCTCCAGTTCGCGTACATTGCCCGGCCAGTCATACTCCCGCAGCCGTAGCAGTGCCAGCGGATGCAGGCCAATCTGTTTGAGCCCCAACTTGCTGCGGGCCAGATCGAGAAAGTAGCCGCACAGCAACTCCAGATCGGCGATGTGCTCGCGCAGCGGCGGCACGGCGATGGGATAGACCTTTAGCCGGTGGAAGAGATCGGCACGAAACCGCCCCTCGCGTACCTCCAGCTCCAGATCCCGGTTGGTGGCCGCCAGCAGCCGCACATTGACGCGGTGCGGTTTGTCGGCACCGACCCGCTGCACTTCCCCTTGTTGCAGGGCGCGCAGCAATTTGGCCTGCAAACTCAGCGGCAACTCACCGATTTCATCGAGGAACAGGGTGCCGCCGTCGGCCAGTTCGAACTTGCCGGCCCGATCACTGATGGCGCCGGTAAAGGAGCCCTTGAGATGACCAAACAGCTCGCTCTCGGCAATCGACTCCGGCAGAGCCGCACAATTGACATGGACCAGTGCCTGCTCGGCCCGGCGAGATTGGGCGTGCAGGGTGCGGGCGACCAGCTCCTTGCCGGTGCCGGTTTCACCGGTGATCAGCACCGCCAGATCGGTGGCGGCGACCAGGCGGATCTCCTCCCGCAACTGCTGCAACAGGGGACTATGACCGATGAGCTCTCCCTCCCGGCGCTGGGCTTCCTGCACCAGCTCCCGGGCCAGGGCTTTTTGTTGCTCGCTGGCCTGCTCCAGGGCGCGGATCAGCGCCACATTACGCAGGGTGGCGGCCGAGAGCGCGGCAAAGGCGGCCACTGTCATATCGTCGATGCCATCGAAGGCTCCTGGGGTCAGCGCATCCAGGGTCAGTACGCCCACCAGTTGCTGATCCACATACAGGGCGCAGCCCATGCAGGCATGCACATCCGCCTTGCGCTCTGGATCATTGGCCAACCAGCCATCGAAGGGGTCGGGCAGCCCGGCCTCATCGGGGAAGCGCACCGGGTCGCGGCTTTCCAGGATCCGCGCCAGTCGCGGATGCTCGCGGGGAATGAAGCGTTGCCCCATCAGCTCGGGGGCCAGGCCGTGCAGGGCCACCGGCAGGAGCTCACCTTCCTGCAACTTCAACAGCGCCACCGCATCGCAGGGCAATACATCGCAGATCGCCTGCACCAGACGCTGGTATTGCAACTCGCCGGGCATCGAGGTCGACAAGCCGACGGCGATCTGGAGCCAGGCTTGATCGCGCGGTTGCGGGTGACGACTCATCGGAACTACCTCGATAAAAGCGGGTTATGACAGGGGGCTATGCTACCGAAAGCTGGCTCGGGAATACACGTTTGTGCGGCCGGTTTTATTGGCTCTGTGATGGAGCGGACAGTGTAAAGGCGCGCAATGGCGCTCAACCGATCAGCACCGGCTCGCCGAGGAACTTGGGTTGTTTGTCGAGGATGTAGACATCCAGCAGACACAGCACCCGCGCCATCAGTTCGCGGATGCGGGTCTTGAGCCCCGAGTAGGCATCCACATCCCGGGCATTGAAGCCGATGGCCTGAATGCCGAAATGACGGGCCAGATAGAGAGCCCGTTCATTGTGAAATTGCTGGGAGACTATGGTGTAGCTGCGTTGTCCGAACACCGCATTGGCGCGGACTATGGAGTCCAGGGTGCGAAAACCGGCGTAGTCGCTGTAGATGCGCTCGGCCGGGATCCCGGCGCGGATCAGGGCGCGGCGCATCTCGCGGGGTTCGTTGTAGCTCAGGGTGGCGTTGTCGCCGGAGACTAAAAAGTAGGAAGCCTTGCCCTGCCGGTAGAGCTCGGCGGCGGCGGCGATGCGGTTGTGAAAGTACTCGTTGCGCCCGCCATCGCTGAGAAAGCGCGAGGTGCCCAATACCACGGCGACCTTGTTGTAGGGGATGAGCGCCGCATCCTGATAACTGTATTTGCGCATATCGGAGACCAGATAGTCCGCCAGGATCACCAGTAGCACGGATAACAGCAACAGGCTCGCTGCCGTCCAGCCCAGCAACTGCCAGACCCGGCGATGGTGGGCGAGTCGGATGAGCCGTTGGTATCCGGCAGACATCCCCTGACGCAGGGCGTCGCGAAGTCGTTGCCGGGAGTGGAGTTGCTGTGACATCGCTGCTGGTTGGGCTCCCGATGTGAAACCGGATGGCGGCTATCCAGTTTCCTTCAAAGACGCCCTCAGGGTACTACCCCGAAGGAAGCGGGTAAACGGTTGCTCATCCCTCCGGGCGTTACAAGGGGCTGATTGCGCAAAAATGCGCCACTGCGGTGTGACTTTGCCATCATCCCCAGCACTAATGGTTAGCTCAACAGGGTACCTCGCCTTCGTGAACGCACTGACATCGGAAACTCACTGGTACCGGAGAAGACCCTGGCCTTTTTATGCACCCGCCATGTGCGGGGCTCACTGGGGTTGGCGGAGCCGGTTGGCCGGGATCGCGCGAGTAAAAAAAGTTAAAAGTTAGTGTAAGAAAACTCAAGGTGACTCCGACTATGTCACAGCAAGAGAAGAGAATCGGCGAATTTGGCTTCTCCTCTCGACTGCCATGACCCGGGCCAATGCCCACCTTGATTGACCTCTACAGGAGCTCCACCATGACCAAATCAACTGCTGCTGCCACCCTTGCCCTGGCGTTGGGATCCGTACTGACTGTCGCGGCTGTCCCGGCTTTTGCTGCGGATACCGCCGGGATGGAAAAATGTTACGGCGTCGCCCTCAAGGGTAAGAATGATTGCAAAGCCGGGGCCGGGACCACCTGCGCCGGCACGGCGAAGATGGATTATCAGGGCAATGCCTGGAAGATGGTGCCGGCAGGAACCTGCGTACAAACCGCATCCCCGACATCGCCGACTGGCATGGGGCAATTAGACGCCTTCCAGGCCAAACAGGGCTGAGCGGCCATCACGGAGGGAAGCCGACCATGAATACTGTGAGGCTCCATCATATGCGGCCTGTTGCTTCCTCATACCAACACGGAGGGGCGATGCCCCTTCGTGCGGGAATAGGCCTCAAACCTGAACATTTTATCGAGATCCTAGAGACTCGACCCGCGGTGGGCTTTTTTGAAGTCCATGCTGAAAATTACATGGTCGGTGGCGGGCCATTTCATCATTACTTGACCCGGATCCGCGAGCTGTATCCCTTATCGATTCATGGCGTCGGGCTATCCATCGGCGGGGAGCAACCGCTCGACCAGGCCCACTTGCAACGCCTGGCTGCCCTGCTGGATCGCTATCAGCCGGAGTTGTTCTCCGAGCATCTGGCTTGGGCCAGCCATGGCGGGCACTTTTTGAATGACCTGTTGCCGCTGCCCTATCACGCCGGGACCCTGCAACGGGTCTGTATGCATATCGAGCAAGTGCAGGAGACCTTGCAGCGACCCTTGCTGCTGGAAAATCCGGCGACCTATCTGGAGTTTGCCACCTCGGATCGCAGTGAATCCGAGTTTATCCGCGACATTCTGCAACGCACCGGCTGCGGCTTGTTGCTGGATGTCAATAACGTCTATGTCTCCAGCATCAACCATGGCCGAGATCCTTATGCCTATATTCAGGCGCTGGCCGGTTTGTGGATCGGCGAAATCCATCTGGCTGGATTTGCCAGGGACTGGGATGCGGCTGGCGATCCGCTGCTGATCGACAGCCATGGCGCTCCCATCGCCGAGGCGGTGTGGCTCTTGTATGAGTTTGCCTTGCAGCAGTTGGGGCCCGTTCCGACCCTGATTGAACGGGATCAGAATATCCCGTCACTGGCGACCCTGTGCGCCGAGGCGCAACAAGCTGAACTGCGTCTGGCCGGGGCGGCTATCCGGCAATCGCCACCGCAGGCGATTGCGCTATGAGCGGCCAGCTGGATTTTTATCAGGGGGTAGTCGATCCGGAGCGACAATTGCCGGCGGGGCTCCACACCTGGAATGGCTCCGATCCGGGTCGCCGCTTTGCTGTCTACCGCAACAATGTACTGGCGTCATTAATCGATGCCTTGGCGGATAGTTTTCCGGTGGTACAAGCCCTGGTCGGGGAGCCATTTTTTCGAGCCATGGCCCTAATCTATGTGCGGGAGTACCCTCCTGAGTCGCCCATTCTTGCGGAATACGGCGATCGACTGCCGCCATTTATCCATCAGTTTGCTCCAGCTGCTGCCGTACCCTATCTGGCCGATGTTGCGCAGCTGGAATGGTTGCGCATCCGGGCGTTTCACAGTGCGGATGGCTCTCGTGTCGCTATGACCACACTGGCGGCGGTCTGGGCTGATGTCGAGCACTTGCCGGATCGACGACTCATCCTGCATCCGTCGTTGCAACTGATCCGTTCACCCTATGCGGTGGTCTCTATCTGGGCCGCCCATCAGGGGGATGGAGCACTGACGACGTCGCCCCCAGTCCAGCAACAGCTGGCAAGCTTGAGACTCGATGATCCCCAACAGGCGCTGCTGCTGCGAACAGGGCTGACCGTAGATCTGATCCCTGTGGATGCGGGAACCCATGCGTTCATTACCGGTTTGCAGCGCGGGCTGACGCTGGGCGCGGCCATGGCACTGGCCAGCCAGCAGCATGCCGGATTCGAGGTAACCCCAGGCTTGACGCTTCTGATCCAGCAGGGGGCCGTGATGGGCTTTTCTGACCCATTGCCCCATTGTCCCATGAATCCCGGGAGATAAGAGATGAACAACCCGACAGAGCTCAAGCGGGCTGGAATCAGTCGCGTATTCGCCATCATCGCCCTGCTGCGTGACGGTTGTCAGCGCATTCCGGACAGTGCTATCGCCTTACTGGCGCGTTTTTCCATCGCCGCCATCTTCTGGCAATCGGGGCAGACCAAGGTCGAAGGCTTGGTCATCGATCTGCTCTCGGGGACTGTCGAGTTGGGCTGGCCCCGGCTGAGTGATTCGGCCCTGTATCTGTTTCGGGAGGAATATCGTCTGCCACTGCTCGATCCGGAAGTGGCGGCACTCGTCGCGGCCTCGGCGGAACATCTGTTCCCTGTGCTACTGCTGCTGGGGTTGGGTACCCGCCTGGCGGCGAGCGGGTTGCTGGTCATGACAGCGACCATCCAACTGCTGGTTTACCCGGATGCCTATGCCACCCATGGCGTCTGGGCGGTCGCGTTATTGTTTTTGCTGGCCAAGGGGGCGGGGCGCTTCTCGCTGGATCATGGGTTGGCGCGCCGGTATGGTGTCACCGCGCTCTGAGTCATCGGCAAGTCCTTGTGGATGCTTGCCGGGTCAAGATGCTCCGACTCAAGAGTGGGAGTCATCCTCCGGCGGCTGTTTTCCCTGCACATACAGCTGGGTGATCTGACGGATGGAGCCCATCTGTTGGTCAAAATTGCGGCAGCCGCTACACATCATCAGATGTAGTTTCAGCATCATCCGTTCATTGAGGGTCAGAGGCCGATCCAGGCTTTCCGAGAGTAGGCGCGTGGCCTCGCGACAGTTCAGCATGATGACTTCTGCTCCATAAACCAGTGGCTATCCAGACACTCGCGTAACCGCATGCGGGCTCTGTAGAGCATGACATTCAGATTACTCAGCGAGATCTCGACGGCGTTGCAGATCTCGTCGGATTCCAGCTCGATAAATTCACGCATCATAAAGACGCGGGCCTGAGCCCCCGGCAGATTCTCCAGACAGGCCTCGAATACGCGCCAGAATTGTCCCTCGCGCACCGCCTCGTGGGGATTTCCCCAATCGCCCGGCCGCTCGTTGGCAGGCCAATGACCACGCGCATCGAACAGGGCGGCAAAGTCCTGTTCTTCATCCTCACTGCGCAGCAGACTGCTGGCGTCGGTGACGCGCAGCTTGTACCTCAGGGTATCGGCAATCTTATGCTTGAGAATGGCAAACACCCAGGTCTTGAGTGCCGCCCGGCCGCCGAAGGCTCGGGCATTCTGCAAGGCACCGGTGAGTGCCTCTTGTACGGCATCTTCCGCCAGCGCATGGTCAGCCAGTTGCAGCAGCGCAAATCGCAGCATCTGCTGGCGCAGATTGGCCAGAAATTGGTTATCAAGTAGCTGCAGACTCTGCTCGCCCGGGTTGCCGTCGATCACAGTGGGTGGTCCTTCTGTCATGATCATTCCTTGCGCCAGATAGCCGCTGAGCTCTGGTCCTACTGTAACGGGGTGTATCGCAAAGCGATAGCCTATAACCGCCGAATCAACGAGGAGTCAGAGGCAAAACTGATCACCGAGATAAGAGATCGCCGGTGGGTGAGCGAAAAAATGTCACCTATATATATTGCGAATGTGATAGGGACTCGAATTTGACCCGTTGTGGCGTGATAGCGTGAGCAGTCAATACAATTGATGATTTAAACAGTAGCGTAACAAATACATAACCACGCACAAACAAATTAATATTCAAGGACTGACCATGCAACAACAAATAAAGTTCAGTGCAGCTGCTTTTATATTTGCCGCTGTGTTGGCAATCAGCGGGTGTAATGATTCATCGGATGATAACGTTATCGTCGATCCGGGGGTTACCAGTGATGTGCCGGTCACATTAACGGATGATATTCGTAGTCGTGGATTCTCAGCCGATAGTGATAATACGGTGTTTATTTTCGATGTCGCTAAAGAGCAGGACCAACTCGATGCCAAGAAGATAACCACGATTGAGAGCATTGATGTGCGTGGTTCATTCAATGGCTGGACGCTGACCTCCGGCTTTGCAATGACCGCCAGTACAACCGATGATGGTATTTGGTATTTATCATTACCCAACAGTAGTGTGGCGATCCCAGGTAACAGTGGACAACCGGAATTCAAATTTGTCGTGACCGGGACTGTGGATGGGGTTGCGGCAACCGCGGCCTGGCTGGATATGTCGACGACCACACCAGCTGACTATATTACCGGCGGTAATGACCGCAACCATATCCTGGTGTTCCCGGGCGATGATATGACACAAATCATTGCCAACCTGGACACGGCAAATACCGTAAAAACCCTGGCCGAGTTTGATTTGACCAGCGAAGCGGATAAGCAAAAGGTATCCAATTTCCGTCTGGTTCCCGGGACCAGCAAATTGTATCGCTCTTATCATCCGTTCAAGAAATCGCGCTCGCAGTTTGATACCGAAGATGCCCGGGTGGCGCAAGTACAGACCTATATGCAGGAGAAAGGGATTCAGAGCGTTATCACTCTGTATAAGGATGAAACGGCGACCCTGGATGCGGCAAAAAATGAAACTATTTCCAGCTATCATCAGGCATTGATTGATGCCGGCCATAATTTGTATTTGCCCGATGCGGACTATAATACGGTCTATTTTAACTCTGACAGTGCCAAGTTTGGTGGTTGGATTAAACAAGTAGTCGAGTTTATTATTAGTGATGCCAATCAGGCACCGGTGGAAATACACTGCCGGTTAGGGACTGATAGAACAGGAGTATTTTCGGCGGTGATTGCTTCCTTGATGGGGGCGTCATGGAACGATATTGTCAGTGATTATCAAAGTTCTAATAATATGGCAATTAAAGAATTCCGCGATTATAAACTGCTGAAATACTCATTCGAAAAAATGCTCAAGATTGATCTGGATGATAGCAGTGTTAATTTGCAGCAGGAAATGACGACCTATATGATCTCGAATGGTTATCTAACACAAACTCAGATTGATGCATTGATTGTTAAATTGAAATAATTAATCGTCGAAATGGTGATTATCCAAAGCGGTGATGATTATTCACCGCTTTTTTAATTGTTTAGTGTTGTTCATTATATTCCAGATAATAGGTGCTTCAGAACATAAAATTTGCTGTCTTGGGATGACTCCAGCGAAAAGACTATTGCCGATCATGGATGGGCTTACTCATGTGCCCGGTGGTGCTGCAAATTCTTCATAATCCCAGAGCGTCTACCACGTCTGTTATCCATTAGTTCTTCTTGGCCGCTGGAAGCAGTTGTACCGTAATGGGTGAGGGGTAGCCCTGAATTTGGTCAGGTTGTAGCAAGCCGATAAAGCTCCCATATTCGTAACCCTTTCCGGCTCCGCCGACAATAAACAGCAGCCCCCCAGCGCCCAAAAACGGGGCCGATGCCACCGCAAGTGCTGTTCCTGCTCCGGCGCCAACCCAAGCCCCGGTTTGAGCGCTGTTCTGCCCCTGTTGCTGACGAGAGACATAACTGACCGAGCTCTTGGTTTCAGCGACCGCTCCCACCGGTGCTTGGCAGACAATGCGCAATGCCGTCGTCGACATCAGCACAGTAACTTCGCCCGGCGCAACAAAGTCCCAATGTCCTCGTGCATTACTGGCCTGGCAGGCAATCAGGCCTCGCCATTCCCGCACATCACTGGCAATGCGAACCTCTATGGTCTGCGATACAGGCTCTGGCCGCGAGGCGCAGCCTTCCGCCAATAGCATGCACAGCACAACTCCGGCCCCGGCAAATCCGATCACATAAGGCGGCAGTTTTCGGTGCTCAATGACAGATCTCATTTGCACAGCAACCCCTCAGACAAGCCCAGTGGTTATTGTTCCAGTCGTATAGAGGCTATCCATCCGGCTTCGACCCTACTTTCATTATAGGATTTCAGCATGGGATGGTTGTCGTCGATATTGCGGGGAGTAACGGCCGTTTCAGGACAGAGATCCGGCACAGCCCTAAACCGGTTGATCAGCACACAGCCGGTGATGCTGTGTGCTGTGACGGGATTATTTAACTTCCTTACCCTGGGCTTGCAGATCGGCATGGTAGGAGGAGCGGACGAAGGGGCCGCAGGCGGCGTGGGTGAAGCCCAGATCCAGCGCGATGGCCTTGAGCTCATCAAACTCGTGGGGTGGCACATAGCGCTTCACCGGCAGGTGGTGACGGCTGGGCTGCAGATACTGGCCCAGGGTCAGCATGGTGACGCCGTGGGCGCGCAGATCCTTGAGTACCTGGACTATCTCGTCGTTGGTCTCCCCCAGACCCATCATCAGGCCGGATTTGGTCGGCATATCCGGATGCTGCTCACCCATACGGCGCAGCAGCTCCAGCGACCATTTGTAGTCGGCTCCCGGACGCGCCACGCGGTAGAGGCGCGGTGCGGTTTCCAGATTGTGGTTGAATACATCCGGTGGATTGGTTTTGAAGATCTCCAGCGCTGTGTCCATGCGGCCGCGGAAGTCCGGGGTCAGGGTCTCGATGCGGGTGCTGGGAGACTCTTCCCGGATGGCGCGAATCGAGTCGGCAAAGTGCTGGGCACCGCCGTCGCGCAGATCGTCCCGATCCACCGAGGTGATGACCACATACTTGAGTTTCATCTCGGCAATGGTGCGGCCGAGCTTGCGCGGCTCGTCGCTGTCCGGTGCCAGTGGGCGGCCATGGGCGACATCGCAGAACGGGCAGCGGCGGGTGCAGATAGCGCCCAGGATCATAAAAGTCGCGGTGCCATGGTTGAAACACTCGGAGAGATTCGGACAGGAGGCTTCCTCACACACCGAGTGCAGATTGTTCTTGCGCATGATGTTCTTCACCGCCTGGATCTTCTCGCTGGTGGCGGGCAGACGGATACGCATCCAGTCCGGTTTCTTCAGCGGTGCCTCATCGGCATCCGGCATGAATTTCACCGGGATCAGCGCCATCTTGTCGGCATCACGCAGTTTGATGCCGGGCTCTACGCGTACAGGTTTGCTCATCACTCAGCTCTCGGTTAGTTCAGTCCAGGTGGAATAGTCAATCAAACGGGTCAGCTCACCCAGTAACAGGGGCTCGGCTTCTGCCACGGTTTGCGGGCCGCCCAGCGTGGCGGTCTGGGTCATCGCCAGACCGGCATAGCCGCAAGGATTGATATGGCTAAAGGGGGTCAGATCCAGGTTGACGTTCAGTGCCAGGCCGTGGAACGAGCAGCCGCGGCGGATGCGCAGCCCCAGTGAGGCAATTTTGGCGCCTGCCACATAGACGCCGGGGGCATCGGGCTTGGCGACCGCTTCGATCCCGGAGCGGGCGAGCAGGGCAATGACCGCCTGCTCCATCGCCGTCACCAGTTGCCGAACGCCCAGACCTTTACGGCGGACATCAATCAGCAGATAGGCAATCAGCTGGCCGGGACCATGGTAGGTGATTTGGCCGCCACGATCCGACTGCACCACCGGGATATCGGTCTGATGCAGCAGGTGTTCGGCTTTACCGGCCTGGCCCTGGGTGTAGACAGCCTCGTGTTGCAGCAACCAGATTTCATCGGGGGTGTCGGCGTCCCGCTGATCGGTAAACGTCTGCATATCCTGCCAGGTTTGCAGGTAGGGACGGATGCCGAGATGACGCACGATCAAGGGCATTTGCTGCAACATTGTTTCCTTTTTGTAAAATTCGCCGGTCATTATAACCAGCGACTGGATGATTACCAGTCAGATGTGAGGTCGATCACAGCACCATGCGCACCAAATCCAGCTTGCCCAGAGCCACATACATGGTCTCCAGGTGTTCTTTGCTGGTGGCGGTGACGGTGACGCTCACCGAGACATAGTTGCCTTTGGCGCTGGGGCGCAGGGTTGGTGAATAGTCGGCCGGTGCATGTTGCTGCAGCACGGCAACCACCTGGTCGGCCAGCTCGGGATGGGCAACTCCCAGCACCTTGAACGGGAACTGGCAGGGGAACTCGAGGAGTTCATCAAACTTGGTATTTAGCGACATGGTGTTCTCTCTTGCTGGCCGCGCCGGATGGCCGGCGCTGGCGTGATACGGGGGTTCTATTCATTCTGGACCAATAAACAGGCCCTGACATGCAGGGCCTGTTTCGTCTGTCTTCAGCGTGCTGACTTAGCCAATCAGGCGCTGGAACAGCAGGATCAGGTAATCCCACAGGCGGCTGAAGAGGCTGCCTTCATTCACCTCTTCCAGAGCGACCAGCGGGTACTGGGCGACATCCTTACCATCCAGCTTCAGGAAGATGGTTCCGACTTGCTCTCCCTTCTTGATGGGGGCATCCAGTTCGTTTTTCAACTGGAAGTCAGCCTTGAGCTTGCCACTGCTGTTGCGGGGGATGACCAGACTGATGTCCCGATCAGTTCCCAGCTTGATCTCGCTCTTGTCACCCATCCACACCCGTTGGGTCGCCAGCTCAGCGCCCAGCTTGTACGGGGTGACGTTCTGGTAGAAACGGAAACCGTAGGTCAGCAGCTTCTTGCTCTCTTCGGCGCGCTGCGCCTCGCTACCGGAGCCGATGACTACGGAGATCAGGCGCATGTTGTCCGGGCCGGTCGCTGATGCCACCAGGTTGTAACCGACCTCACTGACATGGCCGGTCTTGATACCGTCTACCGCCAGACTCTTGTCCCACAGCAGGCGGTTGCGGTTGTGCTGCACTATGCCGTTGAAGGTGAAGTCTTTTTGCGAGTAGATGGCATATTCGCTCGGCAGATCGCGGATCAGTGCCTGACCCAGCAGGGCCATATCATAGGCGCTGGAGTAGTGATCTTCGTTGTACAGGCCATGGGCGTTGACGAAGTGGGTCTCTTTCATCCCCAGACGGTCAGCCCACTGGTTCATCAGGCTGGCGAAGGAGTCCTCCGAGCCAGCGATGTGTTCGGCCATGGCGATACAGGCATCATTACCGGACTGGATAATGATCCCCTTGTTCAGGTTATCCACGCTGACCTGCTTGCCGACTTCGATAAACATCTTTGACGAATCGGAGTAGTTTTTGGCCCAGGCGTTCTGGCTGATGGTGACCATGTCATCCGGTTTGATACGGCCGGATTTGAGCTCCTGGCCGATGACATAGGAGGTCATCATCTTGGTCAGACTGGCAGGCGGCAAGCGCTCATGTTCGTTATTGCCAAACAGCACCTGGCCGGTGTGATAGTCCATCAGCAAGAAGGCTTTGGCGGCAATTTGCGGTGGGCTCGGCAGTGCTACGGGAGCCGGAGCAGGCATCGGCTTCGGATCCGGCTTCGGTTGCGCATCGGGCGTCGGGGTGGAAGTTGCAGCAACAGCCGTCATCGACAGCGCTATAGAGGCACAAAGCAGAAAGGGTTTCGCCAGTTTCAAAATCGTGATCCTTTGTGAGTAGCCTGTGAGCAGGCAATTCTGCGAAGGGCGCTACTATAGCAAAGTGTGATCCCCTTGGCAGCCAGGAATTGGTTGAAGTTTGTGGGCGTGCAGACTCAATAGACGAAGTAAGCGCTGTTCAGGCCCGCATCCTTGACCACCGCCAGCATGACATCGGCTTGCTGGGGAGCCATGGGGCCCATGTGCAGGCGATAGACCTGATTGGCGTTGACTATGGTGATGGGCGTACCGAACTTCTGGCTCAGCCGGCTGGCCTCTTCCCGCGCCCTTTGTGCCGAGTCGGTGGCCAGTAGCTGGATGGTTTTGGCTTCACTGCGGGCAATCATCTCGTCGGCATTGGCCGGACGCGGGGGATGGACCAGATCCAGACGAACTCGTGCGACCCCTTGACCGACGATCCCCAGACGCTGGGCGGCACCATAGGAGAGATCCAGGATGCGGTCGCCATGGAAGGGACCCCGATCGTTGACCCTGACAATCAAGGTGCGGCCATTCTCCTTGTTGGTCACCCGGATATAGCAGGGGATCGGCAGGTGTTTGTGCGCTGCCGAGATCTCGTACTGGTTGTAGGTTTCACCATTCGAGGTGTATTGCCCATGAAAGCCGGGGCCATACCAGGAGGCAGTGCCCTCTTCGCTGTACTGCTCGATATCCCGCCATACCTTGTAGGATTGGCCAAATACCTCATAGTCCTTGTTACCGATCCGGCTGTAGGTTTCGAAGCGGGGGGCAACCCCGGCAACGGGGATCAGGGCCGGGTCCAGCCGCCCGTAATCCTTGCGGACCGCATAGCGATTCGGCTGGTTGACGGCTTGTTCGCTCTCGGGCAAGGGCCCGGCGACCGTGCGGAAGTTAAAGCCGCTGTCATCGGTGGATTCGGTGTGGATCTTGGTTTTGGCGATGCGGGTCCGGTATTCACGGACCTCGGTGACACAGCCCGTTAATATCGACAACATGACTGTGGCCAGAAGCCAATAGCTGATTCCTTTCATGTCGTTCCATTCCAGTGTCGTGCTAGTGCCGTCGGAATCACTCCACAGGTCCAGAGTGACGCGCAGCTGGTTTCAATGAGCCCAAGATGAGGGGTGGTATTTTTGACCCACTTGGGGATGACGGTCAAGTTTTCACCATCGCTGGCGGGATCCGGATCGGATCCCGGGTTCAATGTACAAAAGGTTCAATTCACAAAAAAGGCTTGCTGGTAGCCGGCGCCCCGCAGGCGTTGCAGCATGGATTCGGCCTCTTTGCGCTCCAGTGGCCCCAGGTGCAGGCGATAGATCTGGTTAGCGTTGACCACCCGGATGGGTTTGCCAAAGCGCTGGGTCAGTTCGCGGGCTGCATCTTGGGCCTTGAGTGCCGAGTTGGTCGCCATCAGCTGGATGGTCCGCGCCTCATGACGGGCGATGATCTCGGCAGCGTTGGCGGGTGGTGTTACTTTCACCAGTTCGACCCGGACCTTGGCCGTGCCAGGCCCCAGGATCCCTAGCTGGTTGGCTGCACCGCGGGAGAGATCCAGAATGCGGTCACCGTGGAAAGGACCCCGATCATTGACCCGGACTACGATGGCCTTGCCGTTCTCCAGATTGGTGACTTTCAGGTAGGAGGGCAGCGGCAGGTTCTTGTGCGCAGCCGAGACATCTTCCTGGTTATAGAGTTCGCCATTGGAGGTATAGAGACCATGAAAGCCGGGCCCATACCAGGAGGCGGTGCCTTCTTCCCGGTAGTGTTCGATCCCGTTCCAGACTTTATAGTCGCGGCCGAAGACCTGGTAATCCTTGTTGCCGATACGGCTGGGAGGCTCGAATCTGGGCGTTACCCCACCCACACCGGTTAAATCCAGATCCTGGCTGGGCTGGGCAGGTAGAGGAACGCGCTTGGCCGTCGGACTGCTACAGGCAGTCAACGTCAGTATCAACAGCAACGGCAGCAGGATCGGATTATTGGTCATGATAGGCGGCAGCTAACTTCTCGCTGAGTTGGTGAACGGCCATGGCATACAGCGGGCTACGGTTATAGCGGGTGATGACGTAAAAATTATGGCGTAGCACCCAGTACTCCGCGCCCAGAGCCTGATCCAGTTTAAGCAATTTCACCGGCGTGGCTGGTGGTAAGGTTGTGCTCAGGGTCACACCTGCGGCTTGTAGTTGCTGCCAACTCTGGTTGATCTCCAGTTTGCCATCCAGTAATGCCGCCACTTTGCTGGCATCTGCGACTCGGGCAAGGTGCGCAACCGGCTCCCCCCAATGCCATTCATGTTCGGCAAAGTAGTTGCCGACGCTGCCGATGGCATCGGCGGGATTGGCGAATAAGTCGATGTGGCCGTCACCATCGAAGTCCCGGGCAAAATGCAGATAACTGGTCGGCATAAACTGTCCCATGCCCATGGCACCCGCATAGGAACCTTTCGGGTTCCGCAGTGGCCAGCCTTGCTGTTTGGCCAGTTTGACGTACTGGGCAAACTCCTTGCTGAAATAGGGAGCCCGCGCCGGATAGTGAAAGCCCAACGAGTAGAGCGCATCCAGCACCGGATGATCCCCCATCTGGGTGCCATAGCGGGTCTCGACCCCTATGATGGCGACGATGAGCTCGGCCGGAACTTGAAGCTGCTGCTCGGCCTTGGCCAACCAGTCGGCGTGTTGTTGCCAGAAGGTGACTCCGTTACTCACCCGGGCGTCGGTGATGAACAGCGGGCGATACTGGTACCAGGGCTTGGCTTCCCAGGGTTTTTGAATCGCATCGATGACTGCTTGTCGCAGTTGCGCCTGACCGATGGCCTGTTGCAGATCGATGAGCGGGATCTGCAGATCCTGACTCAACTGCTGCAATCGTCGTGCATCGGCCGTGGTGATCTCCGCCGCGGATACGACCAAAGCAGAACAACTGAGCAGCAGGGCAAGCAGATAGCGCATGGGATGAGTTCCGGATCAGGCCAGCAGGCGACGGTGGGTATGGATGGACATCAGAATGCCAAAACCGGCGGCCAGCGTCACCATGGAGGTACCTCCGTAACTGATGAGCGGCAACGGCACTCCGACTACGGGTAGCAAGCCGCTGACCATGCCGATATTGACGAAGACGTAGAAGAAAAAGGTCAGCGTCAAGGCGCCACCCAGCAAGCGCTCGAACGACCCTTGGGCCTGCAGGCTGATGCTCATGCAACGGCTGATGACATACAGATACAGGCACATCAACAGGATAAAGCCAATCAGACCAAACTCTTCACTGAACACCGCGAAGATAAAATCGGTATGTCGCTCGGGCAGGAATTCGAGCTGGGATTGGGTGCCATTGAGCCAGCCTTTGCCGAATAGGCCGCCAGAGCCGATGGCAATCTTCGACTGGATGATGTGATAGCCGGTGCCTAAGGGGTCGGTTTCCGGATCCAGAAAGGTCAGTACCCGTTGACGTTGGTAGTCATGCATCAAAAAGAACCAGAGCACCGGCAAGAAACTGGCGGCGGCTAGCCCGGCTGCCAGGATCAGATACCAGTTAATTCCCGCCAGAAAGATGACGAACACCCCGGAGACCGCCACCAGGATCGCGGTTCCCAGATCCGGTTGTTCGGCAATCTGCAGGGTTGGAACCAACACCAGCAGCAGGGCGATGACGATCTGTTTGAAGGTCGGGGGCAGGGCGTGACGACTCAGATAGGCCGCTATGGTCATCGGCATGATGATTTTCAGAAACTCGGAGGGCTGGAACTTGATAAATCCCAGATCCAGCCAGCGCTGGGCCCCCTTGCCGATATGGCCGAATACCATCACGCAGAGCAGTAATACAATACAGACGGCGAAGGCTGGCGGTGCCCAGCGGGCATAGAAGGCTGGCGGAAACTGCGCCATAAAGATCATGAGCCCGAACGCCATGCCGGTACGCAGCAGTTGGCGTCCCAGCATCTCGGGATGCATGCCGGATGCGGAGTAGAGTACCACCAGACTGACGCACAGCAGGGCTAGCAGTCCCAGCAGGAGCGGCAAATCGATATGGAAGCGCTGCCAGAATGAGACACCGTGTCGTTGATTCATGGATGTTCCTCAGGAGCGGGAAGTGGTGTTGCTTCAGGGCCAATCAGATAAGCGTCCAGCATGGCCCGGACCACAGGGGCGGCGTTGGCACTACCACCACCGGCGTTTTCCAGGATCAGCGACACCACGCCTTTGGGGGCTTCGTAAGGGGCGAAGGCAACGAACAGGGCATTGTCTCTGTGCTCCTCTTTCAGGCGTTTGGCATCGTACTTCTGATCTTGTTTGAGACCAACCACCTGGGCCGTTCCGGATTTACCGGCTGCTTTATATGGGGTATTGGCGAAGGCGCGACGCCCGGTCCCTTCGGTGCCGTTGATCACCCGGTACATACCCTCCATCGCCACCTTCCAGTAACTGTCGTCCTTAACGCTCAGCGCCTGATTGGTGGGCTCGCGGAATGGTTCCTGATGACCATCCCCTTCACGGATTGACTTCAGCAGGTGAGGGATCACATTGTGGCCATGCTGGGTCAGTATGCTATGGGCGCGAGCCAGCTGGATCGGGGTCGCGGTCCAGTAGCCTTGGCCGATGCCGATGGAGATGGTGTCTCCCAGATACCAGGCCTGTTTGCGGCGCAGACGCTTCCAGTCCCGGGAGGGCATGACCCCCATGGTCTCTTCGTAGATATCCAGGCCGGAGTAGTTACCGAAGCCAAACGCGGTCATGTAACGGTTGATGGTATCAATGCCGGTGCGGTAGGCCAGATCGTAGAAGAAGGTATCGGCCGACACCTCGATGGCCCGATAGACATCCAGCCAGCCGTGTCCCCACTTCTTCCAATCACGGAATTTATGACTGGAGCCTGGGAGTTGGAAGAAGGGGCCGCCAAAGTAGCGACTAAATGGCGTGATGGCACCTTCATTCAGTCCCATCACTGCCAGCAGCGGTTTGACGGTGGAGGCGGGAGCGTAGCCGCCCTGGCTGACCCGGTTGATCAACGGACGGGATGGATCATTGAGCAGAGCCGCATACTCTTTGGTACGGATGCCGCGTACAAACAGATTTGGATCATAGCTGGGCGAGGAGGCCAGGGCCAGCACGGCGCCGCTCTTGGGCTCCATCAACACGATACCTGCCCGACGTCCGGCCAGGAGTTCCTGGGCCTTTTTCTGCAGTTGCAGATCCAGGGTTAGGTAAATATCCCGCCCGGCGATCGGCGGTTGATACTTGAGGGTGCGGATCACCCGCCCCCGATTATTGACCTCGACTTCCTGATAACCAGCCTGGCCGTGCAACAACTCTTCGTAATATTTTTCGACACCCAGTTTGCCGATATCGCGACTGGCGGCGTAGTTGGCCAACTTGCCTTGCTCATCCAGCTTTTGCAGATCGGTGGTGTTGATACGGGCGACATACCCGAGTGCATGGGTAAAGGTATCGGCAAACGGATAATAACGCTTCAGGTAGGCCTCGATGCTGGCCCCGGGGTACTTGTGCTGGTTCACCGAAAAGGTGGCGACCTGCTCTTCGCTCAGCTGGTCGGCCAGGGTGATGGGATTGAAGCGACGATGACGCTGTACCTCTTTGAGGAAGCGCTCCTTCTCTTCCGGATCCAGCTTGAGCAGTCCGATCAGCTCATCGAGGACGCGGGGCAGATCATCAACCTGCTCCGGGATTATTTCCAGACTGAACACCGGACGATTTTCCGCCAGCAGGACTCCGTTGCGATCGAAGATCAAGCCTCGGGGCGGCGCAACCGGAACTACCTTGATGCGGTTGTCGTTGGAGCGGGTCTGGTAGTCATCATGATGAATCACCTGAACCACATACAGATTCATCAACAACATCAGGGTCAGCACGAAGACGCCGCCCATGGCGACCATGGCGCGGCGACGGAACAGGGCCGCTTCGGCGTTGTTATCCTTGATGGAGATGCGCTGCTGCAGCATGGATCACTCTCTGTGGTAAGGGTGATTGGTGGTAATACTCCAGGCGCGGTACAGGCTTTCTGCCACTACCACCCGGACCAGCGGATGGGGTAACGTCAGCGGTGACAGCGACCAGCTCTGTTCGGCCAGCGCCTTGCATTCGGGGGCCAAGCCTTCCGGGCCACCGATCAGCAAGGCGACATCGCGGCCATCGAGTTTCCAGGCTTCCAGCTGTTGCGCCAACTGCTCCGTGGTCCAGGGCTTGCCGGGTATATCCAGGGTGACAGTCCGGGCATTTTTACCGGCGGCGGCCAGCGTCAATTCGCCCTCCTTGTGCAGAATACGGGCGATATCGGCGTTCTTGCCTCGTTTACCCGCCGGGATCTCGACCAGCTCCAGCGGCATATCCTTGGGAAAGCGGCGCTGGTATTCATTAAAGCCTGTTGTGACCCAGTCTGGCATCTTGGTGCCGACGGCAATCAGCTGGATTTTCATGCTCAGGCCGCAGCCTCGGAAAAGTGGCCACTCCACAATTTTTCCAGTTGGTACAGGTTCCGGGTTTCATCCTGCATGACGTGGATCAGCACATCACCGGCATCGACCAGCACCCACTCGCCCAGGTCCTGCCCTTCAATCCCCAGTAGAGAGATACCGGAGTGACGCAGTTCTTCGGCCACATGGTCGGCAATCGAACAGACATGGCGATTGGAGTTGCCACTGCAGATGATCATGCAGTCGGTGATGCTAGACTTGCCGCGGACATCGATAATGGTGATGTCGCGACCTTTCAAATCGTCAATTTTATCCGCGATGAAATCGTGTAGAGCCTGACCTTGCAAAGAGAAACCTCCGGCCAACCCTGGGTTGGTCTGAATTGATAGAAAATGGCCGCGGATTATAACACGGCAGGGCGATAGATCCCCTGTTGGCGAATATAATCCGCCACCTTTTGCGGTACCAGTCCGTCGAGTGAGTCTCCTTGAGCCAGCCTGGTTCGCAACTCGGTAGCGGATAGGGCGAGCGGCTGATTTTGCAGCCATATCAGATGCCCTGCTAACTGCTGATGCACGGCAAGGGGATCATCGACCTGATGCGTGGCGACAAACTCCGCCAATTCGCAACTCAGTTCGGGCTGCCAGCCGGGACGGATCGCCACCACCAGATGGGCATACTCCGTCAGCTCCTGCCAGCGGTGCCAGTTGGGCAAACCGAGCAGGGAGTCCATGCCCATCAAGAAGCACAGTGGTGTATCGGGCAGCTCCTGACGTAACTCGATCAGGGTGTCGATGGTGTAGGAGGGGGTGAGTCGGCGCAGCTCCCGATCGTCCACCGTCACGTCCGGTAACTCTGCGGCGGCCAGCAGAGTCATGGCCAAGCGCTGGCTGCCCGTGGCAACCGGTTGTGGTCTATGGGGCGGAATATGATTGGGCATCAGCCGCAGAGAGGCCAGTTGCAGAGTTTGCATCGCCTCCAGGGCCGGTTGCAGGTGACCGAGGTGAATAGGATCAAATGTGCCCCCTAGAATGCCGATGGCGCGCTTCATGCCAGTAAAAACTCCAGCGCTTTGGGGTCCTTGAATCCCAGACACAGACTTTGCAACAGCAACCAGGCTTGTTCCTGATCGAAACGGCGAATGCTGTGATCCAGTTGAGCGGTGACGGCAATCAACAATTGCAGCTGATGTACATCCAATCGCTGCAGCGCACCTTGTATCAACGGCTGACGGCTCTGCCAGATGCGGGCCTGCTCCAGCAGAGGGCCCAATGGTTTGCCTTGTTGCATGGCCAGCCGCAACTTGAGCAGTTGTTCAAGCTCTTTGGCCAGACTCCAGACCAGCATGCCGGGCTCGACGCCTTCGCCCCGCAGTTGCAATAGCATGCGCTGGGCTCGATTGACCTTGCCTTCGAGCAGGGTGTCGATGAGCTGAAACGGGGTGAAATGGTTCTGCCGGGTGACATTCTCCTGCAGCGCCAGTAAGCCCAGGGGTTGGGGCAGATGGAGCAGGGCCAGTTTTTCCAGCTCCTGAGCGGCGCCGAGCAAATTGCCTTCGAAGGCGTGACACAGAAACTGCACCGCCTCTTTTTGCAATTTGACGCCGCTTTGTTCAGCGCGTTGTTGCATCCAGCGCGGGAAAAAACGGGCATCCGGGAAGGAGACCGGGACATAGACGCCCTGGCGCGACAAGTTATCGAACCACTTGGCTTTGCTCTGGGCGGCCGAGAGTCGCGGGCCATGGAGGATCAGCAGCAAATCCGGGTGCAGGGCGGCTGTGATAGCCCCGATACGCTCGGCCCACTCCTTGGGGGGCTTTTCACCCAGCTCCAGCTCGAGAATTTGTCGGTTGGCGAACAGACTCAGCGCCTGACAGCAGTCTTGCACCTGATCCCAATCCGGGTTGTCATCGGTACTGAAGCGATAGCGTTCGGTAAATCCTTGGCCGTGGGCAGCCTTGCGGATGCGATCCACGGTCTCGATTTTCTGCAAGGGTTCATCGCCAAACACTAAATAGCAGGGCTTGAGCCCTGCTTTGAGGTGTGCGTCGAGTTGTTCGGGATACAGCCGCATCAATACTTCAGGCGGCTGAGCTGGATCATGATCAGATCCGCGGTCTGCTCCTGCATCTCGCGGGTCCGTTGTTCCTGTTCCCGGCTCGAGGCCAGTGCTTCCGAGCTCTTGTTCAGGAAGTTGCGGCTGAAGGAGGCATTGAACTTTTGCGGCTCATGGTCGGGTACTGCAATCGTATACTCGGTATTGAACTGCATGTTGTACTCCACAGCCTGGGAGCGGCTGTCCACCGACACCACCTGGTTGGTGACCAGAATATCGCCCAGTGTCAGCTGGGGAATATTCTCGCCACCAGGAACCAGCTCCACACCCGCACGCTGCATGCGGGTGGCGACCAGTCGGTAGAGATCGCTTTTGTTATCGCCTTTCAACTGCAGCTTCATGTACTCGGGCGGTATGTTCAGATCGCCACGCATATGAAAACCGCAGGCGGTGAGCCACAGGCCCAGCAAGGGCACCAGCAACCAGCGGATCAGGCCTGTGTTCATCGTTACCTCGATATTTAGCAGTAGTGAGGCTTACGCCACGACCAGATTCAGCAGCTTGCCCGGCACATAGATGGCCTTGCGGACTTCCTTGCCGTCCATGAATTTAATCACGGTCGGATCGGCAAATGCCTGGGCTTTCACCTGCTCTTCAGTGGCATCGGCGGCCACGGTGATCTTGCCACGCACCTTGCCGTTGACCTGAACCACAACCAGCTTCTCATCCTCGACCAGCGCAGAGGCGTCCGCGATCGGCCATTGGGCTTCATCGACGGTGCCGGTACCACCCAATGCCTGCCACAGGCCAAAACCGATGTGCGGTGTGATGGGATAGAGCATCAGCACCACATTGCTCAGCACTTCCTGAGTCAGGGCTCGATCCTGTTCGCTCTCCTGGGGCGCCTTGGCCAGACGGTTCATCAGTTCCATGATGGCCGCGATGGCGGTATTGAAGGTCTGGCGGCGACCAATATCATCGGAAACCTTGGCGATGGTCTTGTGCAGCTCACGACGCAGGGTCTTCTGCTCGTTGGTCAGGCTGGCAACATCCAGAGGTGCTACCGCGCCACGGGCCGTATGCTCGGCAACGGCTTTCCACAGTCGACGCAAGAAGCGCTGAGCGCCTTCGACGCCGGATTCCTGCCATTCCAGAGTCAGATCGGCGGGGGAGGCGAACATCATGAACAGGCGCACGGTATCGGCGCCGTAGCGTTCAACCATCAGTTGCGGATCGATGCCGTTGTTCTTGGACTTGGACATCTTGGTCATGCCAGCGTGCACGACTTCACGGCCCTCGTTATCGACGGCCTTGGTGATGCGTCCCTTCTCGTCGCGCTCGACCTTGACATCCACCGGGCTGACCCAGATACGGGCACCATGCTCGGTGTAGTAGAAGGCGTCGGCCAGCACCATGCCCTGACAGAGCAGACGGGTGAAGGGCTCATCGCTCTTGACCATACCGGCGTCGCGCAACAGTTTGTGGAAGAAGCGGGCGTAGAGCAGGTGCATACAGGCGTGCTCGATGCCACCGATATACTGATCCACCGGCAACCAGTGGTTGGCGCGCTCACTGTCCAGCATGCCTTCCTGGTAATCCGGTGAGCAGTAACGCGCGTAATACCAGGAGGACTCCATGAAGGTGTCGAAGGTGTCGGTTTCCCGGAATGCCGGCTGGCCATTGAAAGTGGTCTTGGCCCATTCGACATCGGCCTTGATGGGGCTCTGTACCCCATCCATCACCACATCCTCAGGCAGGATCACGGGCAGTTGATCGGCGGGGGCTGGGACGACGGTGCCATCTTCCAGAGTCAGCATCGGGATCGGGGCACCCCAGTAACGTTGACGGGAGACGCCCCAGTCACGCAGACGGAAGTTGACGGTGCGTTTACCCTTGCCCAGTGCCTCGAGCTTGGTGCAGATGGCATCGAAAGCAGCCTGGAATTCCAGACCATCGAATTCGCCGGAGTTGAACAGCACGCCCTTGTCGGTATAGGCCGCGGCGCTGATATCCAGCTCGCTGCCATCCAGTGGCCGGATCACGCCACGGATTTCCAGGTCATATTTCTGGGCGAACTCGAAATCACGCTGATCGTGGGCCGGTACCGCCATGACGGCACCCGTGCCGTAGTCCATCAGTACGAAGTTGGCGACCATGATGGGCACGCGACGGCCATCCAGTGGATGCAGGGCATACAGGCCCGTGGCCATGCCCTTTTTCTCCATGGTGGCGAGTTCCGCTTCCGCAACCTTGGTGTTCTTGCACTCTTCGATGAAGTGGGCCAGAGCCGGATTTTGCTCGGCGGCGCGCTTGGCCAGTGGGTGGCCTGCGGCCACGGCGACATAGGTAACGCCCATCAGGGTATCCGGACGGGTGGTGTAGATGTCGAAGTGTTCGTCACTACCATCCACCGCGAAGGTCATGGTCAGACCTTCGGAGCGGCCAATCCAGTTGCGTTGCATGGTCTTGACCATGTCCGGCCAGCCATCGAGTTTGTCCAGGTCGGTCAGCAGCTCTTCGGCATAGGCGGTGATCTTGATGAACCACTGGGGGATCTCTTTTTGCTCGACCGGGGTGTCACAACGCCAGCAGCAACCATCTTGTACCTGTTCGTTGGCCAGTACGGTCTGGTCATTCGGGCACCAGTTGACGGAGGAGGTCTTCTTGTAGACCAGCCCCTTGTTATACAACTCGGTGAAGAACCACTGCTCCCAGCGGTAGTATTCCGGGGTACAGGTTGCGACTTCCCGATCCCAGTCATAGGCAAGCCCCAACATTTTCAGCTGGCGCTTCATGTATTCGATGTTCTCGTAGGTCCACTTGGCAGGAGCAGTGTTGTTTTTGATCGCCGCATTTTCAGCGGGCAGACCGAAGGCATCCCACCCAATGGGCTGCATGACATTCTTGCCATTGAGACGCTGGAAGCGGGAGATCACATCACCGATGGTGTAGTTGCGCACATGCCCCATGTGGAGACGACCTGACGGATACGGGAACATGGAGAGGCAATAGAACTTCTCTTTGTCGACCTTTTCCACAGCTTTGAAAGTCAGATTCTTGGTCCAGTGCTGCTGTACGGCAGGTTCCAGATCCTGGGGATTATAATGTTCTTGCATGGCTGACATCAGTGACATCCGATATGTGTGAATTGGATAGGCTATCCTGTTGGAAAATGGCCATAGAATACTGGTAAACCCCCCCGCCAACAATAGCGGTGGTCCGGAGCGAGGCGCCCGGTGAGGTGTTCCGCCTGTACTGCCACTCACCAAGGAGCAAGGCTATGCCCAAACAACAGCAAGGTTATGAAGCCTTTATTGCGCGGTTGAAGGCAGAATGGCAAGCCGCAGAGCCCGGTGTTTCGCTTGCCCACCTGATCGAACGAACGCAATCCTATCTCGCGGCCGCGGAGGCCTTGACCAAGGATGAGTTGGCGCTCATCGCGCAATATGTCAAAGAGGACTTGCGGGAGTTCGAGGAGGCACCTGGTGGTTATCGGGATTCGGCATTTTATCAGGCACTCCAAGAATCCATCTGGGGTTGGTTGCTGGAGCTGACCGACCGGACGCAGGTCGAGTGGCGCAGCGTGCTGGATGAAGTGCAACGCAAGGGATTGTACAAAGCCGGAGATCGCATGGCATTGGGTGTACTGGTGTGTAACCAGTGTGGCCATCGCCGGCTAGTGTTGCATCCGGAGCGGATCGTCAGCTGTATCGAGTGCGGTGGTGAGGCGTTCAGTCGTGAGGCATTAGCGCCGTGAGCCGGGAGCGTTGAGTCAAGACACCCTATCTGTCGATAAGGCGCTTAACGGCGCCTTTTTTGTACCCGGTGGGTTCCGGTAACGGGTTGATGGCGGGCTTGTGTGACATCACGAAGCGGCCAATCGGCAGCCTACTATCGCGGCGCATTTATCGTACAGGCTCGGAGCTGGATGCCTGGAACTGGCGGGTACTACTATTTATGCATGGGAGGTCACAGAAAAGTTGAATTTTTACCCGGTTCGGGGAAAAATGCCCCGCTTGGGTTACAGCAGGGCAGGTGGCTCTATATGAGTCATAAATGTGTGTAAGTGCGCACCCTGGCCTGACGTGACTTACTTTGCTTGGTCTTCCGGACATCTCACAGGAATTTTATGAACATCCTTCGTTCCACTGCCGCCGCCCTGTTGGGTGCTGCAACCCTCATCAGTTTGCCTGCCGTTGCTGTCGAATATGGATTGCCCGATAAAAACAGTCGGTTGATCGGTGAAAATATGGAATATGTGGTTCCAGCTGATAGCACCCAGCCGCTGGAAGCGATTGCCGCTCAGTATCAAATTGGTCTGACCAATATGCTGGAAGCGAATCCAGGTGTTGACCCCTATCTGCCCAAGCCGGGTAGCACCCTGGTTATCCCGCATCAGTTGATTCTGCCGGATGCGCCCCGCGAAGGTATCGTCATCAACGTCGCCGAAATGCGCCTGTACTACTACCCGAAGGGTAAGAATATCGTTGAAGTGCTGCCGATCGGTATCGGCCAGTTGGGCACAGATACCCCGGAAAACTGGGTGACTTCGATTCAGCGTAAGAAGGCTAATCCGACTTGGACGCCAACTGCCAAGGTGCATGCCGAGTACGCCGCCAAAGGGGAACCACTACCAGCGGTTGTCCCGGCCGGGCCCGAGAACCCGATGGGATTGTTTGCCCTGTATATCGGTAATCTGTATGCCATCCACGGTACCAATGCTTCGTTCGGGATTGGCCTGCGCGTCAGCCATGGTTGCGTACGGTTGCGCAATGATGACATCGAGTATCTGTTCAAGCAGGTTCCGGTCGGTACTCGTGTTCAATTCGTCAATCAGCCGGTGAAGGCCAGTGCCGAGCCGGATGGCGGTCGCTATCTGGAAGTGCACCAGCCTTTGTCCCGGACTCACGAAGAGTTGAGCTCTACTATCGCCGCACCGCTGCCGATGAGCACGGCTATCACCCGCTTTATTGCCCATGCCGATACCGATTCTCTGGTGGTCAAGCAGGCGCTGGAGCAGCGTACGGGTGTGCCGGTACGCCTTAATCCGCAGACCACTGCCAGCACTCAGATGTAAGCTTCAACTTGTTATTTATCAACGGCGCCCGATGGCGCCGTTGTTTTATCTGGCTGAAAGAACATCAGCTCCGCCGCGTTTTTCAGTTATGTCTCATTTCGCCACAGATGTGTACACTAGTCGGCCGGGATGGAAATAAGGCGGTAGAATCAAGAGGTTCTGTAGCAACAGCAATCTACATCTGCTGCCAAGGGGACCCGGTTCGACAGCGCGATCGCAAGGAGAGAAGCAATGCCAAAGGCGCTTTGGAGTGATAAGCGTAAATTTATCTGGGTTCTTACCCTGGTATTGATGTCCGCATTTTTCCTGACCAGCTGGAGCAGTTATCAGGTCGCCCACCATTCATTAAGCGAGCAGATTGAGTCGAATACTCTGCCGTTGACCAGCGACAACATCTATTCGGAAATCCAGCAGGATCTGCTGCGACCGATTTTTATCTCGTCCCTGATGGCGCATGACACCTTTCTTCGCGACTGGGCCTTGAGCGATGAGAGTGATGCCCTGCCCATGGTGCGTTACCTCAAGGAGTTGCAGGAACGCTTCGGCACGGTCACCAGCTTCTATGTCTCGGAAAAGACCGGACGTTACTATCACTCCAGCGGTGTACTGAAAACCGTCAGTGCCAAGAGCCCTGAGGATGCGTGGTATTTCCGGGTTCGGGATCTGCCGGTGGGCGAAGATTTTGAAATCAATATTGATACTGATACTGCAGATCGCAGCAAGACCACTGTGTTCGTGAACTACCGGGTTTATGATTTCAACAAGAAGCTGATCGGTGTGACGGGGGTAGGTCTGGCGGTCGACAAGGTACGTGAGCTGATCGAGAAGTATCAGGAGCGTTACAGTCGCAGTGTCTATTTTATCGATCGTCAGGGACGGGTGGCGCTGCACGGGAAAAACTACTCGGGCCCGGAAACGATTCAGGCTGATCCCGCCCTGGCTCCGCTTGCAACCCAGATCCTGACCAGTCCAGGCGGCTCCTATCAGTACGAACGCCAGGGGCAGCAGGTCTATCTGAATAGTCGGCTGGTTCCCGAATTCAAATGGTATCTGATGGTCGAACAGGCCAGCCATGCCGGAGAAGGTAAACTGCAGCAGACTCTGTGGGGTAACCTGCTACTGAGCGGCCTGGTCACGCTGGGTATACTGGTGATTGCCAATCTGACGTTGGGCCGCTATCAGCGCCGTATCGAGCAGATGGCGGCAACAGACAAGCTGACCGGCATGATCAGCCGTCAGGTGTTTGAAACCACCTTTGAGCATCTGGTGGCTCAGGCGCGGCGTCAGCAGCAGAATGTTTCGGTGATCCTGTTTGATATTGATCTGTTCAAGCAGGTGAATGACCATTTTGGTCATAACGTAGGCGACATGGTCATTCGTAAGGTGGCGCAAACCATGCTGGCGACAGTGCGCCAATCCGATGTGGTCTGTCGCTGGGGGGGCGAGGAATTTCTGGTGTTGCTGCCGGATTGTGATGGTCTGGCGGCCAGTGTGCTGGGTGAGAAGATCCGAGCGGCTGTGGCGGCACTGGATATTCAGGCCAATGGCGAGACGATTGCGATTACCTTGAGTGGCGGGGTAGCGGAATATCAGAGTGAAGGTTCTGTTGTCCTGCTTAATCGCGCCGATCAGGCGTTGTATCGTGCCAAAGCCGCGGGGCGGAATCGTCTGGTGATGGCATGAGTATGTTGATGGCTAGCTAGCAATCACACTTCACCCCGACGTCTTGGCGGTTGGGGTGATGTTGAATTCATGAGTGACGGCTGAACTGACCACTGCTCACTACCAGAACGTGGTTGCAAGCGTTGGCCTCGGTGTTTCAGCGCGTTCCTGTAGTCCCCAAAGCGCTTCCTCATCCTCACTTAACAGCAGCGTATGTTCATTCGTCAGCATGACTTTGCGGATGCGGTTGAATCGATTTTTTACCAGATGTTCGAGCATGGATTCATGTTCGGCCAATAGCTGTTTGCCAGGCGTATTGGTCGGTAGAAAACTGATACTCGAGGTGGTAAAGGAAACGAAACCTTCCGAGAGTAACCATTGACCCTGGATCAATAGTCGCAGTGCGGGTTTGTCGGTGAGACTGCCGAATACAACCCGCGATTCAAATTGCAATTGACCATTGGCCAGCAACAATAACTCTCCCTGTTCTTGCCAACGATTGAGTTTGCGATCCAGCAGCAGGGCTGCGGTTTCTTCGGCGACCTCTTGTTCCCGCTCGAAGGCCCAGGTTCTGTGCGTGAGTTGCCGTTGCAGATGGCCATCGCTGGATAACCACAACACCAGCAAGGCGCAGCCAAGGGCAAAGATCGTCAGTATCCAGGGCAACAGACGCATCAGTGACAAGCTTGTACCTGTGCCTCGGTCCATTGGTAGTTATAAGTCTGCTGTGCCGAAATCCAGACCACAGACCAACCTAAATCCGAAGGCTCCAGCAGTATGTGCTCAGCCGCGGGCAGGGACTTGTTGTGCCCCCATCTCTGCAGGCATGTCACCAGCTCCGGTTTATCGATGGCGATTGGTGTGCCCTGTTGCCACTCCAGTAGCAGGGGAGTCGGTAGCTGAGGTTGTTGCAGATACCAGCGGTAGAGCCCGCAGAGGCTGGCTAGGGCCAACAATGAGCTGCCGAGTATCCAACGTAGCCGGGGACGACGCCAAGCGGTAACGTCTTCCGGCTCGAAGGCTTGCTTTTGCAGCAAGGAGGCCAGTTCTTCTTCATTCAATGGTGAAAGCAACATGCGCACATCCTGTCGAGAAATGCCGATCTTCAGTATGTCACTCAAGCGACCGAAAACACCGATAGCCGCCAGGACTTTACCTGTTATTACCAAACCATGCGTTACCCCAACATAACTCGACATTTTCTTGCAGCTGAGAGGGACCACACAACCGCAGATCGGTTCTTATGCTAGGGTTTGCGCCGGTTTACTCTCCTGTGTCGATTGCCTTGTGACTGACACCAATTTTCATGACCCAATCAGCTGAATGAACTGGTTGCTTGTTCCGTATTAGGTAGATCTCTGTGGCTGAAAAGTGCCGAATTCTAACCCACCCTGACTCCTGTTCATTTCGAGCAGATCTGAACGGGCTGCGTGCCCTTGCCGTAGCGGCCGTAGTGCTTTTTCACTTTCAGTTTCCGGGCTGGAAGGGCGGATTTGTCGGTGTCGACATCTTCTTCGTCATCTCCGGATTCTTGATGACCCGGATCATTCTTTCGGCTTTACAGATGGGACGCTTCTCCTGGCAACAGTTTTATCTGGCCCGCGCTCGACGCATAGTCCCAGCCTTGCTGGTACTGTGTCTGGTGCTTCTGTTTCTGGGTTGGTGGTGGTTGCCCGCGGCGGATTACCGTTTACTGGCGACTCATGCCGCCAGCGCCCTGGGGTTTATCTCCAATCTGCGGTTTCTCAAGGAGGCGGGTTACTTTGATGCTGCTTCCCACGACAAATGGTTACTGCATACCTGGTCCCTGGCCGTGGAGTGGCAGTTCTATCTGCTCTTGCCGTTACTCCTGCTGTTGTTGTGGCGACTGTGGGGGCTGCGTGGTTGTGTACGGGGGCTGGCTCTTCTGGCCGTTATCTCGTTTTTCTGGTCTGTCTATGCGACCGCTCATTGGCCTGCGTCAGCCTTTTACCTGCTGGGCTCCCGGGCCTGGGAGCTAGTGGCGGGTGGGTTGATTTGGTGCCTGTCGAGCCGGGTCCATCTCACTGATCGATGGTGCCGCCTCGGTGAATGGGTGGGCTTAGGCCTGATAGCCCTGGCGATCGCGGGTTGCAACGGGGATACGCCATGGCCAGGGAGCATGGCCGCATTGCCGGTGTTGGGGACTATGCTGGTGCTGCTGGTGGCGCGGACCGACTCCGGTTTACTCGGTCATCCTCTGGCTCAGTGGCTTGGACGCTGTTCCTATTCGATTTACCTCTGGCACTGGCCGCTGGTGGTCCTACTGGCTTATGGCAATCTACAATCCAGCACCCTGGCTGTTGCGGCGGCGCTGCTGGGCACTCTGCTGCTCGGGGCCCTCTCTTACCGATTTGTCGAAACCCCGGGGCGCGTGTGGCTTGGCCAACTGCCGTCCCGACGTTGTGGTTGGGTGTTACTCAGTGGCGTACTCCTGGTAGTAGCACCCGCACTGGCCATCCGGAAACTGGAATTAACTGGCCGAGTGAACGCTGAGGTTGAGGCTGCGGCTCGGGATCAGTGGAATGAAAATCCACGGCGTAAAGAGTGTCTACCCGGAAGTGGCGATCAATTTCCAGTTTGCCATTTTGGCGGGGAGAAACTGGATGCCATCTTGCTGGGGGATAGTCATGCCATGGCGTTGAGCAGTGCCATGACGGCGGCTCAGGGGGACCGGCAACGTGGGTTCACCCTGCTGGCCTATTCCAGTTGCCCGAGTATCAGTGAGGCCAAGCGCTTTGGCCCCGGGATTGACGAGCGTCATCAGTGCGCCCGCTTCAATGCGCATGCCCGGGACTATTTACAAAAGCAACCTGCGGCGGTGCCCGTCGTGGTCATCAACCGGGGCTCCCTCTACCCCTTGGGCGATATGCAAGCTGAGGATAAGGGGCCGGTAGTCTACTTTGAGCGCCGCTACGAAGATCCGGATCCGGCTTTTCTGGCCGACTACCGGAAACGTCTGGTACAGAGTAGTTGCCAGCTAGCGAAGTCTCGTCCTGTGTTCCTGATGCGGCCTATTCCTGAGATGCCGGTCGAGGTTGCCAAACGGATAACTCGGGATCGGATGTGGGGTCGGCCAAGTGTGTCGGTTTCCATCTCGCTGGCGGAGTATCATGCCCGGCATCGATTTATCTGGGATGCTCAGGATGAGGCCGTGCGTCGTTGTGGTGTGGCGATCCTCAATCCACTACCCTATCTGTGCGATGGTGATCGTTGTTGGGGGACTCGGGACGGAAGAGCTCTGTACTACGACAAGGATCACCTGAGCGAGCATGGCAATAAGCTGCTGGTGCCGCTGTTCCGCCAAGTGTTGGCCGCACACTCCCGCGCCTTGTCCCTGATTTCATCGGCAAAAGTATCCATTCCCTGGCAAGCAGGAGCTTCCGGCTAGTGGTTAGACCGCTAACGGTTGGAGGGACAATCGAGCTGTTCTGTCGCCGATCGATAGGTGTCATG